>CAYUHJ010000031.1:31927-42122 GCA_964444365.1 uncultured Alcaligenaceae bacterium | reverse complement strand
CAAATCCCATTGGCAGCCCGATCGTTGTTGATACAGAATGGTGTTCAGAACCTCTCGCATGTCGATGGTGCGAGGCCGTCCACCGGAGCGGGCGGGTGGAATCAGTGGCTCAAGAATCGTCCATTGCTCATCGGTGAGATCGGTCGAATATCGAGAACGCATGGACGGAATCCTTCCCGTCGGAATGTGCGCGGAATTGGTATTTCCAGCTCACTTTACGGTCACCGTAGCTTCCCGGATAGACTCTTAGAGCTTTTTGTTTTTGCTTGTAACCCTGTCCACCACGGGGTTGCCGATCACGCCATCGACGAGCCCGCCGGACCCGCCGGTGCCGATCAGGTTGTTCGAGCCAGTGACAGTACCGGAGATGTCCGCGTTTTTGGAGGCGGTGTTCCCGGCCACGATGCTATTCGTCAGAGTCGCGGTCGCCGTGCCACTGCCCGCAACGTTGGAAAGACCGCCGCCGTTGTCGTTGGCCGAGTTCCCGTAGAGCGTGCAGTTGGTGAAGGTGATTGTCGCAGTTACACCACTCGCGCCGGAAAAGTTGGAGACCGCACCACCGACTCCGCTAGCTGCCGTGTTCCCAGAGAGGGTGCAATTGGTGAGCGTGACCGTCGCGGAGCTAACGAACGCAGCACTGGACAGTGCTCCACCTGCGTCAGCGGTGTTCCCCGAAAGGGTGCAGTCGGTGAGGAAGAGGGTGCCCTGGTTAAGCACCCCGCCGCCCTCGCTCGAGGCCGTAACCTTTCCACCGCTGATGGTCAGCCCGGTAATGTCGCCGGACGCACTGGCGGCGACGAAGAACACCCGACTTGCGTTGTTCCCGGATACCGTCACGCCGGCGGTTGGTCCGGCGATCGTCGTTTCTCCGGTGGTGTCGGTGAGAGCCAGTTGGGTACCGGCCAGCGCGATCGTTTGCGGCGTGCCGAACATGGTGTAGTCGAACGTGATCGCGTCTGCACCGGGCCGGATGTTCGCGAGGTTGATCGCTTCGCGCAGGCTCAACTTCCCGGAAGAGCTTCCCGACGTGTTGCTGTCGAACGTGGTGTTGACGACCAGCGGTCCGGTTTGGAATGCCCCGATGTCGATGGCCCCAGTGCGGGTGAAGCCGCGTTGATCGGTGGCGGGTGCTCCGGTCGACGTACCCGCACCGATGGCGGGCGAGCCGGGTAGGAGTGCGAACGTCAGCGTCGGCCCGCCGAAGAACCCGAGGGCGGACAACCGGCCGCGACCGCCTGGGTCCGACGACTCAACCAGCGACGCCTACGGACGGGCGAAATCGCACCCCGCGTGCGTCGGGCTCGACCCGCCAAGCTCCTGCCGCACCACCCCAAGATCCGCGAACTCTTGGACCGCACCCCCGACCTCACACTCGAAGAACTCCGGGGCGAACTCGGCGTCGAGGTGGCCCTCTCGACGCTGTGGTACGCGGTTCGGAACTTGGGCTGCGCCCTCAAACAAAGGTGATCCGCGCGGCCGAGCCGGATCGGCCGGACGCGGCCGCCGCCCGTCAGGACGGGCGGGACAACGTCGCCCCGAACCGGGACCCGAGCCGCGTCGTCTTCGTCGACGAGACCGCGGCCACCACCCCGTTCGACCGCCGGTACGGCGACGGCCCGAAGGGGAAGCCGGTGGTCGGCCGCGTGCCGCACGGGCATGACAAGAGCCTGACGTTCACGGCGGCCTTGCGGGTGGATGGCCTGACGGCGTGTCAGATTCTGGATGGCCCGATGAACGGCGATCGCTTCGAATCCTACATCCGCGAGGTGCTGGTGCCGACGTTGCGGGCGGGGGATGTCGTGGTCATGGACAACTGGCCGTGTCACAAGCAGGTCCGCGTTCGGTCGTTGATTGAGGGTGCCGGATGCCGGTTGCGGTTGCTCCCGCCGTACAGCCCGGACCTGAACCCGATCGAGATCGCGTTCGCGAAGTTGAAGCATGTGTTGCGGACGGACGGTTGGCGCACGGTGCCGGCGTTGCAAGCCGGCCTGGGAGCGGCGCAGGGTCTGTGTCGTGCCGACGAGTGCGAGAACGACATCCGGCACTGCGGCTACGGAGTGCCCGCTACGGTACGGCCGAAATGACTCTAGTCGACGAATCACCACCGGCCGGCGGGAGCGTATCGGGGGAATGTGCTGCCGTCGGCCGGTTCGTGTTTTGGGGCCGTTGCGAACCAATTCCGATCCCATCGACCCTGCGAGCCTATCCACTGCATCGCCGTGTACTACTGAAAACACCCGGTCCGTCCCGCGTCACGAAGCGGGTCGCAGGTGGCCGGCATGGTCGGTCTTGCGGCCTCCGTCGGATGCGCCGCTGCCGAAAAGGACCCGTGGGTGCCGCGGCGTTTGCGAAAGCAGTGATAGGGAGTAAAGTAACTGGTGCTTTTGCCATGCACCTGTGCCCGAGGTGAGTCGATGCCCGCCCGTTCCTGGCTCCGCCGGCTCTGGACCTGCCCCGTCACCAGCCGCCCCGTCGCCACGGTCCATCTCGGCCGCGGCATGGATGTACTCGAAGACCGGATCACCCCGGCATTCGACCTCGTTCTCAGCAGCGTCACCTCCAACGTCACCACCACTGCGTCGGCCGGTGTCACCACCTTCGAGGCCACCGGGACCGGGGCCGCCCTCAGCCTGTTCGACGTGTTCACCGCGCTGGGGACCGGGGATGTGATCGTTACCACCGGCACCGGCGGCACCGAGGCCGGCAACATTACCACACCTGTACTGGGTGCTAGCTCAGGCGCAGCGATCGCGTCCGCCCGCTCCCTCCGCTTCCGCAGTGGATCAGGCGTGGGTCTCGTCGGCAACATCGAACTGCCAGCAATCAGCTTCGCGAACGCCACGGTCAACCTTGACGTTCAGGCCGCCGGGAACGTACGGTTCCTCGGGTCGTACAACAGTGCGGCCACCCCGCAGGGCACGATCGCACTTTCGTCCGCGAACGGCTCGATCTCGACCGACACCGGCGCGACACTGTTCGGCACCACGCTGACCGCCGTCGCTGCCACCGGCGTGAACCTCACGACGCAGGTGGGTTCGCTGGAGGTGCAGTCGGCCACCGGCGGCGTCACGATCCGCAACACCGGCAACCTGGCCGTCGGCGGCGTCAGCGCGGGCTTCTCGGGGGTGGACGTGACCACCTCCGGGTCAGTCGACCTGCAGACCACCGGCACCCTCACCGTCAACACCGCGGGCGACGATGTCACCACCGCCAGCGGCGACATCGTGCTGACCGCTGACGACGCGGTGCTGGGCCAACCCGTCAACGCCGGTGCCGGCACGGTCACCGTCCGCCCGGCCAGCGCCGGCCGGCAGATCGACCTCGGCAGCAACGCTGCCGGCACCCTCGGCCTCACCCAGGCCGAGTTGAACCAGATCACCGCCGGGACGGTTGCGATCGGCCGGGACGACATTGCCACCGGGCAGGTGACGGTGTCGGCGTCGGCCGGGGTCACGGGGGCGCGCAACCTGAGCGTAACCACCGCCCGGAACATCCTGGTCAACTCCGGGGCCACCCTCAGCACCGACACCGGCAACCTGACCCTGTCGGCCAACCGGCAGGCCACGGCGACGGCCGGGAACTTCTCCGGCGTCCAGGTGGAGGGCACCGTCCAGACGGTGGCCGGCACGCTCGCCGTGCTCGGCCGCGGCGGGACCGATTCGAGCGGCCGGCAGAGAGGCGTTCTCGTCTCCGGAGGGACGGTCCAGGCGACCGGCACCGGTATCGTGGCCGTCACCGGCCGCGGCGGGGACGGCGACGACATCTTCAATCAAGGGGTGGCGCTCCGGTTCGGCGGCAAGATCGTCGGCGGCACCGCCGGGCTGAACACCGTCGACGGCACCGGCGGGGCGACCGGCACCACCCAGATG
This sequence comes from uncultured Alcaligenaceae bacterium, assembly GCA_964444365.1. Taxonomy (GTDB): domain Bacteria; phylum Planctomycetota; class Planctomycetia; order Gemmatales; family Gemmataceae; genus CAYUHJ01. The sequence goes on along the minus strand of CAYUHJ010000031.1, from coordinate 38,253 downwards.
GACGGGGTGTTCCTCCAGAACACGAACTCGGCGATCACCACCAACGGCGGCGACCTGCGGGTGACCGGGGCCGGCGGCGGGTCGGGCGCGGCCAACACCAACCGCGGGGTGGTGGTGGCCGCCGGCGCGACCGTCACCGCCGGCGGGGCCGGGGCCGTGACCGTCTCGGGGACCGGCGGGGCCGGGACCGGGGGCGGGCACATCGGCGTGTCGGTCAACGACGCCAACTCCCGCATCACCTCGGCGGGCGGGGCGGTGTCGGTCACCGGAGCGGGCGTAACGGGGGTGTCGCTCCTCGGCGGCGGCACCATCAGCAGCGGGGGCAACGCGGCCGTCACGGTCACGGCCGACAGCCTGGGCGTGGACACGGGGACGACGCCCGGGACCGTCTCGGCCGGAACCGGCACCGTGACCGTCCGGCCGCGGACGGCCGGCACCCGGATCAACCTCGGCGGGGCCGACGCCGCCGGCGTCCTCGGACTGACCGACGCCGAACTCGACCGCATCACCGCCGGCACCCTGGTCGTCGGCCGGAACGACATCGCCGTCGGCCGGATCGACGTGACGGCCGCCGTCGGCCCGGCCAACGCGACCACCCTGAGTCTCGTCACCCCGGCCAACATCTCCGGCGCGGGAACCGTCGCCGCCTCCAACCTGGCCCTGCGGGCGGCCACCGGCATCAACCTGGCCGGGGCGAACGCCGTCGCCACCGTCACCCTGGCCAACAGCACCTCCGGCGCGGTGGTGTTCAACTCGTCCACGGACCTGCTGGTGGCCGCTGTCGACGGGCTGACCGGGGCGACCAACGCCGCCGACCTGACGCTCAGCACGGCCAGCGGGGCCGACCTGACGACCGCGGCCGGGATCAACGGCGTGCGGTCGTCGAGCGGCACCCTTCTGTTGCAAGCGGGGCGGGACCTGCTCCTCGGCAACGGCTCGAACTTTGGGGACGTGACCGGCACCGTCCTGACGCTGACGGCCGGCCGGGACATCGTGGCCACCAACCAGACCTACGCGCAGGGCGGGACCGGCGTCACGGCCACCGCCGGGCGGGACATCACCATCCAGGGCGACGCGCTCATCAACTCGACCGGCGCGGGGGCCCCGGTGTCGCTCACCACCGGCGCGGGCGGCACCCTCACCATCAACAACTCCATCTCCGACCGAGGGTCGGCGACCAGCGTGGGCGGGCTGCTGACCGTCACCGCCGACGACCTCGTGCTGACGTCCGGCGGGCTGAACTCGTCGGGGACGGTGATCGTCCACCCGGTGTCCGTCGGCCGGGCGATCAACCTCGGCACGAACGCCGCCGGCGTCCTCGGGCTGACCGACGCCGAGCTCGACCGCATCGCCGCGGCCACGCTCGTCATCGGCCGCGACGACGCGACCGCGGCCGGCACGATCACGGCCAGCGCGAATCTGACTCTGTCCACGAACGTGACACTGGTCACCGGTGCCGGTGTCGCGGGCAGTTCGTCAATCACCGTCGGCGCGGCGACGCCGACGACGTTGACCGTCCGGCAAGCGGGCACCTCCACCTTCGGCGGCGTACTCGGCGGGCCGGGGGCGAACGAGAACAACTTCAACCTCACCTTCGACGGACCGGGCACGCTCACGCTCACCGGCTCGAACACCTACACCGGGGCGACGAAACTTAGCGGTGGGACGCTGGCCGTCTCGACGCTGGCGAACGGTGGCACGAGCAGCGGCATCGGGGCGTCGACGAACGCGGCATCGAACCTCGTCTTCGACGGCGGGAAGCTTCGCTACACCGGGGCAGGAAGCGTGGCGACCGACCGCGGCTTCACCCTCAACGCGGGCGGGGGAACGATCGACGTCCTCAACGGGGCGACCACCCTGGTCGTCGGGGGCGGCGGAACCGGGGCCGGTGGGCTCGTCAAGGAAGGAGCCGGCATCCTGACGTTGACCGGGACGAGCAACTACACGGGCGGCACGACGGTCTCGGCCGGCACCCTCCGGATCGGCAACGGCGTCGCCAACGGGAGCGTGTCAGGGGACGTCCTCAACAACGCCGCCCTCCAGTTCAACAACCCTTCGAACAGCACTTTCGCCGGCGACATCTCCGGGGTCGGCAGCCTGAGAACGCTGGGAACCAGCACCCTCACCGTGACCGGCACCCACACCTACACCGGCACGACAACCGTCAACACCGGCACGCTGTTGGTCAACGGCTCGACAGACGGGGCAAGTGCGGTGTCTGTGAACAACACCGGCACGCTGGGCGGGTCCGGCACGGTCGCGGGCACGGTCGCTGTGGCGTCCGGCGGCACCGTCAGTCCGGGCAACTCGCCGGGAGTCTTGAACACGGGCGACGTCTCCTACGTCGCCGGCTCGAACCTTGCGGTCGAAGTCGACGGCGACACCCCCGGCACCCAGTACGACCAACTCGTCGTCACCGGCACCGTCGCGCTCGGCGGGGCGAACCTGGTGACGGGTGGGACGATCGCGATTCCCAACGCGAACGCGATCGTCCTGATCGACAACGACGACACCGACGCCGTGTCGGGGACGTTCGCCGGCCTGCCGGAAGGGGCCCTGGTCACGATCAACGGAATCGAGTTCCGCATCAGCTACGTCGGCGGGTCCGGCAACGACGTCGTGCTGACGAACACGGTCGCGGCCGCTGTTGCGTTCTCAACGCAACCCCCGAACTCGATCGCCGCCGGTGCGACGTTCGGCACCGCCGTGACGGTCACCAACTCGTTCGGTGATCCCGTCCCGGGGCAGACGGTGACCTTGACCCTGACCGGACCGGGAACCCTCTCCGGAGTGCTCACCGCCACCACCGACTCCGCGGGGGTCGCGACCTACTCGGGGCTGTCCCTCGACTTTATCGGAACCAAGACCCTGACCGCCACGGCCGGTGTCCTCACCGCGACGAGCAACCCGATCACCGTCGCCGCCGCCGCGGCGAACAGAGTCGCGTTCCTGACACAACCTCCGAACTCGATCTCGATCGGGAACACGTTTGCCACCGTCGTGGCCGTTCAAGACGTGTTCGGGAACCCGGTTGTGGGGCAGTCCGTCACCCTGTCCCTGAGCGGGACCGGCACCCTGTTCGGAACCCTGACGGTAATCGCCGACTCCGGTGGAACTGCCTCCTTCACCGGGTTGTCGATCGACACGGCCGGGACCAAGACCCTGACCGCGACCGCCGGTGTCGCGACTGGCACCAGTAACCCGGTCACCGTCACCGCCGCCCCTGTCACGCCGATCAACCCGAACCAGAACGCCCAGTCGACCTACGCCACCGGAGCGGGGGCGGGCGGGCCGGGGACCGTGACCGTCTCCAACCCCGACGCCACCGTCAAGACGACCATCAACCCGTTCGGGAACGGGACCGGAGCCCGGCCGATCACCGCGGACGTCAACGGCGATGGCGTGACCGACACCATCGTGGCCACCGGCCCCGGCGTCCGGGTGCAGGTCGCGGTCGTTGACGGGAAGACCGGCGCGATGACGACGTTCGACGCCTTCGAGGACACCTTCACCGGCGGGGCGTTCGTCGCGGCCGGCGACCTGGACGGCGACGGCACGGCCGAAATCGCCGTGTCCGCCGACACCACAGGCAGTGCCCGGGTTACGGTGTTCAACGGGTCCGGCACGGTCCTCGCGGACTTCTTGGGCATCGACGACCCGGACTTCCGCGGCGGGGCCCGCGTGGCCCTGGGCGACGTCAACGGCGACGGCTTCGCCGACTTGGTCGTCGCGGCGGGGACCGGCGGCGGCCCTCGCATCGCGATCTACGACGGCCAGGCCGTGGCGGGGACGTTCGCCGGGCAACCGCAACGGCTCCTCCCGGACTTCTTCGCCTTCGAGCCGACGTTGCGGAACGGGGCCTACGTCAGTGCCGGCGACGTCAATGGTGACGGGCTCGCGGACCTGATCTTCGGCGGGGGTCCGGACGGCGGGCCTAGGGTGTTGATTTGGGATGCCGCGACCCTGGTCCGTTCCGGCACCGAGAAGTTGCTGGCGGACTTCTTCGCGGCGGACCCGGCCCTCCGCACCGGTGGGGTTCGGGTCGCGGCGAAGGATCTGGACGGCGACAACCTCGCGGATGTCGTAGTCGGCGTCTCGACCGACACGAACTCGACGGTGATGGCCTACCTCGGGAAGAACATCTCCCCGAATGAGACGCCGCGGGTGTTCACCGAGTTTGACGCGGGAGTCGAGGGCGTTTTCGTGGGGTGAGCGTGATTTCGGGGCAAGTCTCGCTCGGGGTCCGAGTGAGAAGAGGCTTTTACTGACTCCATCATGCGCAACGAATCCGTTCCGAGCTCTCGCCCCTCCAACTCCCCACGAGCAGACCCTACGGAACACCCCCGCGATCTCGAACGTCGCCGCGAACACGCGGTCCAGGCCGTCGCCCAGAGACATTCCCGCAAGGCCGTCGCCGCCGCGATCGGCGTCCACCCCAACTCCGTCTCCCGGTGGGTCACCGCCGCCAAGACGCCCGGCGGACTCGATGCCGTCCCGCCGCCCCCGCCCCGGTCGGCCCTCGCCGACGACCAACTCGCCCAACTCGAACGGTTCCTCTTGAAAGGGGCGAAGTACCATGGCTGGCCCAACGAACTCTGGACCGCCGCCCGCGTCGCCACGCTCATCGCCCGGCACTTCGGCATCAACGATCACCCCGAGCACGTGCGTCGCATCCTCAAGCACCGGCTCAGGTCGACCCGTCAGAAGCCGCGTCGAAAAGCCCGCGAACGCGACGATGCGGAGGTCCACAGGTGGCTCCGGGACGAGTTTCCTCGGATCCTTCGCGAGACGAAGGACCGGCACGCCCACCTTGTTTTTCTCGACGAATCCGGGTTCTTCCTGACGCCGACGGTGCGTCGCGCCCTGGCCCCGCGGGGTCGGACGCCGGTGCTGGCGGCGTGGGACCGCCGGGACCGACTGTCGGCGATCAGCGCGATCACGCTGAGCCCCGTGCGTGCGAAGCCGAACCGGTCCTTCGAGTTGCATCCGCATTCGATCCAGGGCCCGCAGGTGGTGGACTCCCTGGCCGACCGGCACCGCCGGTCGGGTCCTCTGACGGTGGTGTGGGACCGAAGTCCGATCCACGACATGGCCAGGGTGGTGCAGGCGTGGCTGGCGGACCACCCCGGCGTGAAGACGGAGAAGTGGCCGGCGTACGCCCCGACGCTGAACCTGGACGAGGGGGGTATGGGGTTGGGCGAAGTCCGGCCGGCTGTCGAACCTGGCGGCGAGCGACACGGAGGAACTGTGGGACAGGGTGGTGGAGGAGTTGGTGCGTGCGAAGCACGACGCGGACTTGTTGAACGGGTTCATCCGGGCGACGGAACTGCAGGAGATTTCGCTGTCGGGGTGAAGGGCAACGTTGCGCATGATGGAGTCAGTAGTGCATCACCGCTGAGGAGATTGCTGGTTGCCTCCCTATCCTGAGCTCACCGGAGGTGGGGCACGACGAAGCGACACGTGGTCCAACTGTCCGACGACCCGCGTGCGGCGTTGAAGGACCGAGATTGCGGCCCGCTCACTCGCCGGGAGCGGAGCCGGGTTCACATCCCGGTCCGGGCGGACTCCGGGGAGACTTCCGCAAGCGGTTCGCGGCCGGCGGGCTGGACGCCGCCCTGACGGACAAGCCCCGCCCGGGGGCCGCCCCGCTGCTCGACGGGAAGGCCGAGGCGGCCGTCATCGCCCTGGCTTGCTCCCCGACCCCGGACGGGGCGGCTCGGTGGTCGGCACGGTTGCGGGCGAACAGGCGGGTCGAGTTGGCGGTGGTCGCGTCGGTGTCCGAGGACACCATCCTTAGGGTCCTCAAAACAGTGACCTCAAACCGTGGCAGAAGAAGGGCGGGTGCCTCCCGAATGGGGTAGCGGGGAGCCGCACGACCCGAACCGGCCGGTGGTCTGCTTCGATGAGGCGAGCAAGGAGTTGCGGGGACCTGTGACCGACCCCCTCCCGCCGTCGCCGTGCCAACCGGCCAAGGAGGACTACGAGTACACCCCGCGCGGGACGGCCAACCTGATCGTCATGACCGAGCCGCTCGCCGGGCGGCGGCAGGTCACCGTGACCCACGACCGCAGTCGCTCCCGACCGCGAAACCGTGGCAACGTTTACGCTCGACAACCAGCGTGCCCTCCACGTCGACTGGCACGGGCAGCTCATCTCGGCGATCGAGTTGGTTTCCCCATGCAACAAGGGCCGGCAGAATGCGAAGGCCCGGTACGCCGGGCGGTACATCGGGTATTTGCGGCAGGGCGTTCACCTGATGTTGGTGGACGTGTTCGCGCAACCGGCCGGGTTCTCATTCGCGGATGCGGTGTCGGACGACCTGGGCC
>CAYUHJ010000031.1:0-31917 GCA_964444365.1 uncultured Alcaligenaceae bacterium | reverse complement strand
ACCTGGGCCTGGGCGAACCGCCCACCCCGTCCCCGTTCGCCGTCAGCTATCGGGTCGGCGGCCCCGTCCCGAACGGAGACGCGATGGGAACGCCGGTCGCCGTCTGGCAGCGACTCCTTTCGCCCGGCCGACCGCTGCCCGAGCTTCCTTTGCCGCTGGACGGGGATCAATCGGTCGTGGTCGACCTGGAAGCGACGTATCGGCAGGCCGCGAACCGCGTCTACCTGGGCTGAATCGCCTACCCCTCACGCCATGCCCCAGATGCCGGCGGTGTCGCGGATTTCGCAGTGGTAGAGGGCCTTCAGCATCGCGCGGGATTCCTGCAACTCTTCCGCGAAGCGGGACACTTCGCCGGTCCAGCGGAGTTCGCCGAGGATCTTGCCGTCGTCGCCGAAGCCGGTTTGGGCGAACTTGAAGATCGGCCGCATGACGTACTTGTCGTCCGGGCCGAGGCCGATCACCTCGCTGATCTCGCGGACACGGCGAGAGCCGTCCGGGAACCGCGACACCTGGATGATCGTGTGGATCGCGGAGCCGACCTGGGCGCGGGCGACGTACACCGGTAAGCCGACGTCGTTCATCAGGCAAAGGGTTTCGAGCCGCGTGAGTGCCAACAGCGGCGTACTGGCGTGGACGGTGCTCAGCGCCCCGTCGTGGCCGGAGAGCATCGACTGGATGAGGTCGAGTGCCTCGCCGCGGCGGATTTCGCCGACGATGATGCGGTCCGGCCGCATCCGCAGGGAGTTCACGAAGCAGTCGCGGATCGTCACCGCCCCCTTGCCGTCCGGGCCGGCGGGGCGGGCTTCCAGGTAGACGACATGCGGCTTCAGGAGCCGCAGTTCGGACGAGTCCTCGATCACGATCACCCGTTCCGTGTCGGCAATGGCCGCGGACAGGGCGTTCAGCAGCGACGTCTTCCCGGACCCGGTCCCGCCGGACACCATCACGTTGTGGTGCGTCTTGACCATCAACTCCATGTACTCCGCCGCCATCGGCGTGAGCGAGCCGAACTGGATCAGCGTGTTCAGGTCCCAGTTGTTCTCCTTGAACTTCCGGATGGTGACGCACAACCCCACCCGGCTGATCGGCGGGGCGATCACGTTCACCCGGTACTTGAACGGCTCCGGCAGCCGGGCGTCCATCGTCGGGGAACTGGCGTCGACGTGGCGGTCGACGAACTCGGCGAGGTTGCGGACGGCGGCGGCCAGGGCGTACTCGTCCGGGAACTGGACGCCGACGGCACGTTCGACCTTCCCCTTGCGCTCGACGTAGATCTCCTTCGCGCCGTTGATCATCACTTCGGAAACGGACTCGTCCTCGAACAGCAACTTCGCGACTGGCTGGAAGAAGAACTTGAGCGTTTCCGCGTACAGCACGTCACGCTTGGAAACGGCCGGTTTGCGGGACTGGGCGGCGTCCGCGAGGACCGCCGCGGTTCCCGCCGTGGGGAGGGCCTTGGTGCTGCCGTTCGCGTGGGAAGCCATGAGCTCTCCAGATCGGGGGTCAACCGCCGGGCTGCGGGGTGCCAGCCGGACGGGGCCGCGGGGCGACTTCGAGTTTCTTCCCCGGCGGGGGGACCGGCTGGGTGGCCGGGGGTTTGTCCTTGTCCTTCTCCTTCTCTTTCTTCTTCGGCGTCGGGTCCGCCTTTTTCGGCCCGGAGTCGGCCTCGCCGAAGGGGAGGGCGAAGATCACGACGCCGATGACCAAAATGCCGCCGCCCAGCAACAGGTACTGCGCCCACTCGGGGAGTTTCTTCTTCCCGCCGACCATGATCGCTTGCGTCTGGGGGGACGGGATCGGCTTGCGGTAGAGCTCGGGCCGGCTCGGGCTCGGCGGTTTGCCGGCCGCGGCCGGAGCGAACGCCGGTTTCGGTTCGGGGGGGGCAGCCGGCACCGCAGGCTCCGGGCGGGCGGGGGCGGCGAGCGGGCGGAACACCGGCTCCGCCTTCTGTGGGGGCGGGGGGGCGGGGGCGTCGTCCGTGCGGACGGTGATGACCTGGGCCGGCTCCGGTTGCCGGGCCGGTTCGGGCGGCGGCTTGTCCGCGGTCTTCTTGTTCAGGGCGTGCGGGAACTGCCGGCCGCAGTGCGTGCAGGTCACCTGGGCGGCGAGACCCTTGCTCGCGCGGTCGAACTTGAACGCCGACGCGGTCGTCTCGACCGTGACGGTCTTCTCGCACATCGGGCAGATCGTCGTGATGCGAACCACGGGCGGAACCCCGGAGAGGGTCAGGGGCGGTCGTCCCGGCGGCGGGGGGAAGCGCCGCCTTGGGCCATTTCCAGCAGCGTCTGCTCCGAGCCGATGGCGCGGACGAGTTCGACGAGGTGGATGTCCTGCGGCCGCAACTTGGCGGCGACCGAGGCGTATTTGAAGGCCCGCTTGATGTCCGCCAGCCGTGCGTCGTTCGACCGCCCCGCGTCGGCCGCCTGCGACCGGGCCACCACCGCCAGACTTTCCGCCACGACCGGGTCGTTCGGGTTCTGCCGGTACAGTTCCTTGAGCACCCACCGGGCGTTGTCGGCCAGGTTGACGGCCCACAGGTAGGCGGCCACGTCGAACAGGGCGTTCGGGTCCCAGGTGTTCGGCTTGAGGCGGGTGGCGAACCGTTCCAGGTCGTCGACGTCGCCCTCGGTGCCGGTCGGCCGGGCGTCCAGCGCCCGGCCGCGGACCGGCGTCGGGCGGCCGAGGGGCTTCGCCTTCACGTGCTCGTCTTGGAGCCAGGCACACAGGGCCAGCGCCCGGACCTGGAACTGGTTGTCCCGGGCCGCGTGGACGCTGGTCGTCGTCCACTGGCTCTTGTTCGGGGCCGGGGTCGGGTGCAGGGTGGCGGCCGGGTGCTCGGTGTCCTCCGCCCCGAACCCGTAGGCGTCGAGCGGATCGCTGCCGGAATCGGCGGGGGCCTCGTCCTGATACCCGAAGTCCAGGGGGTCGAGTTCTTCGTAGTCGAGCGTCAGTTCTACGTCCCCGAGCCAGACGGACTCGCCGCGGACGAGCGGGGCGGCCAGGGCCGGGGTGTCGGACCCGAACCGCGTGAACCCGGCCTCCGTCAGGGCGAACAGGTGCCACCGGTGCTCGTACACGGCCAGGAAGGCGTGGTGCCCGGCGAGCGCGGTGTCGGCCGCCAGCACGATCCCGCAGGACGGGTCGGTGCCGATCAGCGCGGACTTGATCGCGGTCGAACAGGCGATTTCCGCGTTGCGGAACCGGACGGTCACCGTGCAGGTGGTCGAGGCGGGGGCGGCGTCCGGGGTGTCGGCCGCGGCCTCCGCGGTGCTCGCGGCCACGGCGAACGACTTCTGCCCGAGGACGAGCACGTCCCCGTCCGCGAGCGGCGCGGCGGCGGTGATCGGTTCGTCGTTGCGGAAGCTAGTGTCCAGGGTGATCGGAAACAGCACCCAGGTCGGGGGCACGGGGGCGAGGACCGCGACCAGCGCCTTGCCGCCGTCCTCCGTCCGCTCGTAGGCGGGGGTCGGCCGGTGCAACGGCTTCACCGGCTTGCCGGACTGGCTGTCGGTCAGGGTGAGGGGCATACCCGGCTCCGACGCGGGACCACAGCGGGAGACCCTTATTCTAGCGGACGCTCCGGGTCGGGCAACGGCACCCGCCCGTTGCCCGACGTCCCGGCGACGGTATCCTGACACCTGCCCTTTCCCCCTCGGACTTTTGCCGCACGGTTCGGATGAACATCCTCATTACGGCCGGGAACACGCAGGTCCCGCTCGACCACGTTCGGGTCATCACGAACATTTTTTCCGGCCGGACCGGGGCGTTCATCGCCCGCGCGGCGTCGGCCCGCGGGCACAAAGTCACCGTCATGACCTCGAACCCGGACCACCTGACCGGCCTGCCGGACCACCACGACCCGGACCGGCGGACCACGATCGTGCCGTACAAGTCGTTCGACGAGTACCGGTCCGCCCTCGAGCACGGCACCCGGACCGGCGGGTACGACGCGATCATCCTGTCCGCCGCCGTGAGCGACTACCTCGCCGCCGGCGTGTTCGCCCCGGCCGCTCCGGGCGGCGACCCGCCGGACCGACTTCCGACTCTTCATCCCGTCGGCGGCGGGAAGATCAAAAGTTCCGAGCCCGAGCTCTGGGTCCGGCTGACCCGTGCCCCGAAGCTGGTCGATCAGATCCGCTCGGAGTGGAACTTCCGCGGCATCCTGGTCAAGTTCAAGCTCGAAGTCGGCGTGTCGGACGAGGACCTCGTCGGCATCGCGGAGCAGTCCCGGACCCATTCGGACGCGAACTTCGTGGTGGCGAACACCCTCGAAGGGGCCGCGTCGTATGCGTACCTCGGCCCGGTCGCCGGGAAGTACGAGCGGGTGACCCGCCGGGACCTGCACGACCGCATCCTGACCGTGATCGAGCACGAGCACCGCATGGGGACGTCCGTGCATGGCTGAGCCGTGACAGGGAGCAGGGAAAGGGGATAGTTCCTGCTCCTCCGCTCGGGCGATTTCCTATCCCTACTCCCTGTCGCGGCTCACATGGCGAACGTGTTACTCGGGGCAACGGGGTCGGTCGCGGCCGTGAAGGTGCCGGCGTTGGTGGCCGGGTTGACGGCCGCCGGGCACGCCGTGAAGGTGGTGGCCACCGACGCCGCGACCTATTTCTTCGACCCGGCCCCGCTCCGCGACCTCCTGACGCTCGACGCCGACGAGTGGCCCGGCGACCGATACACCCGTGGCGACCCGGTCGCGCACGTCGAACTGCGAACGTGGGCGGACCTGTTCCTGATCGCGCCGCTGGACGCGAACACCCTGGCGAAGCTCGCCGTGGGGCTGTGCGACAACGCGCTGACGTGCGTCTGGCGGGCGTGGGACCTGTCCCGGCCGGTGGTCCTGGCCCCGGCGATGAACACGCTGATGTGGGAACACCCGTTCACGCGGAAACACCTGCGGGCGGTCGCGGCGGACTTCGGGGCGACCCACGTCCCCGGCCACCTGGAAGGGGAAACGCTCGTGCGGCAGATCAACGACCGCGCGAAGGGGTTGCACGTCGTCCCGCCGATTTCCAAGCGGCTCGCCTGCGGGGACGTCGGCGTCGGGGCGATGGCCGAGGTCCCCGACGTGATTTCCGCCGTGTCGCAAGTGCTTTCGGCCACGGCCGGTTCCGCCGAATCCGATCCGACCGTGGCTTGACAATCCCCGCCCCGGTGCTAGCGTTCTCCCAGCAGCCAAATCTCGGGCCGCAAGGCCCGGGAACGGGGGAACCAACCGAGTTGAGACGGCTCAACTCCGGGGCGAAGATCGGATGACTCCGATCCGGGTACTTCAAGCCCGAGCCCGTCAGCTAACCTCGTCGGCCGGCCGCGGTGCGGAGCCGCGGCCCCAATTGAAGGGCACCACATCACCGCGCTGACGCGCCCCGGCTCATCCCCAGCACTCCCATGACCGCTGCCGCGAACCGACCGGTTCAGGTGGTTTCCGCACGCTCGCTCCCGGACCCGTCGGTGTTCCCGCCGCCGTAGGCGAACCCCCACGCGGTGCGATTCCTCATTCACTCGTCGGGCTTCGGCCCGCTGGGAGGGTCCGTTCATGCGCACGAGAACCGTCACGGCCGTGCTCTGCTGCGGGGTCGCGTGCGGCCTCGCGTCCCGGGTGTTCGGCCCGTCGCGGGAGCCGATCCCCGTGGAGGCGTCCGCCGCCGAGCGAGCGCGCAAGGCGAGTGACCGCCGGGCGCAGGAACACACCGGCCAGGTCGTGGCCGGTGTCGTCGCGGCTACGTTCGCACTGGGTTACGTCGTCGTCCGACGGGCGTCGGACATGAACCTGGACGTGTAAGGGAACCGAGCCGCGGACCGGCGTCCGCGGCTCGCCGGGTCACTCAGTCCTCGCCCTGCGCCTTCGTGTACGTCGGCTGGCCGTCGAACTCTTGAAGCTTCTCGATGTGCGACCACTTCAGCTTGCCGGCGATCTGCTGGATGACTTGAAGTGCGCCGGGGTCCGTCAGCTCGGACGCCGCGTCGCGGAGGACGAGGCGGCAGCGGTGCTGGTCGATGCAATCGATCAGGGTGCCCTTGTCCGGGTAGACCTGGGTGCCGCGGTTGGACATCATCTTCAGCTTCAGCGGCGTGCCTTCGACGAGCTTCTCCAGTTCCGGGCCGACGAGCCGCGGGTGGCGGGCGTCTTCGACGAACACGTCCATGCCGACCACCCGGCGGGTCTTCGGCGTGATGAGCCCGAGGTCCGGCGGCGTGGCCGGCATCTTGATCGGCTTCACCTCGCGGGCCTTGAACTTGGCGCTGACCCGGCCCAGGTTCCCGATGATCGCGTCCGTGTACTCGGTCGTCTTGCACGCCTTGCCGCTGTCGTACCCGACCACATCGCCCGTTTTGACCTTGCCCTCTTCCATCGTCACGAGCAGCGCGTTCTCAACCTTGCTGGCGGCCTCGAACTCGCCGATGTACCGCAGCATGAGCACGGCCGAGCCGATCACCGCGGTCGGGTTGATGACGTTCTTGCCGGCGTACTTCGGGGCACTGCCGTGGACCGCCTCGAAGATGGCGACCTCGGACCCCAGGTTCGCGGACGGCGCGAACCCGAGCCCGCCGATCAGGGCCGACGTCAGGTCGGACATGATGTCGCCGTTCATGTTCGTCGTCACGATCACGTCGAACTGTTCCGGCTTCTTCACGAGCTGGTGGCAGCAGTTGTCGACGATGACGTGCCAGCTCTGGATGTCCGGGTACTCCTTCGCGACTTCCTCGAACGTCCGCTTCAGCATGCCCTCGGTCATCTTCATGATGTTGGACTTGGTCGCGCAGGCGACCGACTTGCGGCCCTCGCTGCGGGCGAACTCGAACGCGAGGCGGACGATCTTTTCGCACCCCTTGCGGGAGATCAGCTTCAGGCACTGCGCGACGCTCGGGGTCTGCATGTGCTCGATGCCGGCGTACAGGTCCTCGACGTTCTCCCGCACCACGACGAGGTCGATGCCGCGGCCGCTGTACGGGGTCGGCACGCCGGGGAGTTCCCGCACCGGGCGGATGTTCGCGTAAGTCTCGAACAGCTTCCGCAGCGTCACGTTCGCGGATTTCTCGCCGTACCCGATCGGGGTGCCGAGCGGCCCCTTGAGGACGAGCCGGGTCTTCTTGATGCTGTCGATGGTCTCTTGCGGCACGCCGGACGGGATGCCCTGCTTGAAGACGCTCTCGCCGGCGTGGCGGACTTCCCATTCGAGCTTCACGCCGGTCGCGTCGATGATCTTCCGGGCGGACTCGACGCACTCCGGGCCGATCCCGTCGCCGGGGATGAGGGTGACGATCTTCTTGCCGTCGGGGGTCGTTTGAAACTGCGGCACGGTGCGGCTCCGGGTGAGAAAACTGATTTCGATTGGGATACGCCCGGACCCGCGGGGCGGAAAGGGGCGGTTCCCGCAGGTCGGGCGAGGCGAGTGCCCCGCGCCAGACCCGACACGCTTCGCTCGGGCCGGCGAACCGCCTACTTCCCGATGAGCGACGACAGTCCCTGTTTCAGCTTCTCGTCCACCGGGTTCCCGCCGAGGTACACGCCCCACACGGCCGCGGCGAACTCCGCCCCCTTGACCGTGAGGTCCACCTTGCCGACGATCTGCACCCGGAGCCCGACGCCGGGCAGGTACAGCAGGCTGACGTGGTCCCCCTTGGCGGCGGTCTGGTCGCCGACCGCGGCGGCGATCTGCTGGAACTCCGCGGCGAACTTGTCCGGGTGCGTCTTCCCCACGCCGGCCTTGACCGCCTCGACGAAGTCCTTCCCCGCGACGTTCCGCTCCATCACGAGGTACAGCATCTTCGGCGCGTCGGCCGCCACGACGTCCTCGGCCGTCTTCGCGGCGGTGCCGTCGGCGAGGTACGACCCGATCGCGTACACCTTGAAGATGGCCCGGGAGCGGACCCCGACGCCGGTGAGCTTGAGCGTGACCGGCTTGCCGCCGGCCGCGGTTCCGACGGTCGACGGAAACTTGACGTCCGAGCCCGGCACCGCAACGGGGTCGGCGGCGGGCAGCGACCCGGCAGCCAGGGCGACGACGAGGGCACAGAGACGGAGCATGGGTTCACCTCGCGAACTGGGGGAGTGGGCGGCGAAAGATGCCGACTGCCCTCGCTTCTGGCAAGCCGGACCGACCGGTTCGTGAAGGGAAGACCCGAGATGACGGCAGAAAGAAGCGTTGACAGCCGCCGAGCTCAGAGGTTAGACTCCCTATGCGATTGCGTCGGCACGGACCGTCGGCCGCACCGCCCCACTCGGACGAACACCGTCGACCAGCCACGACGCCCAGGGAGGGGCGACCGGATGGACCATCCCAACCCGTTCTGGCCCGGCCGCCGCGTCTTCGTGACCGGGTGTACCGGGTTCCTCGGCACCTGGGTCGTCCGCGAACTGCTGGCCCGCGGGGCCGTCGTCACCGGGCTGATTCGGGACCGCGTTCCCCCGTCCGAACTCATCCACGACCGGCTGTTCCACTCCGTCCGCGTCGTCCGGGGGCGGGTCGAAGACCGGGGCCGGATGCAGCAAATCCTCGCGATTCACGAAATCGACACGGTCTTTCACCTTGCTGGTACGGCCGCCGAGCCCGCGCGGTTCGACCTGCCGCTGTACTCCGCCGCTCGGGAAGCGATCCCGGCAGGGCGGGTGATCGTGCCCGTCGGGAAGGCGGACGCTGCACGGGAAACGCTGGCGGTCGGGTTCGCGGCGGCGGCCCGGTTCCCCGTCGTCCCGGCGAGGTTGCCCGCCGTGTTCGGCGGCGGGGACCGGGGCCGGAACAAGTTCGTGACCCGGTCCGCCCGGGCGCTCGCGGCGGGGCAGCCGGTGCCGCTCGCGTCCGGGGAAGAGCGCTCCGAGCCGCACCTGTACGCGGCCGACGCCGCCCGCGGGCTGCTGACCGTCGCGGAGACGGCGGCCCTCTCCGCCACCGCCGAGTTCGGCCTCGTTTCGGACGAGTTCCGGGTCGAGTGTCACCCCGTTGTCACCGGGGCGGACGTGGTTGCGGCGATCGCCGACGCGGTCGCGATCTCGTTCGCCGATTCCGACGCCGGGCCGGCCGGCACGGTCCTCGGTTCGCCCGCCACGCCCCTGTCCGTCGCGGCCGCGGAAACCCTGGCGTGGTTCCGCTCGGCCCCGCGGTCGATCGCCTTTCCCGACGCCCCTCTCGCCGACGTCCGCCGCCGGTCCGCCGCGTAGTCCGCGGCCCGGCCCGATTCGCACTCGCACGACTTTCGGGAGACTCCCATGCGGTTCCTCATCCTCGGCGGCACGGGTCTGATCGGTTCGCACCTCGCGGACGAGTGTTCGCACCGCCGGCTGCCGCACCTCGGCACGTGGTGCCGCACCCCGAACGCGGAGTTCGCCCCGGTCGACGTCCGCGACCCGGATTCGGTCAACGAACTGATCGCCGACTACCAGCCGGACGTGACGTTCCTGGCGGCCGGCGTGTCCTGCCCGAGCTACGCGGAACAGTTCGCGAACGAACACGCGGACGTGAACGTCACCGGCACCGCGACCGTGGCGAAGGCGGTCGACCGGCACGGCGGCTCGCTGGTGCTGTTCTCGTCGGACGCGGTCTTCGGCGACTGCCCCACCGCCCGCCGGGAAGAGGACGCGGTCGCCCCGGCCGGTGCGTTCGCCCGCGGGAAAGTCGACGCGGAAGCGGCCGTGCGGACCGTCCTGCCGACCCGCCACCTGATCCTGCGAACCGGCGGGGTGTTCGGCACCGGCGACCGCGGGCTCACCTCGCGGCTCGCGTCCGGCGAGCGCGTCTCCGCCGCCACCGACCGGTTCGGCCAGCCGACGTTCGCCGGCGACCTCGCCGCCGCCGCGATCGAGCTGGCCCGGCTCGGCCACACGGGGACGTTCCACGCCGTCGGCCCGGAGAAGCACTCCGAGTTCACGTTCGCCCGCACCGTCGCCCACGTCTTCGGCTACGACACGGACCTGGTCGAAGGCCTGCCCGCTGCCCAAATCGACGACCGCGACCCCCGGCCGATGCGCGTCTGGCTCGACCGGTTCAAGCTCCGCGGCGTGCTGGGGGCGAAGGCGTTCCGCACCCCGGCGGACGGCCTGCGGATGGTCCGCGACGAGGTGTTCGGTTCTGCGGGAACGACGCTGAGGGCGGCGTGAGCTTGATATAACTGTCCTCGGCCTCCCCCGCATCCCGTGTGGGGTGGTCGCCGAGGACGACCCATGACGCAACCCCTGGCCCGACGGATCGCCGAGTACGCGACCGGGCTCACGTTCGACGCGCTGACGCCGGAAGCGGTCCACGAGACGAAGCGGCGGTTCATCGACTCGTTCGCGACGGCGGTCGGGGCGATGCCTTCGGACGCCTACGCGATCGCCCGGAAGTGTGCGGCGCGGGTCAGCGGCAACCCGGCGGCGTCGGTGCTGGGCGGCGGCACGTCGAGCCCGGAGTGGGCGTGCTTCGTCAACGGGCTGCTCATCCGCTACCTCGACTTCAACGACACCTACCTGTCGCTGGAACCGGCCCACCCGTCGGACAACCTCGCGGCGGTGTTGGCCGTCGGCGAGGCGGTGGGGGCGAAGGGGAAGGACCTCATCGCGGCCGCGGTGCTGGCGTATGAAATTCAGTGTCGATTCTGTGATGCCGCGAGCTTGCGCAAGCACGGGGTCGACCACGTCACGTATGGTGCCATCTCATCGGCAACCGCGGCCGCGAAGCTGATGAAGTTGGATGCGATTCGCACCACCCACGCGATCGGCATTGCCGGCGTTTGTAATACTGCGTTGCGTCAGACCCGGTCCGGCGAACTGAGCATGTGGAAGGGGTGCGCGTTCGCGAACGCGGCCCGCAACGGGGTGTTCGCCGCCACCCTCGCGGCCGACGGGCTGACCGGCCCGGCCCCGATTTTTGAGGGGGATTTGGGGTTCTTCAACCTCGTCGCCCGCACCTCGTTCACGCCCGCCCCGTTCGGCGGAGAGCCCGGCAACGGCGACGGGTTCATGATCAACAAGACCTACATCAAGTTCTGGCCGGCCGAGTATCATTCACAGAGTGCCATTGATGCCGCATTGCAACTCCGCGCGGATTTGAACGGGGATGTATCCGAGGTCAATGCCATCGACATTCATACCTTCGAAGCGAGTTATAACATCATCGGCAAGTACAAGGAAGCGTGGGCACCCCGCACCCGCGAGACGGCCGACCACAGCCTGCCGTATTGCACCGCCGCCGCCCTGTTCGACGGCGACGTGTACCTCGAAACGTTCGACGAACCCCACTTCACCGACCCCGCCCGCGTCGCGTTCACGGCGAAGGTCAAGGTTCACCACGACACGACGCTCGACCCGCGGTACCCGGCCGGCATCCCGAACCGGATCGTCGTCACGCTGGCGGACGGGCGGACGCTGACGAAGGAAGTGGCGTTCCCCCGCGGACACGCCGGCAACCCGATGACCGACGCGGAGGTGGAGGCCAAGTTCCGCCGGGCGGTCGAACCGCGGTACGGCAAGTCGAAGGCCGACGCGATGCTCGCCCGCTGCTGGGATTTCGAGAAACTGACGAGCGTCACTGAACTGATTCGGATGTTCGATCACTGACATTCCGCAGGGTGAATCGGAGACCAACGTAATCTGCTCGACGCCGTATCGCGACTGTCCAGCAACTGGCGTACTGATGGGGGAACCGGGGCATCACCCCGCAGCGTGGGGGTCACGGCGGGGTGATGCCCCGCCGTGACCCCCACGCTGCGGGAAACGGACGTCCCCGCGATCGCCAACCGCCTTCGTCCCGTCGACACGGTCTACTTCTTGACCGCTTTTTTGTCATGAAACAGGTATTCTGCAGGGATGACTGACTCTGGGATGTTGCCCGTGGCCGGTGCCCATTTCAGTTGAAACTTGTAACCTTGAAGGTTCCAGCACTTGGGCATTTCGACGGTAATCGGAAACGGTTTGTCCCCCATCGTTACGACGACCTCGCCGACACCGCGGCCTCCCTTCCCGGCGTCGATCAGAACCGCTTGGCGGGAGAGCAGCCGTCCGTTCTCGACGTACCGACCGGCGACCAGGACCAGTTTGTATCGGCCGGGCCGCGGAGGGACGATGACTCCGGTCCACCGACCGGCGATGTCTGTCGAGTAGCCGTCTCGGGCACTGAACTCGCCGCCATCGAAGTCAAGCGTCGGATCCACGCGATTCTTTTTGTTTCCCAGCACATCTCGTTTGGCAGAGAATTCGGCCACCAGTCCTGGCGCATACGTGACCCCGCCGATCGAAAACTCAGTCCGGGACTCGGCCTTGGCCAGGGTCAGTCCGGTCAAACCGGGCAACGCCCGGACGTACAATCGCCGGGCGTGCGCCTCCATCACCTTCTTTTCGGAAGGGTCGACGTTGGGAGCGGACGCCGCCTCCCACCACGCGTCCGCCAGTTGGCCGAGCCCTGCGGAATCGGTCGGGGCCTTGGCTTCGAGCGTGCCGGCTGCCTTGAGCTGGGGGTGGTCAGCCTTGGCAAGATAGGCCGCCCCGGCCTCCCAGCGGGCCTGGACGAAACATCGGAACCTGCCGACCGCGAGGTTGGCCTCGGGATCCGTCGGCTTCGTCGCGAGCACCTCGAGGGCCGGCTGGACGGCTTTAAACATGTCCCGGTTCCGCTTCGCGGTCGCAAGGCGGGAATCCGCGTCCTCGACCGCGATCGGGAATCCGCCCTTTCGCGCGAGCGTCCCCAGCAGTTGGTTGAGCCGAACCACCATGTCAAACCCGTCTTGCTCGCCCGCCGCATCGGCGGCGACCGAGACCATCTCCACGAGGTCCTTAGCCGCGGTCGGCGAAAGCGGGCGGTCGGCGAACTTCTCGAAGAGGATCGCCTTAACAGTCATGTGGTCTACTGCATAGGCCGACGCGATCGCGTCTGTCGCTCGGAGCGCGTTCGCCACGTCCCCGACTTCGGATGCCAAACCCTGCCCGGTCCGCAGTAATGCGTACCGGGTCACGGGGTCGTCGGTCGTCTTCGCGGCGAGATCCAACAACTTGACGGCGAGCGCCTTCTTGGCGTCCGGGGTCTTCTTGGCGAAATCCGCCTTGAAGAGTTCCCGGATGTCGGCGTCCGCGTTGGCCAGTTTCTCGTCGGCGGGCACGGCCTCGCGGCGGTCCGGAGTGGTCGGGCCAGGGCCAGGCTCGGGGTTCGGGGCGATGGCGACCCGCGGGTCACTCAGGGCGACCAGTTCGAGCCGATTCTGGTTGTTGCGGTAAACGAGCGCGTGGCCGCCGGTCGGCGAGAGGGCCACTTCACCGGTTTGAGAGCTCAGGTCCTTGAGCGGCACGCGGTAGGCTTCCGCGAAGTTGTTCTTCGCGTCGAGCAGACTGAACCATGTTTCCTTCGTCTGACCGCGGGCCCCCGAATAGGCGAGCCACCGCCCGTCGGGCAGGAAGCGGTGTCCGGAGTTATTGGACTCCTCGCCGGGCGGGATTTCCTCCAGAAGCTTGCCCGACGCGAGGTCAATGACGCGCTGGACGTTGACCCCCTTGACCGCAACGGCCCCGAACCAGATCGCCCGACCGGCCGCCGGAGTTACGGAACAGACACTTCCCCATTCGCCTTCCGTGACGGCGACTTTCTCGGTGACGGTGCCGGCTTCGATGTCATGGGTAAAAATGCGCGCGCGGTTATCGACGTAGATGACTTTCCGGGAGTCGGGCGAAAACGCCGCTTGACCGTCGTAATGTGCCAGCGTCCGTGCCGCTGTGCCGGTCTTCAGATCGACGACGACCAGTTCCCCCGACGGGGCAGGGATGTTCTCATTTTTCACACTGCCGAGAACCCCGTTGCCGCGCTTGCAGAAGAGCAGGTACTTCCCGTTCGGACTCACTTGCATCGGGACATTATGCTCGGACGAAACCTTTGCCGATTTGATTCGAGCGAATTCCCGCCCGGTGGCGGGGTCCCAGGTGATGGCCTCGCCTGCGTCCGGCTCTTGGGAGATGGCGCGGCCGTCGGGCAAGATGCCGACCCCGAGTGGCGGCCGAGTGTGCCCGACGAACGCCGTCTGGACCCTTCCCGTGCGGACGTCCAGAACCGCGATTGGTGTCTGGCCGATGCGGGTCAGCAGGAGCGATCGCCCGTCCCCGGTGAACGCGACCCCGTTCACCGGGAAGTCATTGACCTTGGCCTCTTCCGGGGCCGTGAGAGTGGCCCACAACGGGGCCTTGCCCTTGACCGCGGGGACCGGCTGGGGGTCGAGGACGTAATGGGCGGCCACGGCCGCCACTTCTTCTGACGTCGGCGGCTTGCCGGTGGGCGTCCATTCCGGGGGGCGGACTGCGACTTGCTCCCCCCCGACCGTAAAGAACTCGACGCGACCCAGGGCCAACCGTCGAACCACCGCGGCCTGCCCGGACGGGGACACGAAGACTTTGTTGATCGGCTGGAAATCCTCCTGGTTGAACAGCCCCGTCGAACCGAGCGGTTGCCCGCTGGTCAAGTCGGTGACTCGCAGTGTCATCTGCTTCGGGTTGTAACCCTGCTCGGCGACGAGCAGGTGCCGCCCGCTCGGGCTGAGGCTGGCGGCCAGCGGGTCACCGCCGTCGATCTTGACGGGTTGCTCGATCTTGCCCGTGTCGGTGTTCACGACGTATCCCGTCATCCGGGGCTCCTCCGCGAGCCGCCCGATCCAGACCACTCGCGCGAGTCCGGGGTGGAGGGCGGAGACCGTGGCGTACTGACCCGTGCCGACCGTTCGGTCTGACAGGATTACCCCGTCCGGCACGGAGTACGTGACGAACCGACCGCGGTCCTCGGCCACGACGAGCTTCTTCCCGTCCGGGGTGAACGCGTACTCTGCTGAGTAATGGTCGCAGGTGAACACGACTCGGCCGGTCGCCGTGTCGATGACGTCAACGCCACCCCCCGGCGGGTTTCCGGGCTTCTCCCCCTTCCCGCTGACGATCGCCAGATTGCCCCGGGCTCCAGCCGCGATGTACCGGCCCTCGGCGCTCGCGGTGAATACGCCGATTCGCCCCCGCGTCGGGGGCGTCGGGCACTTGACCCGGCCCGTCTCCTTGCCCGTCCGCGGGTCCCAGATCACTGCCTCGGTGGCTCCGTCCTCGACGGACATCGCCTGCCCGTTCGCCAGCACGACGACTCCGAGCGGGGAGGTGGCGTGCCCGGTGTACGCGGCAACAAACGCCCCGGTGCGGGTGTCGATCGCCACGATCTCTTTGCGATTCACACGGGCGAGAACGACAAGGCTTTCGTCCGGTGTGAACGCGACCGCCTTCGCGAACAGGGTTGGGGTGCCCGGCTTCGAGGCGGTCGTCCACTCCAGTCGAACCTTTTGACCGGGTGGAGCGGCCGTGACTCGATCCGGAATGACGTAATCGAGCGCGTCCGGGGGTAGGGCAGGAGTGGGCGACGCGTTGGGATTCGGGTTGGGGTTCGGCGGCGTGACCGCGACTTGTGCGCCGCCGAGCCTGAGCAGTTCGAATTCGCCCGCCTTCGAAACGGCGAAGGCGTTCCCCGCCGGAGACCCGCACAGGAAGTAGCCCGGCTTGGGCTTGGCCCATCGCAACCGAACGCCTCCAGTCTGGGTGTCGAGGTCGATCACCTCGGTCTGGCTTCCAGCCACCATAACGGTCAGATACCGCCCGCCCGGAGACAGCACGCTGGTCTCGGGGTTGACGGCCGCGACATCGGGCTCGGAAAACGACGTCACGAGCCCGCCGGTGTTCGTGTCGAACACGCACAGCCGGTTGCTTTGGGGATTGGATGTCACCGCTAACACGGCCAACCGTCCGGATGCGGGGTCGAGCTCACCCGCCACCTGCAGAGCAAGACCCGTGGACCCAACGGACAGACTCTTCTCGGACTCGAGCTTGCCGGAGGGGAAGGCGTATTTGAAGCACCGGAAGCCGCCATACCTTTCAGCGACCCGCAAAGCCTTCCCGTCCGGCGTGAAGCAGACGCTCACAGGCGCTTGATAGGGGACGCGGAACACCTCCGCACCCGATTGGGTATCGACGACCGTCGCTTCCTTGGCCTCGAGTTTGCCACCTACGTACTGGCTGGGCGGACCGACGACCAGATAGCGGCCGCTCGGGTGAACCGCGAAGGGGTAGTTGTGGGAGACGACCCCCACCGGTCGAGATTTGTAGCGTCCCACTTCCTGGCCCGTCTTCGGGTTCCAAACCACCGCTTCCGCGGCATTCAACTCTTGCGTCACGAGCGACCCGTCCGCCAGAGCCGCGAGCCCCACGAGCCCTTGCCGGGGTGCCAACGGCCGCGAAACCTCGGCTCCGGTCACCGCGTCGTACACCACGACTTCCCGCAATCCCCACTGCACGGCGACGTGCTTCCCGTCCAGAGTGAACGCGCACTTCGTGGGCGGATTCCGAGGACCGCTCGTTGCAACCTAAGCGGAAGCGAACGCCGCGCCGGGGTCGCGGACGGCAATGCCGACTGGCACCGTCGGCGGATCCTTGGGAACCACCGGCGGCTTGGTCGTTCCGCCAGAAGTCGCTGGTGGGAGCGTGACCGGGTCCGGGTTCGGCGCGGTCGCCTCTGCCACCGGCTTGTCGCTCTTTGGGCCGAACGCGAAGTACAACCCGGCCACCGACCCGCCGATGACGAACAGCCCGGCGACCGCGAGCACCGGGCCCAACAAGCCTCCGGACCGCCTCGGCCGCTTCCGCTTGCCTGTCTTTTCCGGGGCGTCGGTCGGCGGTTCGTCCTCGACGAAGTCGGCGAAGTCGGCTGCCGGGGTCGAAACCGGAGACGCGACCGGCGTCGCGGGAACAGTTGCCACGGTAACCCCGAGCGCGGAGGACGCCTCTGCCTCCTCGGCCGGGGTCAGGGCGACGACCACGCCGTTCGGGGCGATGGCATCCAGCCAGGGCGTCTGGGTCATCGGCTTCTTCGCGGCCGCCGCCAATCTGCCGACCAGCCCTCGGAGGGCGTGATCGTTCGTCTGCCAAAGTTCCCGGAACAAGTCGGAGCCGGCCGGGTTCTTGAAGTCCGCCTCCGTGAAGAGCAGGTTGTCGCCCGTGTCGTACTTGTCCCAGAGGCTCGGGCCGAAGACCGCCAGTGCCTTCATCGCGGTCGCGACGACGAGGTGGGGGAACCGGTCCAGGTCCGGCGAGTAAATCTTGTACGCGGCCCGGAGGGGATGCTGATACGCCGAGTGTCCGGCCTCGCCGGAGGGTAGGTTGGCAAGCCCCTTCGTGTACATCCCGTCGTAGTCGATCAGCTTCACCCCGATCGACCCGGACCGTTGGCCGGAGACGAGCAGCACGTTCCCGTGCTGGATGTCGCCGTGAGCAAGCCCGCACTCGCGGAGTCGCTTCGCCAGCCGGCTCCAGATGCCGACCATGCCGTCCAGGATCGCAGGCCGGACCGCGTTCTCGCGGACGAACTGGTTCAGCAGGAGCCCCTCCACCCACTGCATCTTGACCGCGGGATACCACTTCCCGTTGACCCGAATGCCCTCGTCCAGGTACTCGAACTCGACCGCAAACGACAGGTCGAGCGTCGACAGTGCTTGGCCGATCCGGCTGTAGCGGACATCGAGCCCGGTCACGGGCCGGGTGAAGCACTTGACCGCCCACTCGCGACCGTCCGCCCCCCGCAACTGATACAGGTCCGCGAAATTCCCGGATCGGGGCAGCGGCAGGCCCGTCGTGCCAACGACCGCTTCACTGGCGGCCAGATCGGGGTCCGAAAATGCCGTCCGAGGAAATTGAACGATCTCGTTGATGTCTTGGGGTAGAGGCCAGGACATGGGCACTCATTGGCTTGAATGTCCGATCATCAAACCTGTGGGTATCGCAGTAACGTTATCGTACCGGACAGGCGATTGTCTGGCTTCTCGAATCTCAGAAACCCCAGGGTGAATTTTTTCCCCAGATCTGAAGTCATCCAGAGTCAAAACAGTCGACTATCAACTTGTAATGCGTTACGTTTGATTCAGCCCCTGAGGACGCATCCTGTTCCGGAGGATCGCCGTGTTCCGCCTCGCGTTTGGCACTCTTGCCCTGGTCGCAACCACACTTGTCAGCGCCGCAGAACCGGTTGTCCGACTTCCTGTGCCGGACAAGGCTGCGGCCGACAAGGCCGAGAAACAGGTCATCGGCTTGTTCAAAGCCGACTTTGCGAAGAAGCGGCCGGCAGATCAGGTCGCTCTGGCGAACCGGTTGCTCGCGGTCGCCGACGGAACAAGGGACGACCCCACTGCCCGTTACGTGCTGTACCGGGAGGCCTGGGCTGCTGCTGCCAGGGGAGGGGATCTCGTGGTGTTCAAGAAAGCGGTCGACGCGGCGGCGTCCGTTTACGAGCTCGATGCTCTCGCCGTCAGGTCGGCAGGTCTCGCGACTGCGGAAGCCGCCGGGGCGGCACCACCCGGGGACGCCGCGGAAGCCGCGTTCCTGCTGGCGGAAGAGGCGATACGGTCCGACCAGTACACGGTCGCGAGCGCCGCGCTGAAGACGGCCGTTTCCGCGGGCAAGCGGGCAAAGCTCACGCTACTCGTCTCGGCCGCTCTCGCCCGGTCCGAGCAATTGGATGCCATCCGCCAAGGACATGCCGCCATCGCCGCTGATCGCACGAAGCTGGCAGCGGAAGCGGACCACGTCCCCTCGGCAACCCGGGTCGGCCGGTTCCTGTGTCTTGTCAAAGGGGACTGGGCTGCCGGGCTACCTCTGCTCGCCAAGTCGGACGACGCGGCACTGAAGGCGGCGGCCGCTGCCGACCTTGCCGGTCCAGCCAAGCCGGCCGACCGCATCGCCGTTGCCGACGCCTGGTGGCAACTCGCCGAGACACTACCCCCGACCGAACGCCTGGAAGCCCGTGTCAGAGCTTACCACTGGTATCAGCTGGCGCGAGGCGGTCTCACGGGGTTTCCGCTCGCCAAGACCGAGAAGCGGATCGAAGAAATGGGCAAGGTCGCGGCGGCCCGACCACGTCCGGGGGCGGCTTCGTCACCCACCACAGCGACCGAACCTGCCCCCGAATCGAACGGCAAGTGGGTCGTCCTCCTCCGGTCCGCCGACCCGTCGCTCTGGAACACCGACGCGAATGAGGGGAAGGACCGGTACTCGATCCCTCTCAAGAAAGCCCCGGCGGACATGAAGTACGTTCGGCTAACGGACACGGGCACGGGTCGGTTTGTCATCATGCCCGTGACTGCCGACTCCATCGGCACACGCTTTGAAAAGAACGGATACGGCTGGAATGGAACCAACATGATGTTCGGTCGGGGCCACCACCTCGGGGTGTACAACTCGAAGTGGGACGACAACCCTCATCCCAACCGGGTTTCGATCTACTTCCAGTCCATGCCGTTGGGCGACTTCCGCGGCTGGGGATTCGGGCACCGTCCGTTTAAGGACGACGTCCAAGGGTATGGTTGGGACGGTAAAGAAATCGAGAAAACCGTGTTCGAGATCGCCGTGAAGTCGAGCGAACTCACGGACGCCGAGGCAAAAACCTTGCTGAAGAACACGCCGTAAGTTGCGAGCCTGCGCTGTTCCTCAACGGCGGATCATCTGCGAGCGGTCTGGAGGAGACGACGATCGAGCAGCGGGTGAACGAGGCGAAGACGCGGGTGTGTCGCGTGACGGAGGGTTCGTTCGACTTTCTGGGGTATACGATCGGACGCTGCTGGTCGCCGCGGACGGGGAAGTCCTACTTCGGGACGAAACCGTCGGCGAATAAGGTCGCTCGCGTGAAGCGAGCGATCCGCGACGAGACCGGCCGGAAATGGCAGGGCACGGCGGTCGAGGACCGGGTGGCGAAACTGAACCGGATACTTCTGGGGTGGTCGAACGACTTTTGCCTCGGCCCCGTGAGTGCGGCGTATCGAGCCGTGGACCGCCACGCGCGGGAGCGGCTGCGTCGGTGGCTCCGGCGGAAGCACAAGCGGAAAGGACGGGGAACGGCGCGGTTCCCCGATCGGTACCTGCAAGAGGTGTTGGGCCTGATCCGCTTGGGTGGCCGACCGAGACGCTTCCCGTGTGCGAAAGCGTGATGTCTTGTCCGAGAGCCGGATGCGGGAAAACCGCCCGTCCGGTTCAACGAGCGGGAGGTGGAAACGGGGCAGGGTCGAACGAGTGAGGCACCGGCAACCGAAAGGGCCGGCTAACCGATGGGTTCGACCTCCACAACCGCGCCACCTCTCGACTCTACTCGGCGTGCGATTGTTCGTGTTTTCCCGCGTTTCCTGGCCTCACGAACATGAGTTAACTGCGGCGAGACGGGCATTCAGGGGGCAGAAGTCACCCGCCGTGCCGGGCCTTCGCCTTCCGCAACTTCTCCGCGACGCGGCCGGCATCCGATGCCCGCGGTCCCTGACGAATCCCCCACCGCAGGTTCGCCAGCGACTCGCGGGTGCCGTCGCCGAGGTCGAGCAACTGGCTCGGCGTCATCGCTTCCCGGAGCCGCGATTCGTTCGCCCCGAACCACGCGGCCAGGTCCGCGAACTCCGCTTCGGACACCGGCGGGACGCCGGCCGTCGAGCGGAGGAACAGTTCCACCATCCACGCCCGCGCCGCGTCCACCGCCGGGATCGGGTGGGCGATCCGCCACCCTTCCACCCGCGATCCCCACTTCTCCCCCGGCTGGAAGTCCGTCGGCGGGTTCAATGATTCCCCGGCGGTTTCGATCGCTGCCCGATACTCGGCCAAAGCCCGCGGCAAATCGGGTTCGTCCGCCATGACGCCGTCGGCGACGACACGCTCGAACGTGGCCAGCCAGTCGGCGTCGGTGACGGGGGCGTTGCGGTCGGCGAGCGGGGCCAGCGTTTCCACACGACCGGCCAACTGGCCGAGGCGAGGCTTTATCTTCACCGGGCGTTTCCCCGTTCGGTTTCGATCTCCTGGATGCGGGTTTCCAGTTCGGCGAGTTGCTCTTCCAACTCGGCCAACTCGCGGGCCTTCATGCCGATTTCGAGGATGGCCTTCGCCGCCCCGAGGCGGACCGGCGGGGCGACCGTGTCCTTCTGCAAGCCGAGCAAGGTTCGCACCGTTTCCGCCGACGCCGCGATGAGCACGGCCGCGGTGCGTTCGACCGTCTGCCGTCGCAGCGTGCGGACCTTCGCCTGGAACGCGGGGTCTTCCAGCCGCCGGTGGGCGGTCCGCACACTGATGCCGACCTTGGCGGCGGCCTGCTCGACGGTGGCCCCGCACGCCAGGGCGACCGCCAACGCCTCGTCGATCCCGTCCCGATTCTTGTGTGCCACGACGAGCCCTCCAGTGCCGACTGCCAAATTACCCAAATTGCCACGAACGCCGTAGGGTCTGCCAAAGTCTGCCAAAATCTGCCAAAACGGGGGTCATCCCGCGGGGATTCGCTCGGTCGTCTTCCCGGTCACGGACTCGAAACGGCGGACGATCACGTCCGCGTAACCGGGGTCCAGTTCCACCACCGCGGCGGTCCGGCCCGTCTGCTCGGCGGCCAGCACCGTGGTGCCGCTGCCGGCGAACGGGTCGAGGACGATGCCCCCGCGCGGGCACGAGTTCTCGATGAGCTTCGCGAACAGCCCGACCGGCTTCATCGTGGGGTGCTCGGCGTTCCGGGACGGGCGGTCGAACTCCAGCACGGTGGACTGGTCGCGGCCGCCGAGCCAGGAGTGGGCGGCCCCGTCGACCCAACCGTAGAGACTGGTTTCGTGCTTCCAGTGGTAGTCGAACCGACCCAACGCGAACGCCGACTTCGCCCAGACGAGCACCTGCCGCACGGTCAACCCGGCATCCGCCGCGGCGAGTCGAGCGGTCAGCCCGTGCAGGTCGGCGTGCCACACATAAAACCCCGCCCCCGGCTTCAGGGACGCGACCGCCGCCCGCAGCGCATCGGCTAGGAACCGGCGGAACGCCGACTCGTCCATGTCGTCGTTGGTGATGGTCTTGGCGGCCGCAGTCTTGCCGGAATAGGCGACGTTGTACGGCGGGTCGGTCAGAAGCAGGTCCGCCTTGGCCCCGCCCAGGGCGTTGCCGATCACGGCGGGATCGGCCGCGTCGCCGCACACCAGTCGGTGCCGGCCGAGGAGCCACACGTCGCCCGGCCGGGTGATCGGTTCGCCCGGCGGCTCGGGCACGTCGTCGGGGTCGGCCAGCGGCTCCGACGGCGGCGGGGCCAGCAACTCCGTCAGGTCGTCGGTGGCGAAGCCGGTCAGCGACAGGTCGAAGCCGGCGTCCCGCAGTTCGAGGAGTTCGTGCACCAACGCCGTGTCGTCCCACTCGGCGATCGTGGCCGTCTGGTTGTCGGCGATGCGGTACGCCCGCGCCTGGTCCGGCGTCAGCCCGACCGCGACGTGGACCGGCACCTCGGTGAAGCCCAGCTTCTTCGCGGCTTTGAACCGCGTGTGACCGACGACGATGACGGAGTCCTCGTCGACAACCAGCGGTTGCCTGAAGCCAAACGCTTGCAACGACGCGGCCACGGCATCGACAGCGGCATCATTGCGGCGGGGGTTGCCCGGATACGGGCGGATGGATTCGATGGGGCGGAGTTCGACGAGCATCGCGGGCCTCGGTAGTGGGAATTTGTCCCCCTACAAAGATCCCTTCGTAATCGGGGTGCGAAGTGTGTCACATTTTGTCGAGATTTCTGAAAAATCCCCCGCTTCAGTCGTCGGGGGCGGGATCGGTTCGGTGTGGCACTCGATGACCAGGCAGTGCGACGCCATGCGGTCCCGCGGTAACGGCGGCGGTTCCAGCCCCTCGTACACGATGTCGCGGTGCAGGCTCGACCCATACATTCCGGGCGGCCGGCCATCGGGATCGTGTCCCGCCCGGATCAGCGTGACGGACCAGATCGAGCGGTCGGGCGTGACGGCCGTGAGCAGCGACGTCACGCGGGTGATGCGGGTGCGGAGCGACACGGGAGGTTCCTCAATGGGCACCCCATTCTCGTCGCCGCGGTTGCCTGATGGGTGCGTCCGGCGGAACGCCGAAACCGGAGAAATGTCCTGAAAATCGTGCCGACTGCGCTTCCGTGTCTCGCGGCGTCGAGTTAACACTGTGGTCGCGGAGGCGAACACCCGACCGACCCCGGAGCCCCGGCCATGACCACACCCACGACCCCGCCACCCGCTTGCGACGCCCTCGGGGCACCGACCGCCCGCGAGTGGGCTCGCATCCTGGCGGCCGAGACCGCCCACCTGCCCGAGGCCGAGGCGCTGGCCGCAGAAGCCCGGAGGCACGCGGCGGCGGGCGACTGGACGACGGCCGCGTCGCTCTGGCGGCGGGCCTCCTTCCTGGTCCGCCACACCCCCGCGGGTGTCCGGTGGTGGCAGGAATCCCGCTACGCCGACCACCTCGCCCGGGAGGCGACCGAGGACGTCGCGTTCGACCGACCCGCCCTGCGGGCGCTGCTCGGGCTGCCGGCCGACCCCGACGCCCGGTAACACCCTCACCCGCCCCAGGTTCGCCCGATCGATGCCTCCACTTCGACCGGGATCGGGTCGATCAGCGTCCGCATGCCGTCGACCAAGCACCGGCACAGCCAGTCTTTCGCCGAATCGGCTTCCGCCTCCGGCACCTCGACGACGACCTCGTCGTGGACCGCGAGCACCGGCCGGGCGTTCGGGCACTCGGCCCGCCGCTCGTGCAGCAAGACCAGGGCGAGCTTCAACCCGTCGCCGCCGGTCCCCTGAACGATGAAGTTCGCCTTCGCCCCGTAGAACTGGTCGCGCTCGACCGCGATCGTTCGCCCGGCCAGCGTGGTCACGTGCGTCGCCTGCGACCGCTTGAGCCGGGCGTGCCAACGGGCCACGTCCGGGAACCGGGCGAAGAACGCGCCCAGGAACCGCCTCGCCTCGTCCAGCGAGACGTCGCGGCCGTACTCGGTCCGGGCCTTGCGTCGCAGCCCCTGGGGCGACATCCCATAAATGGCCCCGAAGTTCACGATCTTGGCCGCGGATCGGGCGTCCTTGGTGACGTCCGTCTCGCCCACCCCGAGGAAGGCGGCGGCCGTCATCCGGTGCAGGTCGAGGCCGTCGCGGTAGGCCGCGGCCATCGCGGCGTCCCCCGTCACCTTCGCGGCGATCCGCAACTCGATCTGGCTGAAGTCGCACTTCACGAGCACGTGCCCCGGCGCGGCGACGAAGCACTGGCGGTAGCCGGCGGCCCGCGGGACCTGTTGCAGGTTCGGGCCGGAGCACGACATCCGCCCGGTCTTGGCCCCGGTCAGGTTCCAGGTGGCGAACACCCGGCCATCGCGGTCGTGCCTCTGGGCCCACTTGCGGCCGAACGCCTGGACCCGCTGGGCGGCCTCGCGGTAAGCAAGGACCACGGACGCCAGTGGGTGATCGACCGCGGCGAGCGTCCCCTCGCTGGAGTCCGGCAACTCGACCTGAAACTGGCGGAACGCGGCGAGGACCTCGGCGGGCTTGTTCCAGTTCCGGGTGCGGGTGAGCGTCGCGGCGTTCGGGGCCAGCCGGTCGAGTTCCTCGACGAGCCGGTCGCGGGCGGCCTTGGCGTCCGCGGTCAGGGCGAGCCACGCGTTGGCGTCGAATCCGACCCCGCGGGCGGCGAGGGCGGCGAGCGGGACGGCGGCGGCCATCTCGAGTCCCAGGACGGGGGCGAGCCCGGCCGCCGTCGCCCGGGCCCGCAGCGCGTCGGCGAGGGGGACGAGGTGCGTCACGTCCGCGGCGGCGTACGCCAGTTGGGCCGGGGTCAGGTCGCGGCGGGACCAGTCCGACGTCTGGGCGGACTTGTCGACGGCGACGTTCAACTCCCGCCGCAGGACGTCCCCGAGCGCGTGGGGAAGGTTCTGGCCGGCGTACACGACGCGGGACGCGACGGCGGTGTCGAAGACCGTCGTGGCGGCAAACCCGAGCCGGGCGAGGAACGGCAGGTCGAAGGCGGTCAGGTTGTGTCCGACCACTTCGACGCCCGTCAGCGCCTCGAACAACGGGGCGAGGGCGGCCTTCGGGTCGGAGAATGCGAACACGTCGATGACGAAGACGCCGCCGTTGAAGCACAACTGGATCAGCCGGACGCGGTCCCGCTCCGGGTCGAGGCCGGTCGTCTCGGTGTCCAGGGCGACCGGCGCGCCCCACTCCGCGATGTCGGCGGCCAGTCTGTTCACGCCGTCGGCGTCGGTGATGGGGCTCGGGGAGGGCTCCGATGCACGGCCTGTTTTGTCCCCCTCACCACCAAACCCGTCCCCAGAGTCCCTAATATTAGACGCCCGTCCCTCTGAATCCGGCTCAATATTAGGGACTTCAGGGACGGGGTCCGAGGGTGGCGGGGGAAAATCGTCGGGAGCGGCGTCGACGGAATTCGGGTCAGAGTCGTCACCCCGAATCCACTCCGGATTGACTTCGTACACCTCCGGGACTGGTCCGCGATGGAAGCCCCCGCCCGTCGCGGGGCGAATGTAGCAATGGTCTTCGAGTAACCGAAACACGGGATCTAGTTTGTCCGACGAGGGGACGTCCCGGCCGTCCTTGAGTCGCAGATACGCGTCGGACCGGCTGAACACGAACCTGTCCGGGTTGCGGGCCAACCAGTTGATCAGCCGCTTGGCAACCCTCGACCGGCGGTCGGCATACCCGATCCCGAGGGCCCGCTTTCCGTGCGCCTCGAAGTAGGCGACCAGGGCGGCTGCCTTCCGGACCGTCGCTCCCGAGATGTGATCGGCTCGCGTTGCGACACCGGTCGCCAGGTCGAGGACATGGAACAACGCGACGAGCCCTAACCCGTGCTGGCGGAACTTCGACAGCACCCCGATGTACGGGTCCTGACGGTCGAGGGCGTTCGCCTGATCCGCTATCCCTTTCGTGAATGCCTCCCACGCGACTTCCGCATCGGCGGCGAACGGGACATAGTAAGGACGATGTCCGGTGACGGTGCCTTCCGCGTCCTCGATCGGCACCATCTCCATCTCGAGCAGGGTCTCGAAGACCCTCACGTACCCGGCCTCCAAGTCCTCCGGGACGGTGGCCCAGGTCTCACCGACCAACGGGTACGGATCGGGGTAGGACAACAGGAATCGATCCGCCCAGCCGTCGTTCTTGAAGTCGTCACGAGACGCATCCCCGCGGAACTCGGCGAGCAAATCGGGCTGGATCATTCCCGCCACGGCCAGAAACGTGTTCGGGATCACCAACGGCGGGATGCCGGCCTTTCGGTCGCCTTCCCGGTTAATCGTTGCCCCGGCCCCCGCCCACATGCTGAGCAAGTTCTGGCGGTCGTCTCCTTTCCCGGCGCGGAACTGGTTCAAGGCGGCCACGAGGCCCGACAACTCGTCCTTGGAGATCGCAATGCCTCGCGGGTTATAGCCGTTCCCGCGAACCAACGCGTCCACGGTGAAGTTCGTGAACACCAACTGGCGGAGAATCGGCATCACGGGCTCGTCCGGCGGACACGCCTCGCGATCCCCCTTCTTCCATTCCTTCAAGTCCTCCTCGTAGCGGAGCTTGTTCGCCTTGTAGGCCCGCATTTGATCGTCGAATTCGGCTCGCCACCGCGCACCGATGGCCGTCAGCGGACCGGCGGCGAAGCCGAGGGCCGGGGACTTCCCACCCCCAGGCGGATAGACGACGGCCATCCAATTCAGCGGCGGCTCCTTGTAGGTCCGCTTGACTTCGGCCGCGACGGCTCGCCCGGCCGCCGCCCCGAGCAGGGCGAT
This sequence comes from uncultured Alcaligenaceae bacterium, assembly GCA_964444365.1. Classification (GTDB taxonomy): domain Bacteria; phylum Planctomycetota; class Planctomycetia; order Gemmatales; family Gemmataceae; genus CAYUHJ01. Next base: position 5,362 of record CAYUHJ010000031.1, on the reverse strand, counting down.
GCCGGGCACCGCGACGAGGTCCACGGGGACGTGCAGACTGGCGGCCGCCGCCGTCCAGTAAGCGGCGATCCCTTGTGGGAACAGATGCAAGGGGAACGCCGGAACCGGGGGCATCGTGGGGAGCGGCGTGGGGCATTTCCACGGAAACCCGTCCCTGGAGTCCCTAATATTAGACTCTCGTCCGTTCGATCTGTGTTTGTCATACAGCCCCAGCCATTCCCGAACGCGGGTGACGATCGCCTCGCCGTTGCGACCGAGAAGCTTGACGAATCCCGGCCACCCGAGGACCTTCTTGTCCTGCGCTTCCAGCCGCCGGGCGGTGTCGCCAACGCACCGCAGTCGATCCTCGACCTCCTCGTCGTTCGCCGCCCGCACGACGGCGGTCAGAAAGATCGTGACGTCCTCCGCGGACCACCCGGCCCGCAGCAGCCCGCCCGAAAGAGCGAGGGCGGCGTCGTGACGGTTTCCGGTGGGCCAGTGCCGCGCCAAAAGCGCCGCCGCCGAGGTCGGCCGGATCGCGCGTAGAAGATCTTCGAGATCGATCCTTGCCGGGTCTCCGTCGCGGGGAAGTGCACATCCAGGTCGAACCGGATCTCGGCCGGGCTAGCGGGTTCGATCCGGAGCCGCTCCCAGCCGTCCATCAGGTTCGGCTTCTTGGTGCCGAACCGGACCGGGACGGGGACGAAGCGCCGGGCAACGAAGCGATTCGCGGCGTCGCGGACGTGACTGGCGAAGGTGCCGTTGGTCGCACTCATCGGGCACCCCCTTTCGGGGTGCCGACGGCCGCCCAGGCCGCGGCAGGAAGCGCGTCCGCCTCGGCCCGTTCGCGTTCGGAGCGATCGATTTCGAAGTCGGAATCACGGGGTGACGAAAGTTCGCTCGCGAAATCCGGCCAACACACGTTGTTATTTATGTCGACGTCGCTTACCATGATGGAGTTCCTTGGTGAGTGTTCGCTGCCCCGCCGCGCTAGTCCCGCGGCGGGGTCTTTTCGTCACGTTGCGGCGGCCGGCACGGCCTCATCTCCCACCCGCACCACACCGAACCCCTCGGGGCCGAACCCCCGCGCTGCCAACGCCGCGAACACGCGGTTCAGGTCGCGACCTGCGGGTGTGTCCACTGACAGCAAGACGGCCTTCGCCATCGGGTCGATCGCGGGGCGGGTTTCGACGGGGATGGATTCGTCCGGGTGCAGCCCCGCCGCCGCGAGAGCGGCCAGTAGCAGCACGGCTTCAATTTCGTGGGCCGGGATGTTCTGCCCGAACGTGTACAAGCAACCCACTCGCATCGTCGCTCCCCCAGTTCCAGATGAGGTCCCCTACCCTGATACTTCGTAAACGGGCCATGAAGTGTGTCACCCGCGGCGAAACTTTTTGTCCCGACCAACCCAAGATGGAACGCAACCCTCTCCAGAAATCCCTTCGCAACCGGGGTCGGAAGTGTGTCACGGGTTCTTCCGATTTCGGGTCGGCGGACGATAAATCTCCATCCCCGCTTCAGTGAGAAGTTCGCGAATGCGGTCGATCCGACGGTGGACGCTCGACAAGGAAGTCCCGTGCTCCGAGGCGAGTTCCGTCTTGCTGACCCCGCTGCACAACCCGACCGCATACTCCCGCAAGGGTGCCGGCAGCGAGGCGAAGACGTCGTCCATGTCGAGCCGCAGGTCTTCCCCTTCGGGCCGGGCATCCACCGCCTCGACAAACGGCTCGAGGGCCCGCTCGGTGGTCTGCTTCTGCGACCGCCGTTGCCGCAGGACGTCCACGGCGGCCCGGCGAACGATCGTGGTGACCAGTCCGCCGACCTCGCCGTCGGCCGGGTCGAAGTCCCGGAGCCCCTCGACGACGCGGAGGAGGATCGTCCCCTCGAGGTCCGGCACGTCGGTCGGGGTGAAGCCCGTCCGTCCGACCAGGCGGAGCGCGACATGACGGGCGTAGGCACGGGCATAGCCGCCCGGCGCAAACAAGGCGTCTCGATCGAACACAAGCATCTCCCCGGCGAGGGGAGGGCGGCGGACGACGCCGACGGCGAGGCGCGACGAAGCGCGGTGGGACGCCGGGATCGGCGTCGCCCACCAGCGCCTCCGCATTGCGGCCGGCCACGGGTCGGGGGACGGACAGGAACGAGGAACGCGCCGTCAGCACGGCTCGGCGACGAGGAGTCGGAACGGCAAACCGTGCTTGCATTCGATCAGCGGAATCGTGCCGGTGCCGACCCGGTCGAGTTCGTGAAGCAGGTCGACGACCTGTTGCTTGAGACGGAAATCCGATGCGCCGGCTTCCGGCCGGGGGTCGTTGTCGCCGCCGCACTTCACCTCGCGGACGTACCGGGGCGGCGGATCGAGCACCGGCTCGCCGCCGCGGACGACGAGGCCCTCGATGCGGCCGAAGTGGAGTTGCTGGATCTTCTCGACGAGCCGCCGACGGGCCGGCGACAGGGCAGACTTCAAGGGAACCGAACGCATGGCGAACCCCACGAACGCACCGACCCCGCGACGCGGCCCGGCGAGGGAATGCGTCACGGGGTCGTACGCCGCTCCTTCCGAGCGGCGGGCTGGTGGCTCGCCGGGCCGACAGCCCTTAAGGGGCTACGTCGCGTGTAGCCGCTGCTACGTCGCGTGTAGCACTTACGAGAGGGGCGGGGCGGTGGTCGACCATCGCGTGCCGACCGGCGGGGCGTAAGGAATGGTGTAGCCGAGGGTTAGGGTCGGCTTCACCAGGTGCGCCCCCAGCCGCTTGTCGTACCGATTTATTTTCTTGAGCACCCGCTGGATCGGGTTGCACACCCGGTTGCGGACGCGATTCCGGTCGCCGAGCAGGTCTCTCGGACGGCCGCGAAGCCCGACCGCCCGGCCGAGAACGGCGACGATCTCGGCCCGCTCGCGCTCCAGCTTGGCGGCGACCGCCTCGCCCTCGATCCGGTCGCCGTTCCGGAGCGTTTCGAGCATCGCGTCGATCTCGCCGAGACGGAGCCGGAAGGTCTCGCGTCCGTGGTCGTCGAGGATCGGGTCGCCGCGGGTCCGCGGCCCCTCGGCGGGCCGCGGCCCCGACGTCCGCCGACGCCGCAGGCAGTCCAGTTCCGCGGCGGTGAAGGCGACCCCCGGCTCGGCCAGCACGAGCCGGAGGTACTCCAAGCCGACGTCGGGGACGTACACCTTGACCGGCCCCCGGTCGAAGCGGAGCAGCCACCCCTCCCCGGCGGGGCCGATGGCGTTCGGCTCGGCGTCCGCCGGTTCGGGCGGGCGGGCGGGGGCCGGCGGGGGAACTTCGGGCGGATCGCCTCCCGTTGGCGGGGCGTCCGCCGGGCCGCCGGGGAAGACCAGCCGCAGCAAGCACCCCCTGGGGAGGTCGCGGTGACGCAGCGAGGTCGCGTGCCGGGCCGCCGCCGCGTCCAGCACCTCGCCGACCTGAGACGCGTGGCGGCGGTACAGGGCGTGAATGCGGCGGCCGGTCTCGTCGAAGTTCCCGCCCACGGCCCGGACGACCCGCCCGACCTCCCCGAACAGCCCGAAAAAGTCCCGCGGGTTTTCCGCCCGCTCGACCTTCCGCACGACGTCGAGGAAGGCCGCCAACTGGAGCCGGGGGTCGCCGTCCGCCCGGTCGCCGGTCAGCAGCTCGATCCGATACCCGGCGGCCGGGTCGTGCCTCTCGAGCCCGGCCGACAGGACGGCGAACCGGCGGTCGACGCACTGCGAACACGTCCCGCAGTGGGGTCGGGCCGGCGTCGCCCGTCGGGTGTGGGCGAAGCTGGTGGTCCAGCGGATCAGGCGGGCCCCCGAGCACACGTATAGTAGCGGTACTCCTTGGCCCCCTTGCGGCTGTGGGTCGGCGTCATGGCACACCCGCACGGTCCGCACTTCAGCACCCCTTGCAGCATGGCGTCGCTGCTGCGTCCGCCCCCACCGCCGCCCCGCCCCAGCCTCGCCTGGACCTTGTCCCAGACCGCCGGGTCGAGGATGGGGGCGTGCTCGCCGGGATGGACCTCGTCGCGGTAGCGCACTTTGCCGATGAAGAGCACGTTGGTCAGCAGGTGGTGCAGCCCGGCCCGCGACAGGGGTTGCCCGCCCCGCGATTTCCCGGACTTCGTGGTCCGGGGCTTGGTGCGGATGCCCTTCGCCTCGGCCTCGCGAAGGGTGTCGAGCAGCGAGCCCGTCCGCAGGTAGATGGCGAACACCTCGCGGACCTGCTCGGCCTCGGCGGGATTCACCGTCAGCCGCCGGGTGGCGGGGTCGAGGTCGTAGCCGAGGACCGGGTGCCCGCCGGCCCACTTCCCTTTCCGGCGGGTCGCGGCGATCTTGTCCCGCGTCCGCTCGGCGATGATCTCCCGCTCGAACTGGGCGAAGGAGAGGAGCACGTTCAGCACCAGCCGGCCCATCGAGGTCGCCGTATTGAACTGCTGCGTGACGCTCACGAACGACACTTTTCGGGCGTCGAAGCTCGCCATCATCCGGGCGAAGTCGAGCAGCGAGCGGGATAACCTGTCAACCTTGTAGACCACCACGCAGTCGATCCGGCCCGCCTCGATGTCGGAAAGCAACCGCTGCAGGGCGGGCCGGTCGGTGTTGCCGCCGGTGAACCCGCCGTCGTCGTAGCGGTCGGCGACCAGCGTCCATCCCTCCCCGGCCTGGGATCGGACGTACGCCTCGCCCGCTTCCCGCTGGGCGTCGAGGCTATTGAACTCCTGCTCCAGCCCCTCCTCCGTGGACTTCCGCGTGTACACTGCGCACCTCACAATCTTCAGTGACACCGGGGTGTCACGCTTCATGGTCTTCATCAGGCCACCCCCTTGCCGGTCAGTTTGAAGAACGCGAACCCGTTGCAGTGCGCCCCCGACACGACCTTCGCGACCGCCGAGAGCGAGGGGTACAGCGTGCCGTCGTGCTCGAACCCGTCGGCCCGCACCGTGACGCGGACCTCGGTCCCCTTGTAATTCCGGGTGAGCACCGTCCCCGGCGGCGGCACCCGAGAATCGGCCACGAACTTCACGACCTTCGGCGGCGGGGCCTCGTCCTCGACCGGCCTCGCCGTGGGCGCTTCCTTCGGGATGGTGGTGCGGATGTCGGCGTCGTTCGCCAGTTCCGCCGCCTTCGCCCGTGCGGCTTCGCTCAGCCCGCCGTGGGCATTGGCCTGCATCCGCCAGGCGATGCGGCGGACGAGCCACACCTTGTTGCGGCCGTTGGTGGACTCGCCGAACACGTCGGCGTACGTCCGCACCAACTGCGGCACCGTCATCGCTTCGAGGGCGGCGAGTGTCCGCCCCAGGTCGTTCGCCATCGTCGTCTCCGTGGTCGTGGGTTCGCTCGGACGGCCGTTAACCGTCGTGGACAGTGAGCCCTACTTCCGGGCCCACAGCAACCTCGTTCGGG
>CAYUHJ010000030.1:35653-42132 GCA_964444365.1 uncultured Alcaligenaceae bacterium | reverse complement strand
CGTCCGGACCGTGACCCCACGCTCCCGCGTGGGGCTACGGACGAACGCCGCTCCGCGGCGAATACCAAACCAGAGAGTCTCAAGCGGTTCGTGAATCAGTGCCGCAGCAGGAACTCGTTGAGGTTTAACAGGGCGTGTTGCAGGTCTAGCAACCCGGCCGCCCTGTCGCCCGTCGACTCGATGTGTTTTTCGACGAGTTCCCGTTCCTTCGCCGTCGGCCGGCGGCTGAGCGTGGCGAGGTAGACCAGTTCGATCACCTCGCCGGTCCCCTTGCTCCCCTTCATCCACTCCGCGACGCGGGCCTTCGGGGACCGCACCTTTTGCAGCACGCCGTTGTTGTTCAGCAGGTGCAGCACCTGCGGCAGGCCGGGGTCGTCCTCGCGGGCGCACTCGCAGGTCACGTCGCGGACGGGCTTCGAGAAGGCTTGCAGGAACGGGTGGCCGATGCCGCCTTCGGGCAGGTCGAGGGCGCGGGTGCCGACCGGGAAGCCCTTGAACTTCTCGGGCACGCCGGTGGCGGACGACACGGCGTCGAGCGTCTGTTCCGCGGAGAGCATCCGCACGGCGGCCTTCGTGAAGTAGGCACCGGGGTTGGCGGCGTCCGCGGACTGCTTCGGTGAATCGGACGAAAGCTGGTACGTCCGCGAGTTCAGGACCACGCGGACGAGCGGCTTCAGTCGGCTGCCGTTCTTCGTGAAGTGCTCCGCGAGCGCGGCCAGCAGTTGCGGGTTCGACGGCGGGTTCGTGTCGCGGAAGTCGTCGACCGGGTCGACGATCCCCTTCCCGAGCAGGTGGAACCACACGCGGTTCGCGACCGACGGGGCGAAGTACTTGTTTCCCGGCGAAGTCAGCCAGTCCGCGAACTTCGCCCGGCGGTCGTCGTCCGGCCCCAGCCGCGGCGGCACCGACCCGAACGCGACCGGCGGTTGCGGCTTCTTCGTCAGCGGGTTGTTGATCTCGCGGTTGGGTTGCAGGTACACAATTTCGTCGTCGAGCCCGAACTGCGCCCCCTTGTACTGCACCCGGGCGAAGTACGCGGCGAGGCCGTAGTAGTCGGTCTGCGTGATGTTCTCGAAAGGGTGGTTGTGGCACTTCGCACACTGCACGCGGACGCCCATGAACAGCTGCGCCGCCGCCTCCGCCGCTTCCTCCGGGGTGCGGGCGACGCGGTAGAAGTTCGCGGCCGGCTTGTTCAGCGTGTTGCCGGTGCCGGTCAGCAAGTCTCTCGCGAAGTCGGTGACGGGCTTGTCTTCCGCGACCGTGCGGACGAGGTAGCGGTGGAAGCTGTGGACGCCGCGTTCGCTGATCGTCGCGGGCGAGCCGCGGAGCACGTCGGCCCACTTCAACGCCCAGTACAGCGCGAACTCGTCGCGGTCCAGCAGCTTGTCGATGAGCTTCGCCCGCTTATGCTCGTCCTTCGAGTCGAGGAATTCCCGCGCTTCATCCGCTGTCGGCAGGACGCCGATCGTGTCGAGGAACACGCGGCGGAGGAAGACCTCGTCCGTCGCCACGGGGGCGGGCAGCAGTTGCAGTTCCCGCTGCTTCGCGAAGACGAGTTCGTCGATGAAGTTAGCCGGCGGCGGGGCGCGGAACGCGAACGTGTCGTCGGCCTTCACATACGTCAGGCGGACGCTGGTGATCGCGTCGAGATACCGCACGAGAATCGACACCTCGCCGGTCTTCCCGAACGTGACACCCCCGTCCCGCCCGATGGGGGCGAGGTCGCGGTCGCTGGTGGTCAGCACGGCGAAGCCGGTCACGTCGCGGACGGTGCCGTCCTGGAAGTGGGCGCGGACGACGATCTTCTGCCGGGGGGACGACGTGTGCAACCGCCGGTCGCCGGGGAGCACTTCGAGGCGGGCGAGGGGGCTCGGTTTGGCGTCGAGGCAGCCTTCGGCGGCCCAGCGGGCGATGGCCTGGTACGCGGGATCACCCCTGGAAAACAGGGCACCCCCCTGGTGCGGCAGCCGGCCGCTCCCCTTCTGAAGCAGCAGGCTGTCGTCGGGCGTCAGCCGGTTCATCCGCCGGCCGCCCTGCTCGCGGGTGAGGACGTGGAAGTCGAAGTCGGAGTTCTCCCCGCGGAGCGACAGCTTGAACCCGCCCTTCCCCTGCGGCGACCCGTGGCACGCGCCCTGGTTGCAGCCGTTGCGGGAGAGGGCCGCCTGCACGTCGGTGCGGAAGTCGGTCGGGATCGGCTCGGCGAACCGCTTCACCACGACCCGGACGCGGGCCTCCTTCCCGTTCGCGGACACGGTCACGGCCGTCTCCCCGTCCCCGCGGGGGGTGACGACGCCGTCCGGGGACACGTCCGCCACCGCGGGATTCCCACTGGCGAACTTCGCGGAAGCGGTCACGTCGGCGTCGCCCCCCTTGCCGAACGTCGCGGACACGAGCAGATTCTGCCGGTCGCGCGGCCCCACGAACGAGACCTCGGCGGGCGACACGACCAGACGGTCCGGCACGGGGTCGGCGGCGAGTAGCAGGGCAATCGCGAGCGGGAGCATGGCGGCTTCCGGGGAAGTGCATGAGGCGGTGGGATGTGCAGTGTATCACACCTGTCGACAAGACAACAGCGGTGTTCCGTCTCCGGCCCGTTGAACCCGCTGCCCGTTCCGGATAGCACGAACGGGACGGGCCTCGTCCGACCCACCCCTTTCCCTTTATCCCTGGCTGCCATGCGAAGACTTGCTGCCGTCTTGCTGCTCGGGGCGATCGCCGCCCCCGCGTCTGCCCAGATCACCGTCACCGGCGGGAAGACCGACCTCGCGAACGCGGTCGTCACCGCGAAGATCGCGAACCCGCCGGACGGCCGGCTCGTGCTCCTCGGCGAGGGCGGGCTCGAAATCCCCGCCCAGGTCGTCGCCCCGAGCCAGCTCGACGCCGAGGGCAAGGAAAAAGACCTCGTCTTCGTCGTGCCGAAGTTGCCGGCCGGGAAGGAACTGAAACTGGAACTCGCGGGCCGGGACCGGAAGCTGCGGTCGCCGAAGTTCCAGTTCAAGGAGACGAAGGACGGCGTCGACCTGGAGTACGACACGAAGCCGGTGCTGCGGTACGTCAACGCCCCGCACGACGAGAAGCACCACTACAAGACGTTCAAGGTGTTCCACCACGTGTTCGACCCGGTGAAGGGGGACACCCTGCTGACGAACGGCGCGCACGAGGTGCCGGACGGCAAGCTGTTCCTGCACCACCGCGGGCTGTTCTACGGCTGGAACAAGGTGACCTACGGCGACAAGATCAACGTCGACATCTGGCACGGCAAGGACGCCTTCCAGCAGCACGAGAAGACGCTCGCCACCGAGGAAGGCGAGGTCGTCGGCCGGCAGCGGACCCTGATCTCGTGGAACGGCAAGGACGGCAAGCCGTTCGCCGAGGAGACCCGGGAGGTGACGGCGTACAAGACGCCCGCCCGCACCCCAGCGACGGTCGTCGACTTCACGTCCGTGCTGGTCCCCCGCGCCGGCACGATCAAGCTCGACGGCGACCCGCAGCACGCCGGGTTCCACTTCCGCGCCACCACCGAAGTGGCGAAGAGCACCGCCAAGGACACGTACTTCCTCCGCCCGGACGGCAAGGACAAGCCCGGCTCGACGCGGAACTGGCCGGCCCAGAAGGAGCACGTCAACCTGCCGTGGAACGCGATGAGCATCGTCGTCGGCGGCAAGCGGTACACGGTCGTGTACCTCGACCACCCGGAGAACCCGAAGGAGGCCCGGTTCAGCGAGCGCGACTACGGCCGGTTCGGGAACTACTTCGCGACGGAAGTGACGCCGGAGAAGCCGTTGAAGGTGCGGTACCGCGTCTGGATTCAGGAAGGGGAAATGACCGTGGACGAGTGCGCGAACCTGAGCGCCGGGTTCGTCACGCCGCCCGCGGCGAAGTAGAAGCGAAGAAGATGCTCACACAAAGTCACAAAGCCACCAAGTGGATAGAACCAAAACATCAGGTTTGGTCTGCTTTGTGACTTTGCGGCTTTGTGTGAGATTGGATTTCGTACAACCCGTCCGCCAGTTCCTCGATCTTTTCTCGCATCGCCAGCTTCGCCCGCCACTCCGCGGGGATGCCGTCCTCGCCGTAGAACGCCCCCGCGATCTGGCCGTACACCGCGCCCGTCGTGTCCGCGTCGTCGCCGAGGTTGACGGCCAGCAACGCCCCGTCGCGGAAGGTGTCCGTCCGGTGGAACGCCCAGAGGGCCGCTTCGAGCGACTTCACGACGTACCCGCTGCCGCGAATGGAATCGCTGTCCTTGAACGAACCCGTCGCCACTTCGGCGATCTTCGGGGCGAGCGGAACCTTCTCCCACGCCCCCGGCACCGGGCTGAACAGCGGCGAGAGCAGTTCCTCCTTCGGCCGGCCCTGCACCGCGCCGACGATCAACCCCCCGAAGTACCGGCACGCGTCGATGCATTCCCAAGCTCCGTGCGTCGTGCGGGACGACTGCGCGGAGTAGAAAATCGCGTCCTCCGGGTTCGCCGCGTACCGGAGCGGGACGGGGCACAGCCGCATGAGGCTGCCGTTCCCTGCCGAATCCGGGTCCGTCGGGCCGGGGTATTCCCGCTTCGTCCTGATGAAGTTGTCGAGTGCCGACCGGGTGGTGTTGCCGATGTCGAAGCACCGGCCCTTCACGCTGAAGTACCCGTGGCGGTACCACCGCACGTAGCGTTCGAGTTGGTCGAGCGGGTCGAAGGTCTTCGTCGCGACCAGGGAGTCCGCGAGGCAGAGGGCCATCGACGTGTCGTCGGTCCACTCGCCGGGTTGCAGGTGGAACGGCCCGCCGCCGACGATGTCCGTGAGGGGAGTGAACGAACCGGGGCGGCAGAATTCGAGGGTGGTGCCGAGCGCGTCCCCGGCCGCGAGGCCGAGCAGACTGCCGCGGAAGCGGGACTCGGTCGCGAGCACGGCAGCCTCCAGAACACGGCAATTTAAGAATGCTCACACAAAGCCACAAAGCTCACGAAGGAAAGAACGCAGAACGGATCTCGCATCTTCTTTGTGACTTTGTGGCTTTGTGTGAGACATTGCATGGATCTCACGGCGTGAGGTTCGCGGTCCGCTCGCGCAGCATGTTCTCGACGGTTTGAATGCGCCAGCCGATGCCCAGGACGTTCGGCAGCTTGATCTCGTTCCGCTCCGCCCCGGCCGTCCGGACGATCAGGTCGCCGGACCCGAACCCGAGGATCAGGTGGCGGAACAGGTCGTCCCGCTGCTTTTCCATGTGGATGCCGACCGTGTCGTACACCTTGACCGCGGCCCCGATGTGCTCGCAGACGCGGATCTGGCCGGGGGTGAAGATGATGTACGACCGCCGGTCGAAGATGAACGTCGCGAGCGCCCACAGGATGAACACCGCCGTGCCGATGAACAGGTAGCCGGCCATGTTGATGTAGATGTGCAGGTTCCCGAGCGCGTCGAAGATGCGGTCCCACTCCTTGAGCAGCGAGATCAGCAGGGCGAGCACCACGATCAGGATGATCGCGACGAACGACCACAGGCCCCGGAGCGGCACGTTCGTGATCGCGATGGTCAGCACCAGCCCGATGACGAAGACCGCCCCGAGCCACGCCTGCTGGGAGACGCGCGGCTTGAACGCGGGCTCGGTGCTGCCGGATGTCGACGCGCGGACGGCGTACTCCAGGGAGTTGGTTTCCGGCTTGGCACCGAAGTTCATGGAGTAGGCACCCGGCCCGTCCACCCTCACCCGGCCGTCGCTCGGGACGATCGCGAGGCGGTGGTCCTCGACCCACGTCCAGATGGCCATGAAGAACGCGAGCGCCCAGACCGGCCACCAGTAGAAGAGGTTCGAGTGGCTGATGAGCTTGACCTCGTTCGGCCGAGCCGGGTTGGCGGCGACGCCGGACGGGACGGAAGGCGGCACGGTGGACATCGGGGGTTCTCGCGGGACGGTGGACGGCCCACCCCTGCGGGTGGCTACCGGTGATTCGCTCCGGGTCGCCCCGGCTTTGGATAGAAACGGGGTCAACGTAGGGGTGCCGCGCGGACCCGGCAAGCAAGAGACGGGTTCACGCGGAAATGTCGGCAAGACGAAAGCCAATCCTCACACAAAGGCACAACGCCACGAAGAAAACCAAACCGGAGTTTCGATTTTGTCTTCTTGGTGTCTTTGTGGCTTGGTGTGAGCCAACTTTTCGTCTTACTTCTTCGCCGGGCCGAGCAGCTTCTCGATCTCGTCCGGGTGCTGGTGCAGGTGGCGGGCGATGCCGCTGAAGAACATGAGGAGTTGCTCGGCCCCCTGTTCGGCGGCGCGGGGGGCGGCGGGGCCGGCCATCCGGAGGATCGCGTTCGCCGCCCGGCTGTCCGTGAGGATGTAGACGTTCAAGGACGGCTTGATCGTCGCCGCGCCCTTGTCGTCCGCGACGCGGGGGGCGGACAGGACGGCCACCGCCTTCACGGGGATCATCGGCATCAGCGCGGCCGCCTTCACCTTCCCGGTCGCGTACCAGACGACGCCGTCCTGGAAC
>CAYUHJ010000030.1:0-35643 GCA_964444365.1 uncultured Alcaligenaceae bacterium | reverse complement strand
CGTCAGTTCGCTGCCCCCCTCGTCGGTCCAGCCGAACTTGCCGTTCCCGAGGTCCGCGATGTCGATGCACGGGAACTGCCGCCGCTTCCACGCCACGGCGGTCCGGTCCGGGTGTTCGACGAGCCAGTCGTAGACCTTCGGGTGCGCGGCGAAGCCGTCTTCGGTCGCCTTCGCGGACAGGGTCGGGCCCTTCACCACTTGGGCGACCGCGTCCTTGAACGCGGGCGACACCACGTCCACCAGGGTCGGGGCCGCGGGCTGGGTGGCCGGCTTCCGGAGGAACGGGCGGGCGTCGGCGGCGGGGGTCGCGGGGGCCAGCCAGCCGGCGGCGACGGCGGACGACAGGAGGCCGGCGCGGAAGCGGAATCCGGGCATGGGGGAACCTCGCGACGGGCCGGGTCCGACGGGGGAGCGGACTCGCCACGGTCTATGATCGGGCGCGGGGCCCCGCCGGCATGAACGATTCGGCTCGTTGACGCGGGTCCGAGCCCGTGCTACCTTTGACCGTGCGGATCGCCGTTCCATCTTCCCCAGTTGACCATGCCGGAAGCGAAGCCCACCCGCGAGCAGATGGTCCTCGACGAGTGCCAGGAGGCGATCGGGTATCGCTTCGGCAAGCCCGAGCTCCTCAAGGCCGCGCTCACGCACACCTCCGGCGCGAACACCCGGCTGGCGTCCAACGAGCGGATGGAGTTCCTCGGCGACAGCGTCCTCGGGCTCATCACCTGCGAGCAGCTCTACCTCCGGTTCCCGGAGTACCAGGAAGGCGAACTGACCAAGATCAAGTCGGTGGTGGTCAGCCGGAAGACGTGCGCCGCGTTCAGCCAGGAACTCGGCCTCGGGGACTTCCTGTTCCTCGGGAAGGGGATGAACGGCCACGCCGAGATGCCGTCCAACCTGCTCGCCGACGTGTTCGAGTCCCTGGTGGCGGCCATCTTCCTCGACGGCGGCTGGGACGCGGCCAAGGAGTTCGTCCTCGACTTCGTCGAACCCGAGATCGAGCGGGTCGCCGCCGAGGCCGTCGGCAGCAACTCGAAGTCGATCCTCCAGCAAGTCGCCCAGCGGGAGTACGGCGGCACCCCGCGGTACCTGATCCTCGACGAGCAGGGGCCGGACCACAACAAGTGCTTCAAGGTCGCGGCCGAGATCAACGAGTGCCGGTTCCCCCCGGCCTGGGGCAAGAACAAGAAGGAAGCCGAGCTGAAGGCCGCCCTCAACGCCCTCGCCGCGATCAACGGCGACCCGGTGCCGCACCCGTCGCTGTAGCCTGCCAGAGCCCAGAGCCGCGAATGCGAGTGAGCGGCTGACTTCCCGGGAATCGACACGGTCACCGTGGGCGGAAGCGAACCGCTCACTCGCGTTCGCGGCTCTTCGTCCCCTACTTCTGCGACAGATACCACGCCCGCCACTCGGCGGCGGCGTCGACTTTCTTCTCGTCCGGGGCTCCGGGGTCGGGGCCGTAGTCTTTTCCGGTCAGGCTCTTCAGCCCGGCGCGGGCGGCGCGGACGACGAGGTCGGACGGGTCCGTCACGCGGTCGATCAGGTCGGGGACGTGCGCCGGCTCGTCCTTCATGGCGCACGCCAGACACGCGGCCCGGCGGAGTTCGGGGTCGGGGTCGGTCAGCATTTTGCGGAGGGTGGCGGCGGTCATCCGGGTGAGGCGGTCGGCGAGGGCGTCGCGGGCCTGTTTCTTCCGGCCGCCGTCGAGCTTGCCGATGGCCCGGACGATCGCGGCGGTGTGCTGGACGCCCTTGGCGTCGCGCTCGCCGGCGAGGACCGCCGTCCACTGGTCGTCGGTCGCACCCGCGAGGGCGGCGGCGAGGCGGTCGGCGTCCGGGTGGTCGGCGACCGGCGGCAGGGTCGGGGTCGGCGCGACCGCGATCGGGTCGCCGGACCCGGGCCGCACCGGAGGCGGGTCCTGCTTCGGCGCGGCGAAGATCGGGTTCGCCCCGGCCCGCAGTTCCTTGATGCCGGGGTCCTTCACCTTCACTTTCCCGGACACGTCGCGGAACACGTTCGCCTTGCACAGAAACAGCAGCGCCAGCGACGTGTTGACCGGGGCCTCGTACCGGTCCAGCGGCCAGGAGCCGTCCTCCTTCTGGGCGGCCAGCAGGCGGGTCGCGCCCCAGTCGTACCAGTCGACGTCGCCGATCGTTTCGAGGCCGAGCGCGACGGCGACCCGTTCGAGGGACCACAGCACGTAGTAGAGGTTCCCCTGGCCGATCAGGTTGTCGAGCCCGGCCTCGGGCTTCGTGCCGGCGAGGACGGCCCCGACGGACTGCAGCGCGGCCTTGATGGCGGCGTCCCGGGCGGCTTCCGGGGTGTTCGGGGCGGCGGGGGCGGCCGGCGCGTCGCCGCTCCCGGCGGGCTTCTTCGGGGTCAGGAAGGGGTCGTCGGGCGAGCCGTCCGACGACTTCGGCGCGGCCGCGGCGGCCCGCTTCGCCTTCCCGGCCGTCAGCCCGAGCAGCCCGGCGCAGGTCATGGCGGTCGTGGACTTGTCGGCCCCGGAGTAGCCCCAGCCGGCGTCCGCGCGGTTCTGGGTGCGGACGAACCCCGCCTCGACGAGCGCGAAGGCGTCGTCGACCGGCAGCCCGGCCCGGCTCGCGACCCAGAGCCCGACGACGCCGAACTGCGTGTTCGAGTTGTCCTCGCCGATCCCCCGGCGGCCGCGGGTCAGGATCGCGGCGCGGACGGCGTTCAACTGGACCGCCGCTTCCGGGTGGAGCTTCGGGGCGGGCTTCCCGTCCTTGGGCGGGCGGGGTGCGCCGCCGTAGAGCACCCCCGCGAGCCGCTGGGCTTCCGCGGCGGGGATCGCTTCGCACGTCGTGTACGTCCAGCCGCCGGCGACGTTCAGCCCCGCGTACAGCCGGACGCCGAGCACCTGGACGAGCGGCACGTCCCGCGGGTCGCCGAGGCGTTCGAGGAAGAGAATGCCCAGCGCGGCGGTGTAGGTCCGGTTCGTCGACAGGGCCGCCTCGCGGACGCCGTTCGCGAGGCTCAGAATCGTCGGGTCGTCGGGCTTGACCCCGGCTTCGAGCAGGGCGAACCCGGCCAGGGCCGCCCGGGCCGCCCCGTGGGTGGGGTCCTGGTCGGGCTTCGCCGCGGCCACGTCCTTCTTCAGCCAGTCCGCGCCCTTGCGAATCGCGGCGTCGATCTTCCCCTGGTCGGCGGCGGGGGCCGGGGCGCAAACCCCGACCGCCGCCCCGAGGAGCAGCAGCGTGCGGACGGCCGTCATCGAAACTCCTCCGGTCAGAACCCGAGCCCCTTCGTCGTCGTCTTCACGCGGACGAGCTTGTCGTTCGCGGTGATGTACAGCGTGCTGCCGTCGTCGCCCCAGCCGCAGTTCGCGGTCGGGACGCCGGTCGCCAGGGTGCCGAGGTGCTTGCCCTCCGGGGTGAACACGAACACCCCGCCCGGCCCGGTCGCGAAGAGGTTCCCCTTCGCGTCGACCTTCAGCCCGTCCGGCAGGCCCGGCTTCTTTTCCTTCACGAGCCCGACCACGTCGAAGAACACCCGGCCCGGCCCGATGGTGCCGTCCTCTCGCACGGGGTAGGCCATCCAGTGGGCGTGGTCCGGGTCGGAGTTCGCGACGTACAGCGTCTTCTCGTCCGGGGAGAACGCGATGCCGTTCGGCCGGGTGATGACCGCGTTTAAGAGGGTCAGTTCGCCCTTCGGCGTGAGCCGGTAGACGCCCTGGAAGTCGAGTTCCTTCGCGGGATCCTTCATCTGCCCCGGCAGACCGTAGGGCGGGTCGGTGAAGTACAGGTCGCCGTTGGACTTGAACACGAGGTCGTTCGGCGAGTTGAGCCGCTTGCCCTCGTACTTCTCGACGAGCGGCGTGAACTTGCCGTCTTTCTCCAGGCGGGAGACGCGGCGGTCGCCGTGCTGGCAGAGGATCAGGTTCCCGTCCTTGTCGAACGCGAGGCCGTTCGCGCCCGGTTCCTTCCCCTTGAACTCGCTGGTGCCGGTGTACCCGCTCGGCTTGATGTGTTCCTTCAGCCCGTCCTTCTCGGACCACCTCATGACGCGGTTGTTCGGGATGTCCGTGAACAGGACGGCCTTCTCCTTCTTGTCCCAGACGGGGCCTTCCGCCCACTTGAACCCGTCGGCCAGCACCTCGATGACGGCGTCCTTCGGGATCAGGTCGTCGAGCTTCGGGTCGAGCCGCTCGACGGTGCCGAGCGTCTCGGCCTTCTTGGGTTCGGCGGGCTTCTTGTCCTCGGCGAACGCGGCGACGCCGACGGCGGCGGCCACGGCGGCGAGAAGGATCCGGGCGGTCATGCGAGTCTCCGGGGAGGTGGGAGAAAGGGGCACCGTCATGCTACCGCCGGGCGGGCGCGGCTCAAGCGATTTCGCCCGGCGGGAAAAACCCCGTGCCTGCGGTGGGGTCGGTGGTTATCATTCGCTTCACTCCCTCTCATCCGATTATGAACTGATCTTCGAGGATACCGAAGTGGCCACCGAAGCAGCTCCGACGACCGCCGCCGGCGTCGCGACCTCGCACCCGATGGGGTTCTGGTTCTTCTTCTGGGGCGAGTTCGCCGAGCGGTGTTCCTACTACGGGATGCGTGCGATCCTCGCGCTGTACATGACCGAAAAGCTCGGCGTGGACAAGGCGGACGCCGGCACGTTCATGTCCCTGTTCATCGCGGCGTGCTACTTCTTCCCGCTGATCGGCGGCTACCTGGCCGACAACTTCTTCGGCAAGTACTGGACGATCGTCGGCTTCTCGGTCCCGTACGTCGTGGCTCAGTTTCTGGTCGGGATCGAGAACCGGTACGTCGTGTTCGGGGCGCTCTCGCTTCTGGCGATGGGCAGCGGCGTCATCAAGCCGAACATCTCGACGTTGATGGGGCTCACCTACGACCAGCAGCGGCCGGGGCAGGACCAGTTGCGGACGAGCGCGTTCAGCTGGTTCTACATGTCCATCAACATCGGGGCGGCGCTGTCCCAGTTCGCGATGCCCTGGTTGCGGACGAGTTTCGGCTACCAGACCGCGTTCCTGTTCCCGGCCGGGTTGATGGCTCTGGCGCTGTTCATCTTCGCGCTCGGGAAGCGGTTCTACGCCCGGGAAACGATCGAGCGCAAGGTTCTGGTCGGGGACGGGGCCGTGCCCGCCAACACGACGACCGTGACCGGCGTCCCCGTGACGTACAAGGGGGTGACGGCGGAAGAACTGCTCGCCGACCGCAAGTTGAAAGTGCAGACGCTCAGCCGAATCGGGGCGCTGTTCCTCACGGTCATGTTCTTCTGGGCGATCTTCGACCAGTCCGCGAGCACGTGGATCTTTTTCGCCGACACCTACATGAACTGCACGCTGTTCGGCCTGCCCGCGTCCGCGGACTCGATCCAGGCGTTCAACCCGGTGTTCATCGTGCTCCTCGTCCCGGTCAGCGTCTGGATGTTCAAGCAACTCGCGGCCGCAGGGTACAAGATCCAGGCCACTCAGAAGATGCTCCTCGGGTTCGCCCTGACCGGGCTCAGCATGGCGATCATGGCCGCCTCCGGGTTCCTGGCCGGTAAGAAGCAGGAAGTCCTCAAGGTGTCGACGCCCGAAGGGGCGCTCATCATCCCGGCGTGGACGGAAGGCAAGCTCGATCAGGTGAAGATCGGCAGCGACGGCAACTTCGTGACCATCGGCGGGGCGGTGAAGGTCGAGTCCAAGGACTTCGTCTACGACACCGAGAAGAAGAAGCTCACGCTCGCGAACGGCGTCGTCAAGCTGACCAACGGGACGACGCTCGCGATCAAGGACGGCCACGTTCAGGCCGTGCCGGACGGCAAGTCCCTCGTCGACGGCGGCGTGCTCGAGCCGCTGCTGAAGTCCGGCGACGAGTTGAAGGCGGTGAAGCCGGACCCGGACAAGGCGGTCATCGAACTCGTCGACTGGGTCAAGCCGGAGGAGCGGGTCACGGTGTGGTGGCAGGTGTTCGCGTTCCTGATCATCACGATCGCGGAGATTCTCATCTCGATCACGGGGTTGGAACTCGCGTTCGTGGCCGCCCCGCAGTCGATGAAGAGCTTCGTGACGGCGTGCTGGCTCGCGGTCGTCTTTCTCGCAAACCTCCTCATCAACGCCCCGATCACCCGGTTGTACCCGCAGATGGAACCCGGCGTGTACTTTGCGATGCTGGCCGGCGCGATGGCCGTCGTCGCGGGGGTGTTTATCCCGGTCGCGTCGAAGTTCAACGCAGCAATGGCCGAGCAGGAAGCGATGAAGGCGGCCGAGGCGAACACGGAGACCGCGTAGCCCCTCAGTACCGCGGCACCGCGGGGTCGACGTGGAGGCTCCAGGCGTCGATCCCGCCGGCGAGGTTGGCCACGTCGGCGAGGCCGGCGCGTTCGAGCATCACCGCCCCGCTCAGGCTGCGGACGCCGTGGTGGCAGTACACCACGACGGTCGCGCCCTCGGGCGGGGTCACCTCGTCCACCCGGCGCGGCAACTCGCCGAGCGGGATCAGCACGCCGCCGGGGAGCCGGCAGAGCGCGTACTCTTCCGGCTGGCGGACGTCCAGCAGGTAGACCGGCTCGCCGGCGTCCAGCATCGCTTTCAGTTCGGTCACGCGCATCTGTCGCGGCATCGTCGTCACCCCGGTTGCGGGAATTGCAGGAGGGCCAGCTTCGCGACGGGGTCGTGTTCCCGCGTGAACAGCAGTTCGACGGCGGCGATGTTGCTCACCCGCGCCGTCATCTGCGTCACCCGGCCCTGGCCGACGCCGTCGATGAACCCCCGCAGCGGCCGCTTCTTCGGGTCCAGGCTGCGGACCCGGACCTCGGAGTCGGTCGTCAGCACGGCGGGGTGCCAGAACTCGGGCTTGAGCACGTTCGACCCGGCCAGCGTCAGCAGCGGGGCGTTGAACGGCATGGGCGTCGCCCCCATCGCGCGGGCGTAGCTCGTCGACCCGGCCGCGGTGGACACCAGCATCCCGTCCGCGACGACCTTGGGCATCTGCACCCGGTCGTTGACGGACACTTCCACCCACGCGGTCTGGCCGGTCTCGCGCTCGACCCAGCAGTCGTTGAACGCGAGTTCCCCGCGGGTCACGCCGTCGAGCCCGACGGTTTCCACCCACAGCAGGGGCAGCTGGTAGAGCCGCAGGGTTTCGTCCCAGAAGCGTTCCTGCTTGTTCGAGTTGAGCAGGAACCCGACGTGCCCGGTGTTGATGCCGAAGAACGGCCGCCGCTCCCGCCAGTGGGTGCGGATGGCGTGGAGCATCGTGCCGTCCCCGCCGACGACGACGATCAGTTCCGGGTCCGGGTGTTCGTAGGGTTTGAGCCGGTCCGCGACGGCGACGGACCCGGCGTTCCGCTTGTCGATGAACAGCTTGATGCGGGGGCCGGTGGCGCGGAACACGCACTCGCGGGCCGGCGGCGTGGGGCGGAACAGCCCGTGCCGGCAGATGTACCCGCCGACCTCCGGGTACAGCCAGCCGTCCGCCGGGTTGCCGTCGAACAGCAGGGACCGGATCGCCTCCGTGGTGCCGTGCGGCGGGACTTCGACGACCTCGTGCCGGGGGGGCAGGTCGTCGGGGTCGAGTTCCTCGTTGCGTTCCCGGAGGACGACGAACCGCGCCGTCCGCCACAACTCGGGGCCGTGGGTCCACTCGCGCTGAATCCGGGACACGCCGGCCGCCCCGCCGGTCGTCGCCGCGAGGGGGACGACGTGCCAGACCTCCTTGCCCTCGCCGCCGAAGACCCGGTCGAACTCGTGGTTCCCGGTGAACCGGCTCTGCTCCAGGTCCGACAGCTCGACGATGACCCGGTGCAGCCCGCGGAAGTTGAGGTCGGCCATCACCGCGCGGTGCAGGGGCAGGCTGTCGGCGGACGGGCGGTCCGGGCGGGGGCCGGACGGGAACACCACGACGCGGTCGAAGCGTTCGGCGATCCGCTCGGCGATCTGCCGGTGGTGGATCGCGGGCGGGTCGAACGCCCCGGCGTAAACGGCGATGCGGCTCATGCCGGGTATCGTACCCGATTCCGCTTGACCGGCCGGGGGGTTCGGGTACTTTATCCCGCAAAGCGACACGGGTGCGCCGGGTCGGTTCGGCCTCCTTGCCTGTGGCACCGGCCTCTGGGGAAGGGTGGGGGTCGCTTCGGGGGTGAGCCTTCACCCCCACCCCAACCCTCCCCCCTCAAGGGGGAGGGCGAACGATCACTCTCACCGGCGAGCAGCATCCCGCCGGCCGGAGGCCGGTGCCACAAGTCAACCTTCGTGGGGGACCGCCGTGGAGTTGCACGAAGCCCTGTCGCACATCGCCGAGATCCGGACGCGGGTGGCGGCGACCCAGCGGTTCCGCGGCTACCGGGCCGTCCCCGTCGCCACGTCCGGGGTGCTGGCGGTGATCGCGGCCGCGGCCCAGCCCTGGATTCTCGCGAAGCCCGGCGACAACCTGCCCGGCTACCTCGGGCTGTGGGTGGCGGCGGCGGTCCTCGGGGCGGCGGCGTCCGCGTCCGGGATTCTCCTCCGCTACCGGGCCGGGGCCGACTCGCCGCTGGCCCGGGAACTCACCCGGCTGGCCGTCGGGCAGTTCGCCCCGTGCGTCGCCGCGGGGGCGCTCGTCACGCTCGTGATCGTCCGCCACGCCCCGGACGTCGGCTGGGTGCTGCCGGGGTTGTGGCAGGTGCTCTTCAGCCTCGGCGTGTTCGCGTCGTGCCGGCTGCTGCCGCGGGCGATCGTCGGGGTCGGGGCGTTCTACCTGCTGGCCGGGGCGTTCAACCTGACCCACGGCCCCGGCGAGGCGGCGTTCTCCCCGTGGGTCATGGGCGTCCCGTTCGGCGTCGGCCAGCTGTGCGTCGCGGCGATCCTCTACTGGAACCTGGAGCGGAACGATGTCGACCACTCCTGACCCGGCCGCCGAACCCGGCCGGTTCGCCTTCGACGGGCTCGACCGCGTCCTCCACGAGAAGGCCCGGCTCGGCATCCTCACGTCGCTGCTGTCCCACCACGACGGGCTCGTGTTCGGCGACCTGCGGGAACTCTGCGGCCTGACGGACGGCAACCTGAGCCGGCACCTGACGACCCTGCAAGAAGCCGGCCTCGTCGAGATCTGGAAGGGGTTCAAGGGCAAGCGGCCGCAGACGCTGGTCCGCCTGACGGCCGACGGGAAGGCGCGGTTCCTCGAATACCTGTCCCTGCTGGAAGCGATCGTCGCCGGGGCGTTCGCGTCGGCGAAGCCGGAGGCCAAGCCGCACACCCCGCCGGGGATGCGGTTCCACCCGGCGTGAAACGGAACGGTGACGAATCCTCGACTGCAGACAGGGTGTTGTCGACCGGGCAGCCGAGTTGAATGCCTGACTGCAGCCGCGAAGCGGCGTCCGTGCGTAGCCCCACGCGGCAGCGTGGGGACCATCTTCCGCGTGGGGCTACACACGAACGGCCCCTACGGGGCGAAGACCGCGGAGCGGCGGCGACACTTCGACACGGAACAGAATGGCCGCCGATCGCGGGTGACTTTTCCGTTCAAGCCGCGCCGCCCGCACATTCGATAACCCTCCGTGGGGAAACTCGGCTCGCGGGGGGGCGTGATGCGGCTCCGGAACGGACTCCTGGCGATCGCAGTGCTCGCGGCGGCGTGGTCCGCCCCGCGGGCCGCGGCGCAGGTGTCCGACGTCCGGTACTGGCCGCTCCGCGAGATCAACTTCCCCGTCCCCGTCGACAAGATCCAGGCCGAGAACCCGAAGCCGAGCAAGCTCCGGTTCTACGCCGCGGCCAGCCGGGGGCAGTTCAAGCTGGTCGCCGAGCGCGGCATCAACGACCTCGACACGATCGACGCGGACAAGAACCGCCGCGGGTTCAAGTACGCCAGCCCGTCCGACGGCGAGTACGACTTCGCCCTCCAGTTCGTGTACCCGGACGGCGACGTGAACCCCCGAGAAGCCGAACTCACCGCACAATACCGCGTCGTGTTCGACACCCGCCCCCCCGCCGTCCGCGTGACTGCCGCCGGGTCCGGGGTCGAGTGGGTCGTTGAAGACGAGAACCTCGGCGCGGACGCGGTCACGCTCCAAGTCCGCTGGCAGGGCACCCGCGAGTGGACGAACCGCACGCCGCGCGAGTTCAGAGCCCGCGACTCGTACACCTGGAACCGGGCCGACCTCGTCCAACCGCTCGAAGTCCGCGTGCTGGCGAAGGACCGCGCCGGCCTCGAAATGGCGTCGCGAGTCGTCACGCTGCCGACCTCCGGCGTGGGCGGCACCTTCGTCGGCAACGAGCGCCCGGCCCCCGCCCCGGTCGACGACTTCCGGCCCACGATCGATTACGTCAACACCCGCAACCTCACCGTCGAATCGAAGCTGACCCGCGTGACCCGGTCCGGCGTGAAGGCGGCGCACCTGTGGGTGAAGGACGACAAGGCCGGCTGGCGGAAGGACAAGGAAGTCCCCGTCAACATTACGCCGAACTCGCCGGACACGACGCTGCGCATCCTCTACGCCGCGACGAAGGACGGGCTGTACGGGTTCATCGTCATCCCGGTCAACGGGGCCGGCGGCAAGCAGGACGACCCGCGGGCCAGCGACACCGCCCAGATCCTCGTCGAAGTCGACACCGAGATCCCGCACGTGAAGGTGAAGTCCGTGCGGGTGTCCCCCGGCGGCTCGATCGGGCCGAAGGTCGAGATCGAGTGGGAGGCGGTGGACAAGAACCTGATGCCCGAGCCGATCGTGCTGGAGTACGCGGAGGAGCGCACCGCCGCGGAGTGGAAGCCGATCGCCACGAAGATCGCGAACACGGGCCGCTACGTCTGGCAGGTGGAAGACAAGAACGTCTGGAAGTTCCACGTCCGGGCGAAGGCCATCGACAAGGCGTCGAACCAGGGCGAGCACGTGTACGAGAAGGAAGTCGTGATCGACCTGGACACGCCGCAAGCCGTCATCGAGGGGGTCCGCGGCGGTCCGCGGGGGACGCCCCCGCCGCAGCGGCAGCCGGACCCGCCGCCGGAGACCATCCCGGACCGGCCGTCGGTCTCGCCGTCCCCGCCGCCGGTGAAGCTCCCGGGGGTCAAGCCGCCCGACCTCGTCGCACCGCCGTCGTTGGACATCAAGCCGTTGAAGTGACCCGGTGCGTCAGGATTCGCGGCAACATCTCGCGGAGGACCTGCGCGACGGGCGTGTCCGTCGGCAGGATCAGCAGCACCACCTCGGACGGCAGGTCGTCCCCGGCCGGGGCACCGGGACCGCCGTCGGACACCACCACGACCGGCACCGGCGGGCGGCTCGGCCGGGTCCGGAGCGCGGCCAGGAAGGCGGCCCCGGCCGGCCCGCCGCCGCGGACGTCGACCAGGACCATGTCCGGCTGGAACTCGTCGACGATCCGCAACACTTCGGTCTCGTCGCCGCGGTCGCACGCCCGGACGGCCGGCCCGGCGTCGGCGAGCGCCGCGGCCAGCCCCCGGCCGTCTTCCACGACCAGGACCTTCCCGGCCGGCAGCGGGAACGTCCGCCCCAGCACCCGGGCGAGGTCTTCGCGCGACGCCGGCTTGTCGACGTAGTCCGCGGCGTCGGGCAACGACGTGCGCGAGTCCCGCCCCACGATGCTGACCACGACGACGGGGATGTCCCGCACCCGGTCGTCGGCGCGGAGGCGGGTCATCACGTCCCAGCCGGTCATCCCCGGCATCATCAGGTCGAGCAGGATCACGTCCGGCCGGTGGGTGTGGGCCATGTCCAGACCCGACGGGCCGTCGGCGGCGGCGAACGCCTCCATTCCGAGGTCTTCGAGCAACCGCACCAGCACGTGCCGGGCGTCGGGCTCGTCGTCGATGACGAGCCCGCGGAGCCGGCCGGCCCGGACTCGGCTGGACGGCGGCGGCGCGGCCCGCGGCGGTGCGGGGATCGCGCGGTCGAGGGTGCCCGGTTTCGGCGGCCCGCCCTCCCCGGCGGAGTCGGGCCGGACCTCGATCCGGAAGCAGGAGCCCTTCCCCGGCTCGCTCTCGGCCAGGAACAGCCGGTACCCCATGAGTTCGCACAGGGAGCGGGAGATGGTCAGCCCGAGCCCGGTGCCGCCGTACTTGCGGTCGCTGCCGGACTCGACCTGCTTGAACGCCTCGAAGATGTCCCGCTGCTTGTCGGCGGGGATGCCGATCCCGGTGTCCCGCACGTCGATCCGGGCGACGGCCCGGGTGACCGGGTCCGCCTCGACCGCGACGCGGATGCTCCCCCGGTCCGTGAACCGCAGCGCGTTCCCGACGAGGTTGATGAGGACCTGCTTGAGCTTGCTCGGGTCCGCGGCCAGGGGCGGCAGCCCGGCGGGCACGTCCGCGGCCAGCGTCACGTCCCGGTCCCCGACCTGGGACTGAAGCTGGGCGAGCGTGTCCCGGACGAGGGCGGCGACGTCGGTCGCCTCGCGGTGGACCTCCATCCGGCCGGCTTCGACTTTCGAGAGGTCCAGGATCGTGTTGATCAGCCCGAGCAGGTGCTTGCCGTTCTCCAGAATCCGGCCGAGGTAGGTCACGTCCTCCGGCGTCAGGTTGCCGGGCTTGTTTTTGAGCAGGATGTTGGAAAACCCGATGACGGAGTTCAGCGGGGTGCGGAGCTCGTGGCTCATGTTCGCGAGGAACTCGGACTTCGACCGGCTGGCGGCCTCGGCCGCCGCGCGGGCCTCCCGCAGCCCGGCTTCCGCCTGCCGGTCGGCGGTCACGTCGCGGGCCAGCAGGAGGTACCCGCCGATGGTGCCGTCCGCGTTGCGGACCGCGGTCGTCACGACGCGGACGGGGAAGGTCGAGCCGTCCGCCCGGACCGCCCGCGCCTCGACCTCCAGCGGGTTCCGGGCGAGTTCCCCGCCGATCAGGTCCTCGAACCGGGCGGGCGGGCCGGTCGTCCCCCCGGTGACGTGGCCGCACAGCAGCGGGGCGACGGCTTCCCCGATCATGGCGGGGGCGGGGCGGCCGAACATCTTCTCGGCCCCGGGGTTGAACACCACGACGCGGCCGACGATGTCCGTGGCGATCACGGCGACCTCCGTGGCGGCGTCGAGCACCGCCTGCAGGCGGCCCGTCACCCCGGCGAGTTCCGCGTAGGCGTGGGTCAGCGACCGGACCGCCGGGCGGAAGACGAACACCCCTTCGGCGGCGAGCAGCCCGAGCAGCCCGAGGAGGACGACCGTCTCGACCGCCTGCACCGTGACGACCCGCCGCTTCGCGTCCCGCTCGAACTCCCCGACGAGGTCGTGCATCTTCTCCACGAACGCCGGCTCGGCGAGGAGCAGGGCGCGGACGTGGGGGCGGATCCGGTCGGGCGGCGGCACCCCGTTCGGCGCGGCCGGGGCCGCCAGGATCGCCTCGGCGGCCGCGAGCACCGCCTCGTAGTGCGGCCGCAAGGCCTCGAACCGCCGCCGAATCTCGGGGCTGGTGTCGGGGTCCAGGCCGAGGTCGGCGTCCCCGTACTCGAGCCCGCGGTGGGCCGCCCGGAACTCGTCGATCTCCTTCCGCAGGTCCGCCAGGCACGCCCGCTGGGTGCCGGGGTCGTCCTGCTCCACCATCAGCCGCAGCGACACCTTGCTGACCTGCTGGCTGAGCATCCGCTGGCGGCCGCTCACGTTCATCACGGCGGCGGCGTTGGCGATCCGCAGCAGGGCGAACTGGACGACCATCTGCCCGGCCAGCGCGAGGGCGGCGATCGACGCGAGGGCGGCGGTGTACTTCGCGGTGAACAGCCGCAGCGGGGCGGGGGAGTGAACCGCCCGGCCGACGGACCGGCCCGCCAGGCTGGCCAGCACCAGGGTGACGGCGACCCCGAACCCGGACCCGACGAGGGTCAGCCCCCGGATCAGCCGTACCGTTTCGACGTGCCGGACCCGCAGGGCCTCGACCCGCTCCTCTTCGTGGTCGGCCATCGCCCGGACGTCGCCACGGATCTGGTCCATCAGCGTCCGGCCGTACCCGCCGCGGACCCGGGCGACCGCCTCGTCCCCTTTGCCGGCCTGCCGCATCTCGACCGTGACCGCGAGCTCGATGAGCTTCTTCTTCAGGTGTTCGTCGAGCGACCGCAGCCGGGCCGTCTGTTCGGCGTCCCCGGCGGTCAAGTCCGCCAGGGACCGCATGTCCCCGTCGAGGATGCGGACGGACTGCCAGTACGGGTCGAGGAACTCGGCCTTCCCGGTGAGCAGGTAGCCCCGCTGGCCCGTCTCCGCGTCGGTCGTGTGGGCGAGCACTTCCGCGAGCTTGATCTGCACGCTGCGGGACAGGTTGATCTGCTCGATCTCGGCGTTCAACTGCTGGTTCAGGGCGTACCCGAGCGCGGCGAAAGCCGCGATCGCCGTCAGAATCAACCCCACGCCCACGCGGGCCTTCAACAGTGTCATCACGGACTCGTCAGGGGAGGTGCCGGCGGATCGCCGCGAGGAGCTGGGCTTCGTCCACGATCGGTTTGGCGACGTACCCGTCGAAGCCCAGGCCGAGGAACCGGGCCTCGTCCCCGGCCATCGCGTGGGCCGTCAGGGCGACGACGGGGAGTCCCGCCGTGGTCGGGTCGGCCCGGATGTGTTTGAGCACGTCCGGGCCGTCCATGCCCGGCAGCGACACGTCGAGCAGCACGAGGTCCGGCCGGGCCGCCCGGATCCCGGCGAGGGCGGCCGGGCCGGTCTCGTACTCGGTCAGGGCGAACAGGTCCGACAGCAGGGCCCGGACCAGCAACCGGTTGTCCGGGTTGTCCTCGACGACGGCGATCCGCTTCACGGCCCGGCCCTCCGGCGGTGGAACTCGACCCGACCGGCGACCCGGTCCCAGGCGGCCCGCATCTCGGCCGCGAGGCCGGGCAAGTCCTTCGCGGGCGGGCCTGCTTCGACGATCGCCGCGACGGCGGACACGCTCCGCGCCCCGATGTTGCTGGCACTCGACCGCAGCCGGTGGGCGGTCCGGGTCGCGGCCGCGGAGTCCCCGGCGGCCGCGGCGGCGGCGATCTCGCCCACGGCCTTCGGGATCTCCGACCGCACGAGTTCGGTCATGTCTTGCACGAACTTCGCTCCGCCCACCCGTTCCAGCCACGCGACCCGCTCGTCCACCCGGCACCGCTCCAGCCGGGCGAAAATCGCGGCCCCCGGCGGCGGCGGCACCGGGCAGACGTCGTCCTCGGGCACTCCGTCAGGGGCCGGAAAGTCCGGGGGAACGAAGACCAATCGCGGGAAGCGTTCCGTAGCGGCGAGCAGGGCGGCGAACTCGGCGGGGAACGCCTCGCCGGTGAGGTCCACGCCGACGAACGCGGCCGCCTTCGGGTTCGCGAGGTCGCCGACGGCCGTCGCCGGGTCCGCGGTCCGCACGTCCCACGCCTCCCACGTCACGGGACACGCCACCGGCCCGAGCCGGCTCGTCCCCCGCCCGACGATGAGAATCCGGGTGTGCATGGGCCGGTCTGCCAGCGGGGGACGGTGACGCCAACCTGTAGTGTAGGGCCGTGGGCGTTGGAATGGTCGGTTCCGTCGACCGTTTCCCAGGGTGCTACAATTCCGGCATGAAGATGTCGCAGTTCGCGAAGGTCGTGCGGCAGGCCGTCGACACCCTTCCGGAAGACATTCGGCGGCACCTCGACAACGTCGTCATCGACGTGGAGGACGAGCCGTCCGTCGAGTTCCTGCGCGACGCCGGGTTCACCGACGAGGAGATCGACGCCGGCGACACGCTGTACGGGTACTTCATGCCGTTCGACGGGGTGTCCGCGACGGAGATGCTCGAGAACCCGAACCGCATCCTGATCTTCAAGAACCCGCTGGAAGAGGACTTCCCGGACCCGACCGAGTTACTCGTCGAGATCCGCAAAACGGTGGTCCACGAAATCGCCCACCACTTCGGCTGGACCGACCGCGACCTGGAACAATTCGACGACAACCCGGACCCGTTCTCCCGGTAGCCCAGTTTCTGAGTATCCCTTCAATCCACTCGGATCGGTCTGGCGTTCGCCGGCGGTCGCCGGTATCTCTCGCGCCGCAGCAGAGTCCGTGGCCGTGGGAATGCGTATGCGTGGGCCGGTCCGAGCCGTGACGTTCGTCGCCTTCGCCTGGCTGCTCGCGGCGGAGCGGGCCGCGTCGGCCGCGCCGGCGGACCCGCCGGCCGGGCTGCCGCAGTACCGGCTCGCGCTCGACGTCCGCCCCGCCGAATCCGTCGTCCACTTCCGCCAGACGGTGACGTGGACGAACCGCCACGGCGGGCCGACGGACGTGATCCTGTTCAACTTCTACCCGCACTACCAGATCCCCGAGGGCGAAGAGTTCCTGCTCGCGAAGACGCTGGAACTGCTGCGGATGAACCCCCGCGCCGGGATCGACCGCAAGGGCCGACACGGGACGGTCGACCGCATCCTGCTGCACAAGCCCGGTAGGAAAGACCCCACCCCGGTCGCGTACTCGTACCGCACCGAGAACGCGACGACGTTGCGCGTGGACTTGCCGTTCCGCGTGGAGAAGGGGCAGTCCGTCACGCTGGAACTGAGCGGGTCCGTGACGCTGCCGCCGAAGCAGGGCCGGTGGGGCCAGTGGGACGGCGTCAGCTACTTCACGAACGCCCTGCCGCTGGTCGCGTACCACGACGCCGAGGGCTGGCACGACACGCCGTTCGTCCCGTGGCACCAGCCGTTCTGGAACGAGGCGGGCGTCTACACCGGGACGATCACGCTGCCGGCCGATCACTCCCTGGCGTGCTCGGCGTCGGTGAGGTCCGAGGCGGTCGCGCAAGGCACCAAGACCGTCACGATCGAGCCGTTCGTCGGCCGCGACTTCTCGCTCGTGTGCAGCAACAAGTTCAAGGAGTTTCAGTCAAAGGCCAAGCTGCCGGACGGCCGCGAGGTCTTGCTAAAGTGTTACGCCTTCGAGCAACACGACCACTACGCCAAGGTGCTGCTCGACATCGCGCGGCAGGCCATCGAGGTCTACAGCAAGTGGCTCGGGCCGTACCCCTACGACCAGTTCACGATCGCCGAGTCGTACTTCGGGTGGAACGGCAACGAACTGTCCGGGATGATCCTGATCGACCAGCGCATCTTCTCCATGCCGCACCTGCTGCAGGGGTACGTCGAGTACCTCGCCGCGCACGAGGTGTGCCACCAGTGGTGGTACAACCTGGTCGGCACGAACGGGTTCTCCGAGACGTTCATGGACGAGGGCCTGGCGACGTACTTCACGCACCGGTTCGTCGACCAGAAGCTCGGGAAAAACAACAAGTTCATCGACTGGCCGGGCGGCATCACCTGGCTGCCGAACATCGAGCGGGAGAACTACCGGTACGCCTCCTGGTACGGGGCCGTCCGGCGGGACGAGGCCCACGCCGCCGCCGGGGACCTGCCGAACTTCGGCCACCTGTACGGGCTGTTTAGCGGGGCGTACGACCGCGGGTCCAAAGTGTTCGGGATGATCGAGAACCGCCTCGGCGAAGCGGCGTTCCTGGACTTCATGCGGGGGATCGTCAAGAAGTACCGCTTCGAGGTGCTCACCGCCGCGCAGTTCAAGGCGGAACTCGAAGCGTACACCGGGCAGCCGTGGGACGACTTCTTCCAGAAGTGGGTCTACGGCAAGGGGCTCACCGACTGGTCCGTCGAATCCGTTTCGACGAATGCGTCCGCCGGTCCACGCTCCGCGGCAGGCGGCGGGCGGCGTGTCGAAGTCGTCGTTCGGCAGCGCGGCGAGCACGACGAGCCGACCACCGTCGGCTTCCAGTTCGCGGACGGGGACGGTTTTCCGGTGCGGATTCCCGTCGGGCCGACGGCTCACCGCATCAAGCTGGCCGAGTACGAGGCCGAAGTCGAACCGCTGGGCGACGGCCGGGCCGTGGTGCGGGCGACGTTGCCGCGCGAACCGGTGCAGGTGGCCGTCGACCCGGACAAAGTTTTGCTCGACGCCACGCCCGGCGACAACAAGTGGAAGAACCCGCCGCGGGTGACGGTGACGCCGGTCTACTCCATGTTGAACGAGACGGACCTGACGACCGACTACGACCGCTGGAACTTCACCGCCGGGCCGTGGGTCGGCGGGGCGCTTTACCCGGACCCGTGGTACACGCGGTCGAGCATGCTCGGCGTCCGGGCCGGGGCGTTCCGCACCCAGACGTTCGCCGGCGGGGCCTACGCCGCCGTCCGCAGCGACTACCGCGACATGGTCGTGGGCGTCGACGGGTTGTTCGACCACTGGCCGCACCCCCGGACGCAGGTGGGGTTCAACGTCGAGCAGCGGGTCGCCGGGCCGTGGCTCGACGGCGGGCAGAACGGCGACGACACCGCGACGCGGGCGGTCCTCTTCGGCCGGTACGTCTTCCAGTACGGCAGCAGCATGTACCTGCCGCCGATGCACTACCTGGACCTGTACACGACGTACCAGGACAACTTCCTCCCCATCGCACGGGAACAGTCCCCCGGTGCGGTGCGGCCGGACGCCGTTTGGCTGACCGGGCTGCACTGGCGGCTGAACCTGTACACGCCGTACTGGGACCCCGAGCGCGGCGTCTGGGTCGACCTGTTCTGGGGCAGCGGCGTCGCGAACCTCGACAAGCAGGTCGGCACGCACCAGGTGAAGGCCGAACTGGCCGCTGCCCGGGCGCTTCCCGAGGGGCTCGGCTACTGGTCCGACGTGAAGCTCGCCGCCCGCGGCGTCGTGATGGGGGCGGCCCCGGACCGCGGGCAGTTCTTCGCCCTCGGCGGCGGCACGCTGTTCCGCGGCTTCGACCTCGCGGAACGCCAGGGGAGCTTCCTCTGGGTCGCGAACGCCGAGGTGCGGCTGCCGGTGATTCGCCGGTCGGACGAGGACGTGCTCGACCACACGGTCGGGCTGCGGAACCTGTACGTCGCCCCGTTCTACGACGTGGGCGAGGCGTTCGTGAACGGCCGCAGCGTCAACGGCGTCGCCCACGCGGTCGGGGCCGGGCTGCGGGCGGACGTCGCGCTGTTCAGCTTCATCGAGCGGGTGACGATGCGGTTCGACGTGGGCAAGACGATCAACGCGGCGTCCCCGTTCCAGTTCTGGTTCGGGGTGCAGCACCCGTTCTGACCCGTCACACCGTGACGGGTTCCGCGTCCGGCTTCTCCTCCACGGCCTCCGCGGGGAGTTCGTCCTTCATCCGCAGGTACGCGATGTACCCGATCAGGCCGATCGTCCACTCGATGACGCGCATCGTCAGGCGGCCGGCGACGCCGACGGCCTCGCCGCCCGGCCCGCGGATGAGCTTGTAGAGGCCGCCGAACGTGAACTCGCCGCCGCCGAGCCCGCCGGGGACGGGGATCAGCGCCTGGACGATGTACCCGATCGGGATGATGACGAAGTGCTCCGGCAGGCTGCCGATCAGCGTCGGGTCTTCCGGCGGGAACACCTGCACGCACAGGTGGAAGATCGTGACGAACCCGGTGTGGACCACCGCGGACATCGCCACCACCGCCGCGATCGTCCCCGGCCGCTGCCGGTACGTCCACACGGTGTACCACAACTCCGCGAGCGTCGGGCCGACTTTCTTCAGCCCCTTCAACCGGCCGGCGAACCGGTCCGCCCGCTCTTGCGACAGCACCCCGAGCCCGACGTAGCCGACCACGGCCGCGGTCGCGAGGCCGATGCAGACCCACACGATGCCTTGGAGCTTCGGGTTGTTCGCGATCTGCTCCGAGCCCATCGCCCAGCACCCGCCGCCGACCGCCGCCGCGAACAGGATCAGCCCGAACAGCCCGACCAGCCGGTCCGCGACGACGGTCGCCACGGCGGCGGCCTTGCGCTCGGGCTGCCCCTTCGCGATGAAGTACGCCTTCACGAAGTCCCCGCCGACGGAGCCGGGAAGGAAGGTGTTGTAGAACGTGCCGACGAGCCCGAGCCGGATCGCATTCCGCATCGTGAAGGGCAGGCCGAGTGCGGTGACGAGCAGGTACCAGCGGTAGAACTGAATCGCGGCACATCCCACGGCGATCGCGAACGCCGCGAAGAACGGGGGCAGGTTCGGCTCCCGGCTGAACATGTCCTTCAGCCCGGTCCAGTTCATCGCGACGACGAACACCAACAGCACGACGGCGATCGCGTACTTGATCGCCCCCTTCATCGCGGACTTGCTCACGCCGACCTCCCTGCGAACGTCGCGGACCCGTGCGGCACCGCGGCGGGGCATTGTCCCGGCCCCGCCGGGCCGTGTCAATTCCGCCCGGCGACAGGCCACCCCATCCGGAGAGTCTACCGCGGGGCGTACAATACGGGCATCCCCCCGCGAGGACTCTCCGATGCCCCCGTACCTGAAGCTCGGCCGGATCCCGCCGAAACGACACACGGCCTTGCGAACGGACGGCGGCTACAAGAACGAAGGGCTGCTCTACGAGGAAGTCATCACCACGCAGGGGTTCTCGCGGGCCTACAGCATCGCCTACCACCTCCGCCCGCCGACCCGCGTTCGCAAGGTGGAGCCGGCGGGGCGGGTGCCGGTCGAGGTCGCGGACCAGCCGGTGTTGCGGCACCATCACCTGAAGTCGGGCGGGATGCCGGCGGGCGGGGATGCCGTCACCGGTCGGGTGCCGCTGTTCACGAACAAGGACGTGACGATCTGGCGGTGCCGGCCCGCGTCGGCGCAAGCAGAACTGTACCGTAACGCCACGTCGGACGAGGTCGTGTTCGTCCACGCCGGCCGCGGCACGCTGCACACGATGTTCGGCCCGCTGCCGTTCAAGCCGTTCGATTACGTCGTGATCCCGAAGACGACGACGTACCGGTTCGAGTTCGACAAGGCCGGCGGCGACCCGAACCTGCTGGTCGTCGAAACGCACGGCAGCATCAACTTCCCACCGCGATACCTCAACCCGGACGGGCAGTTCCGCCTCGGGGCCCCGTTCGCCGAACGCGACCTGCACGGGCCGACCGGCGTGGACGCGGTCGACTCGGACGCCGACGTGCCGGTGCTCATCAAGGACGGCGACAAACTCAGCCGGTACACGCTGGCGCACCACCCGTTCGACGTGGTCGGCTGGGACGGCATGGTCTACCCGTTCACGTTCAACGCGGACGATTTTGAGCCGATCACCGGCACGATCCATCAACCGCCGCCGATCCACCAGACGTTTCAATCGGAGGGGTTCGTCCTGTGCACGTTCGCCCCGCGGGTGCTCGACACGCACCCGGACGCGATCAAGGTGCCGTACGCGCACAGCAACGTGGAGTCCGACGAGGTGCTGTACTACGTCCGCGGCAAGTTCGGCAGCCGCCGCGGCGTGGAGGAGTGCTCGTTCACGCTGCACCCGCACGGGATCCCGCACGGCCCGCACCCCGGCACGATCGTCGCCAGCAAGGACATGACCCGGACGGACGAACTCGCGGTGATGGTCGACACGTTTCGGCCACTGTTCCTGACGAAACAAGCGATGGCGATGGACGACGCGAACTACCCGATGA
The DNA here is from genome assembly GCA_964444365.1 of uncultured Alcaligenaceae bacterium. Lineage (GTDB taxonomy): Bacteria > Planctomycetota > Planctomycetia > Gemmatales > Gemmataceae > CAYUHJ01. The sequence continues at coordinate 14,318 of CAYUHJ010000030.1, read as the reverse complement.
GTTGGCTGGACTAGCGATCGTTTAGCCGCGACGCGGTAGCGGAGCGCGGTCCGAGTCCCGCGCTCCGCTACCGCGTCGCGGCTAAACGATCGTTTGCTCACCGGAGCGGCTGCGGAGCCCCGACCGAGTCCCCGATTCGGGCGACCGACACCGTCACGCCCTTTCTCGCCCCGGCGATCAGCGGCCGGAGGGCGGCCAACTCGTCCGGCCCCGCGTCGGTCAGGATCACGACCGCGTCCGGGTTGAGGAGCAGCGCGACCCGCAGACCCTCGGCGTGTCGACTGGCCCCGGCGGCGTCCAGTTTCCCGAGTGCGGCGGCGATCCGGTCGCGGTCGGCGGTCAACCCGTCGGCCGTCACCGGCACCGCGCGGGCCGAGTACGCGACGACCTGCACCTTCACCCCGTCCGGCAGGGTGGCGAGCGTGGCCCGTAGGGAATCGCGGGCGCGGTCGAGCCGCCCGCCCAGGCCCATCGTGCCGGAGCAGTCGAGGACGTAGACCACGGACCGGGCGGCAAACCCGGCGGCATGGAGGGGTCGCGTATTGCTCCCCCTGTCCGGTTCGGGGCGGGAAGCTGGGAGAGGGGTTGCGATCCCACTCACGGGCGTGACCGCCGGGTCAGGCGTCGACGGGGTATAAATGTCGACCAGATCCCGAACGGCTTCCGTCGCCGGGCGGTCCCCGAAGTCCCGCACGAACTGCGTGACGGACTTCGACAGCGGCGACGGCGGTTCCGCCACCACCGGCGGCCGGCCCGTCGGCGGCGAATCGGTCCGGGACGGCCGGGGCGTCGGTTCTTCGATCAGCTTCGCGGAATGGGTGATCTCGCTCGGCGGCTCCGGTTCCGCCGGCATCTCGACGACACACTCCCGCACCGGGTCCGGCCGCGGCGTCTCCGGGACGGGCCGCGTGACCGCCCACAGCCCGCCGACCGCGGCCGCGTGCAACCCGCCGGAAATCGCCCACGCCGCGCGACGGTTCCTCATGCCGCGGGCTATACCGTCGGGTCGGAGGTCAGAGAAGAGAAGATTTCACCACAACGGCACAAAGCTCACACAAAGGGTCACAAAGAAGACCAAGCAAGAACTTTTGACAGGATTAACAGGATTAACAGGATTTGAATTTTGATCCTGTCCATCTTGTTAATCCTGTCGAAACTCTTCTCTGTCTTCGTGGTGAAACTCTTCTCTTCTCACAACTGCGTCTCGGCCACTTCCAAGGCCCGGAGCAGGCTCATCGCCTTGTTCACGGTTTCCTGGTACTCGCTGGCCGGGTCGCTGTCGGCGACGAGGCCCGCGCCGGCTTGCACGTCCGCGGTCCGGCCGACGAGCACCATCGTCCGCAGGGCGATGCACATGTCCATGTTCCCGCTGAAGTCGACGTACCCGACCGCGCCGCCGTAGGGGCCGCGGCGGTGGGGTTCGAGCTCGTCGATGATCTCCATCGCCCGCACCTTCGGGGCCCCGCTCAGCGTCCCCGCGGGCAGGGCGGACCGCATCGCGTCGAAGGCGGTCTTGCCGGCCGCGAGGGTGCCGGTGACGGTGCTGGACAGGTGCATCACGTGGCTGTACCGCTCGACCGCGAGCAGGTCGGAAATCTTGACGCTGCCGAGCTCGCACACCCGGCCCACGTCGTTCCGGCCGAGGTCCACGAGCATAATGTGCTCGGCCCGCTCCTTCGGGTCCGCGAGCAGTTCGTCCGCGAGGGCCTTGTCCTCGTCCGGGGTCGCGCCGCGGCGGCGGGTGCCGGCCAGCGGGCGGACGGTCATCTCGCCGTTCTCCACCCGGCACATGATTTCCGGGCTCGCGCCGACGAGCGTGACCGGGCCGTTCTGCACGAAGAACATGAACGGGCTCGGGTTCACCACCCGCAGCGCCCGGTACACGTCGAACGGCTCGGCCGCCGTGTCCGTGCGGAACCGCTGGCTGAGCACCACCTGGAAGGCGTCCCCGGCGAGGATGTACTCCTTCGCCTTCCTCACGGCCGCTTCGAAGCCCTCTTTCGTGAAGTTCGAGCGGTATCGCGCCGGCAGGCCGACTTCCTTCCCCGGTTCCCTGCGGACGCCCGCGGTCGGGTCGATGTCCGTCAGCCGCAGGTCGGCGGGGCCGCGCCGGAGCCGGGCGACGAGCTCGTCCACCCGCCGGCTCGCGTCGTCGTAGGCCGCCCGGAGTTCGGCCTCGGATTCGCCGGTGACGTGGGCGTGGACCACCGCGGAGATGGTCTTCGTGATGTGGTCGAAGATCACCATCCGGTCGTAGAAGGCGAAGCTGAGGTCCGGGATGTGCCGGTCGTCCGGCGGGGCGTTCGGCAGCCGCTCGACGTACCGGACGGTGTCGTACCCGGCGTAGCCGACGGCCCCGCCGCAGAACCGGGGCAGGCCGGGGACGTGCGGGGCGGACCCTTTCGCGATGAGGTCTTCGAGCGTCCGCAGCGGGTCCGGGTGGGTCGATTCGGTCCAGTCCCCCTCCGCCCCGCGTTCCCGGACGGTCGTGCCGCTGGCCTCGAACAGCCGGAACGGCCCGGACCCGACGAAGCTGTACCGGCCGATCTTCTCCCCGCCGACGACGCTCTCGAAGAGGAAGGCGCGGTCCCCCTCGCGGATCAGGCCGAACGCGGTGACGGGCGTGAGGGTGTCGCCGACGAGTTGCCGGTACACCGGGACGACGGTGTGACCGCGGGCGAGGTCGACGAATTCGGAGAAGCTCGGGCGGTGGCGCATCGGCTCGGCTCGGGGACGGAAAAGGGCCGTGGGTAAGGGTATGGACCCGACCGGCGGCGGCGAATCGCGCGGTGGAACCGGTTCTGCGCGTTGCACAAGGTGGCAAGCGGGGCGACCGGCGGCGACTGCCGCAACCGAGTGGACTACGGGGGAAGGCTATTCTAAGTTTGAGCACACCAAGTACCCGCGACCCTTGCCTCACCCCCGGAACTCCCATGCGTCCGAGCCGCGCCGACCGCAACCGGTTCCGTCCGACCGTTGCCAGCCAGCTGGAAGAGCGGCTCGCCCCCGCGGTGTTCAACATCGCGGCCGGGGACGTGGCCGGGCTGGTGGCGGCACTTAACACCGCGAACGGCAACGGGCAGAACGACACGATCAACATCGCCGGCGGGAAATTCATCTTCCAGACCCCGGCCGACCCCTTCGACGGGGGGACGGCACTCCCCGTCGTCGAGAGCGACGGCGTCAACCAAACGGTCACGATCAACGGCAACGGCGCGACGTTCTTCCGGCCGGACGGGGCCCCGTCGTTCCGGTTCCTGCGGGCACAGGGGAAGACCCTCCAGCCGTCGGACGCGAAGTCCGTCGCCCCCCTCGGCATCCCGACCCTCAACGTGAACGGGATCACGTTCCAGGGCGGCAACGTCTACGACTACGGCACGACCGACCGGAACAACCCCGGCGCGCTGGCGAAACTCGTCGGCGGGGCGGTCATGGGGGACAACGCGAACTTCGCGTTCGACAACTGCGTGTTCCTCGACAACACGGCGACCGAGTCCGGCGGGGCGTTCCGCACCCGGACCGCCGCCGAAACGAGCACGATCGCCTCGTTCACCAACTCCAACTTCCAGGGGAACATCGCCGGGTTGCAAGGCGGGGCCGCCTACGGGACCCAGGAAGGCGGGATCATCCGGTCGAACATCGTGTTCGGGGCGGGGACCACCGTCCAGAACAACACCTCCCTCACCGGGGCCGGGGCCGCCCAGGGGGAGACCTACGAGGTCAACCTCGTCGACGCCAAGGTCCTGACCAACACCGGGATCGTCGGCGGCATCGACTCCTCGCTCGTCGACCTCGAACGGTCCCTGGTCCAGGGCAACACCGGGTCCAGCGGCCCCGGCGGGGTCATCGCCCGGAGCCAGATCCTCCGGATCAAGAACAGCACGATCGCGTTCAACACCTCGAAGGGCGGCGGCACCGCGGTCGGGCAGGCCGGCGGCCTCGCGGTCGAGGTCATCAACTCCACGATCACGAACAACACCGGGGCCGACGCCGCCCTCGTCGCGACCCAGGGGGAAGTGGTCCTGGCGTTCGCGACCATCACGGACAACGTCGCCACCACCGGCAACTCGGGGGGCGTGCTCGCCCCGAACAACATCATCACGATCAGCCGCAGCGTCGTGACCGGCGGCCGGTCCGCGAACACGGCCAGCACCGTGTCGAACCTGCAGGCCGCCATCTTCCGCAACCTCGGGTTCAACTTCATCGGCATCGCCCCGGCCAACTACCCGATCGACCCGACCGACCAGGTCGGCCGGGTCGGCAACGAACTGAACCCGCTCCTCGGGCCGCTCGCGGACTACGGCGGGCCGACGCCGACCCGCTCTCCGGCCGCCGGCAGCCCGCTCATCAACCGGGCCGGCGTGCCCGAAGCGACCCGGCTGGGGACCGACCAGCGCGGCCAGCCCCGCAACGTCGGCGGCACGTCGGACATCGGGGCGTTCGAGGTCCAGCCGACCGACGTGCTGCCGAACGCCAGCCCGCTCTTGCCGGTCGACGCCGGCGTCCCGGACACGCCGGGCACCCTCCCGACCGGACCGGACTCGACGATCGCGGTTGGCCCCGGCGGGTTCGGCGTGACCACCGGGAACGACCCCACCCTGCCGGTCCGGTTGGGCCAGGCCGGGCCGGGCGGCACCCTCGCCAACACCCCGCCGTCCGACGTCACCCTCCGCAACGCCGACGGGTCCACCCGGATCACCCTCACCCCGTTCGGCGTCGTCCCCGGCGGCATCCGGACCGCGACCGCCGACTTCAACGGCGACGGCCAGGGCGACCTCGTCGCCACCACGGGTTCGGGCGTCACCGTCCAGGTCAAGGTGCTCGACGGCGTGACCGGGCAGGAACTGTTCAGCTTCGTCCCGTTCGGCAACTTCACCGGCGGGGCCTACGTCGCCGTCGGCGACGTGACCGGCGACGGCCAGGCCGACATCGCCATCACCCCCGACGAGGGCGGCGGCCCGCGGGTGATCGTGCTCACCGGCGTCGGGTTCGGCGTGATCGCGGACTTCTTCGGGATCCAGGACCCGTCGTTCACCGGCGGGGCGCGGGCCGCCATCGGCGACATGAACGGCGACGGGTTCGGCGAACTCATCGTCGCGGCCGGGTTCGGCGGCGGCCCGCGGGTCACCATCTGGGACGGCGTCGCGGTCGCCGGTGCCGGCGGGTTCACCCCGGCCGGCAACCCGCTCTCGAACTTCTTCGCCTTCGAGGAATCGCTGCGAAACGGCTGCTTCGTGGCGGCCGGCGACGTGAACGGCGACGGGTTCGCCGACCTGATCCTCGGCGGCGGGCCGGGCGGCGGCCCGCGGGTCCGCATCGCCGACGGGCTGGCCCTGCTCAACGCCACCAACTTCGTGTCCCTCGACCAGCGGCTCGACCTGCAGCTCGGCAACTTCTTCGCCGGTGACCCGAACACCCGCGGCGGGGTCCGGGTGGCGGCCAAGAACCTCGACGGGGACGCCCTCGCGGACGTGGTGGCCGGCGACGGCATCGGCGTCGGGTCCACCGTCCGCGGGTACTCCGGGGCCACCATCAGCGGCAACGCCACCCCGACCACGATCCTCTCCTTCGAGGCCTACCCCGGCTTCGCCGGCGGCGTGTTCGTCGGCTGAGCCCCTGCGGAAGACCCAAAACCCCGGCCGGTGCGAACCCCTCGCACCGGCCGGGCTCTTTTCCCCGCCGCGGAAACTGCCGACCTGCCCGCCTTTCTGATAGACTTGAGTCCGGCGTCCGCGGTAGCGCGACGGCGGCAAGGGAGACGACCAGACATGAAGTACATCGACCCGCACGAATTATCCCAGGGGCTGCGTCCTTAAACTGTTTGATCTGTAAGCACTTGCGTCGAGACCGTACGATTCGCCAGCATGGCTTTTTGGCTCCTTTTTCTCCCTTTTCCACTGTTTCCGTCCGAATACCGTCCAGGCGGTTTTGACGCCCGAACCGGCCTCGACAGCCGACTGTCACTTCGCGCGGTTACACTCCCCATCGGCTCGCCGTGGGACTTGATCATGATCGACGAATCCCTCGGCCGGGCCATCGTTCAGCAGATGCACCAGCACTGGATCGGTCCGGAACTGGAAGCCCGCACCCGTACCGGCGTAATGCCCGCTGACCTCCAGATCAAGCGGTGCCTCATCCGCCTGCCCAAGAACGCAAAGCCGATAGTCGAGTTCAACGAGGAGGTCACCTTGCGGGCGAGGGTGAGGGTGCCCGAGGATCGCCAGCCGACGTCCGGGGACATCGCCCGGCTTGACGACATCGAGTACGTCGAGCGGGTGTACCCCCCAGAAGTAGATGGGGTTCGCGTGGGTTTCTTCTATGCGCAGTGGGTCGGTGGCAAGTTCGCGGTCTTCTTCGATCTGTCCCCAAACCACGAGGATATGCCACAGGAGGACGCCGAAGGGTGGAAGATGGGGGAGGCGATTGGCCGGGCCGTCCAAAGCTCGATGGTCGAACTCGCCCTCGCGGTCCACAGTTCTGTTCAGGCGGACCTGGTCAAGATCGGCCTCTGGGCCGCCCCGGCCCTTCTGCCCTACCCGTTGAGCAAGATCGCGGGTCTGGTGAAGGCGGGCGACGAGGCTGGTGCGCGGAAGGCGTTTGTCGATCACTGCTCGGCCGCGCGGTTGACGGATCTCGTCGCAGAGTGGTGGGGCATCCCGGCGTTCGACGACCGGCGTCCTCTCTTTGAGCAGGCCCTACACGCTCACGTTGCCGGGCAGTACTTCCTGTCCGTTTCGACACTCGTCCCGCATCTCGAAGGCGTGATGACCGACTGGCTCCATGTCACCATCCCGAGCACGCCTTGGAGGCAGGACTCGAAGACGAAGAAGTTCCGAGACGTGGTTGCTTCGTACCCGGATGCGGCGCCGGCGTATCAGCAGGTGGTGCAGTCAGCGATCAGCTTCATTCTCGACGGCCCCGCATTGGCGGATTTCACGAGCTGGTACGCCAGCTTCGACACCAGTTTCGCCAACCGCCACGTGGTCGGTCACGGGCGGTTCGACCCGCAGGTGTACAGCGAGGAGAACTCGGCCAAGCTATTCCTCATGCTGGACACGCTGCGTCAGATCATCGCCATCCACGCCAACCGACCATCGCAGACCGTGTAGGCCCGCCCGAGTTCGTCCCCGGCCGGGAGTTCCGGGCCGGGGCGCAAGACGGGCTTATCACTTTCTCAAATTCTCATTCCGCGGCTGCATCGTCACCGCCGCGGAGCTCCTGCAGCCGGCGGTAGAACGACGGCTGGCTCTTCCCCGTCAGGGCGGCCCAGCGGGCAACCCGCTCAGTACGGTCGGCGGTGGCGGCGCAAATCTCCCGCACGATCTCGACCTCCCGCCGCTTCCGCTCCTCCCGGCCGCCGACCACGACCGCTTCGCGGAAGTGGGTGGCACGCCCCCGGATGCGGGACGCCACCAAGTCCCGCCACCCGCACCCGGTCCCGTACTCGGTCGCCTGGATGTAGTCCCCGAGGGCGTTTACCAGCAGCCGCAGGTCCAGCGGCCGGTTCAGCCCCCGGCACTCCTCGATCACGAACTCGCAGACCTCGACGCACACCGCCGGGGAGACTTCCACGCCGTTGTGAACGTGTCCTCGGCGGGCGACCGCTCGCATCAGCGCCCGGACCTCGTACGGCGTCGGCTGGAAGTGCATGACCGCGATCCGGGTCTGCAGCGCGGCCAGCTCGGGCCAGGCGTCGAGCGGGCGGTTCGCGGTGACCACGATCCCGCCGGTGAAGATGAACGACAGCGTCTCCCGAGGGGTGGTCCAGGTGACCAGCCGCTCCTGGCGGCCGGACCCGTCGCGGCTCGGCTGTCCCCACAGGGCGGACCGCAACACCCCCTGGGCCCCGCGGTCGCGGAACAGCGGCTCCATGTCCTCCAACACGACGACGGCGTCCGGGTGATCCTTCAAGATGTTGAACAGCCCCCGGCCGGTCGCGCGGGAGTTGTACACCACGTACTCGGCCCGCAGTCGCTCCAACTCGTCCAGCACGGTGTGACTCTTGGACACCCCGCCGGGGCCGTACAGGAAGAACCCGGTGGCGGTCCCGTCGGCGACGGCGGACACCCGGTCGCGGATCAGTTGCTGCTTGCGTTCAAGGGAGTCCAGCTGCGCCCGGTCCTCTTCGCCGGGGTGCGGCCCGGCCCGCTCGTCGGTCTGCGGACGAGTGGGGCCGTTCGGCCCGGTGCCGGGCCGGCCGTTGTTCGGGTGGTCGGTCATGGGTAGTGTTACCTACCGGGCGGTCTACCCCGTCCTTGTCGGTCGCCCGTCTGAACGCCCCGGTCCCGTCCGTGCAGCCGGGGGTAATGGACATGTTGGTGTCGGGCGGCGGCCGGGCGTCCCGGCCGGGTGGGCGGCGGTGGTCTACCGCCTTTTGCCCGGTTGTCCCGTCACCACAGGTCGGCGGGCTCCCGCCGCGGCCGCCCCGGCCGGCGGACCGGGGGCGGCGGCAGCTCGGGGGCGGCCGGCTTCGGCGGCCCCTCCATCAGCTCGACCAAGCTGTCCTCCTCGACGAGGATCTTGCCCGTGGCCTGGTTGGCGCGGAGCTTCCCCTCCCGGATCAGCTTGTACACCGTCTTCACGCTGATCGCGTGGTTCAGCCGGACGACTACCTGTTTAACGCTGAGGTAGCTTTTCATCTGGGACCTCGGATGAGGTCGGCTCGTTCGAGCTCCCCTGATTCTCGGCCGCATGGTCGTCGGCCGGTCCCGTGAGGGGGCCGGCCTCGCGGGTGGGAGCCTTCGCCAGCGGTATCCACTGCGATTCCCCCTGCGCCCGCACACGCAGACGCCACTACAACTCCATGTTCCGGTTTTCCTGCCCCCCTTCGGGGTAGCCGGCCGGCCGGCCCGAACGCTTCGGGCCGCTGACCGGCTTGCTGCCGGCAGCGCTCGTTGGCGGCGCATCGCTCGCGGGATCGGCGGCGTCCGCCAACGCATCCTCAACCTTCTTGCGGGCGGCGGTGCCGCGGCGGATGTACTCGCCGACGTGCTCGACGAGGATCATCCGCACCAGGGCGGACAGGTCGATCTCCAACCCGTCGGCAGCCTTCCGAAGGGTCTGGTCGAGTTCGTGGGACACCCGCACCACGAGCTGGAGGGGGGCCTTCCGCTGCTGCCCTGGCTTCTTCTTTGCCATCATCAACCCCGGCTTGTTCGCACACCAAAGGGGAGTACAATCCGAATTGTAATCGCAATGGATAGCATTGCAAGTCATTGCTCAGCGGTTTCACCAGCGGGTCTTCCCATGGGCAAGAGCAGTCGGCCGACACGGGGTTCTGCCCGCCGGATTGGCGCGAACGGGCAGATCGGGTCCGCAACGCTGTTCGGCGCGTACCTGAAGCAGCTTCGGCTGGCCGCCGGCTTGAACCAGCGGTCGTTGGCGGCTGCGGCCGGGGTCACCCAGCAGTCCGTTTCGCGGCTGGAACTCGGGCTGTGCCAGCCGACCTGGGAGACCGCCTGCCGGCTCGCCCGCGCTTTGGGGACGGATGTCACCGCTTTCGTCGGCGGAGAGGGGTAGTTGCCCGCCGCCTGGGCGCCCTCGGCGGTCTCAGTGTAACCCGGGTTGGTCGCCCGGGCCGGAGCCCCCCCCCCGCGGGGGCTGCGCCGTTGGTTGTGGGGAGGGGATCGAGGAACCGGCATCCGCTGAGAGGCGGGCAGTTGGTGCGGACGGGCGGCACCGCAAGCAAGTGTGCGGCGGGGAAAAGAGAGCGGCGGGCACGGTTAGGGGCCGGCCCGCCGCTGGAATAGCAACACTCCTAGGAGGCGCAACGAAGATGGTATCTTCCCGGAACGGGAGCGTCAACCCTCTGTCCCCGGCCTGGATGCCGGGGCCGCGGCATGGGGCGCAGGCAGACGAGACCCACTCGCACCGCCATGTGGCAAATACCCATCCGGTCGAGGACTGGCTGGAGGGACTGCGGCTGAACCCCCGCCCCGAGGATTTGATGGTGTCTGTGCGGGCGTTCATGCACCTGCTGCTCGACACCGGGGTGGACGGCGGGGTCGAACTGGAGGCGAGACTCCAGCAGCTTCAGGCTGTTGTCAAGTCCCGGTATGGTGTCAGGCTCCGGATCGACGTCATCCGGCGAGAGTTCGCCCAAGCCGTCGCCCGGCGGGAGCCGGCCGCGGCCGGCCACTCGGCCGCGACCGCGGACGGCGGGCCCGACGGCTGGGTGGGGTTCGACGACCCCCCGGTCGGGAACGGTGTGATCCCGCCGCCGGGGTATCGGGTCGTGCCGGAGGGGGTGTTCCTGGTGGAGTCGGGGTGGGCCGGGGGCGGGCGGACCACTGGGGCAGGTCTGCTGATCCCGACGCCGCTGGTCATCGCCGGCCGGCTGATCGACGCCGCGACCCAGCAAGAGTCGGTCGTCATGAAGTGGCGGCGGGACGGGCTGTGGAAGCTCAAGGTGGTCGGGCGGGCCGTCGCCGCCAACAAGAACAAGCTCATCGACCTGGCCGCCGACGGGCTGCCGGTCACCTGCGACACCAGCGGCGGGGTGGTCAAGTACCTCGCCGCCTTCGAGGCTGCGAACATCGACCGGCTGCCGCTGGGCGTGGTCTCCCACTCGCTCGGCTGGGTGAGCGACCGTCAAGCGTTCCTCTGGGGCCGGACCTTGATCCGGCCGGCGGACGATGGGGCGGCGGGCGGCCCGGCCGTCCAGTTCCAGGGGGCCGACGAGGGGGACGAGCAGATCGCGGCGGGGTTCCAGGCCAGTGGGTCCTGGGAGGGCTGGCGGGACGCCGTCACTCCGTTTCTGTCCTTGCCGAAGGTGCGGCTGGCCGTCACGACCAGCCTGGTGCCGCCGCTGCTCCCGCTGATGGACGCCACCAACTTCATCATGGAGTACAGCGGCGACACCAGCATGGGCAAGACCGCCGCCCTGCGGACCGCCGCCAGCTGCTGGGGGAACCCCGACGAGAAGGCCCCCAACGCCGCCATCGGCACCTGGGACGCCACCCGGGTCGCGGCCGAGCGGATGCTCGCGGTCCTGAAGAACATCCCCCTGATCCTGGACGACACCCGCCGTGCGAAGGACGCCGAGATGGTCGGCCGCATCATCTACGACGTGGCGAACGGGCGGGGTCGCGGCCGGGGCTCCCTCAAGGGCATGCAGGGGGTGAGCACGTGGGGCACGGTGCTGCTGTCCAGCGGGGAGTCCTCGGTCAACGACTTCGCTGAGAAGGGGGGTGCGAAAGCCCGGGTGATCAGCCTGTGGGGGACCCCGTTCGGCGGGGTGAGTGGCGAGACGGGCGAGCGGGTCAAGGTTTTGCAGCGTAGCGTGCTGGCCCACCACGGCCACGCCGGCCCGCGGTTCGTGCGGTTCCTCCTGGACCGTCGGGGCGAGTGGGAGGCGTGGCGGGCCCGGTACGAGCGGGCGGTCAGTCGGTACGTCGAGCGGGCCGCCGACAACCCGGTCCTGAACCGGATGGCCGACAGCTTCGGGCTGCTCGCCCTGGCCGGGGAGCTGGCCGCCGAGGCGCTCGACATCCCGCAGTTGGCCGTGCCTGCGATAGACGAACTGTGGGCTGAACTGACCGGCGAGGTCAGCCAGGCCGACGTCCCCACCCGGGCGCTACGGTACGTGCAGGGCTGGGCGACGGCCCACCAGGCGCACTTCTTCCGCAACGGGCCGAGCGAGCGGGGGGCGCGGCCCCAGCCGCACGACGGGTGGGCCGGGCGGTGGGATGTCGGGAGCCAGTGGGAGGTCATTTCGTTCTTCCCGCAGCGTCTGGACCAAATCCTCCAAGCGGCTCAGTTCGAGCCGCTTGCGGTCATCCGGTCGTGGAAGGCGCGAAACTGGCTGCGGCTTGCAGTGGATGGAGGTCTGCACTGCGTCCGAGCCGGCGGGTCGAGAATGCGGATGGTCAGCATCCTGCGGACGGCGCTGGAGGCGCTCGATCCGACTTCTCCCTCCGATCCGGAGACGGTCACCGGCCCGACCGAGCAGGTGGTGCGGCCGGCTCGGGCCGAACGGCGGCGTTCGTAACGAGCGGTGACACCCTTCGTGACAGCAGAAGCGGCTGAACAACAGGTACTTACGACCGCCAAGAAGGTTTTGTCACCGTGTCACTGAGATACCTCTTTCTTTTGAAAGCGGCTGCCAAAGCAGGCGGCCCTTTGCGGCCGCCTGGCTCCCCCGAGTGCGGCCCGTGACACGGTGACAGACGGCGGACCGGGGCCCTGTGAGGCGTCGGAATGGGGCGCCGTCCCCTCTCCTTTTCGCGTCTCGAATTGTTGAGGCGCTACGAAACTATCCCGTTACAGGGGGTGCCGGTGAGCCAGGTGCTAAACCCGACGCTCCATTCGAAGCTGGTGGAGCTGTTCGACAAGGTCAAGGTCTCCAAAGCCGGCGAGGCGTTGCGGTACGACTTTTCGCCTCAGTGGGCGATCCGCCGCGGCAAGGCTGTGCCACGGGGATACCCGCGGGTGACGGGCTGGGGCGAGACGTACATGGTCTGCTGCCCGTTCTGCGGGGACGGGCGGTTCCGCTTGGCGGTCAGCCACGCCTGGGGGACGTCCGGGCCACACGGCGGCCCGGGCCGTTACTGGCTGGCCAAGTGCTTCAACGAGACGGACTGTGTGTCGGACCCGGCCAACCGCTACCGGCTCCAACAGATGCTCCAACCCGCCGGATCGCCGCTTATGACCGTGACGGCCCCGGCGACCCCGTCCCGCCCGGGGCGGGCGGACAGCCGAGCCCCCGGCCTGCCGCCGGGGCTGACCCCGGTCCACCGGCTCCCGCCCGGCGACCCGGCCCGGCTGTACCTCCTGGAGCGGGGGTTCGACCCCGACGAGCTCGGCCCGGGGCTCGGCGTCGGCTACTGCCCGTACGCCGACCCCCCGTACGAACTCGCCGCCGGCCGCATCGTCGTGCCCGTGGAGATGGGCGGGCGGGTGGTCGGCATGCAGGCCCGCCGGCTGGACGACGGGGGCGGCCGGCCCAAGTGGTTCAGCACCCCCGGCATGCGGAAGTCGGAGCTGCTGTACAACTACGACGTGGCCCGGACGTACTCGGTGGCGGTGGTGTGCGAGGGCGTCACCGACGTGTGGCGGGTCGGGCCGTGCGGTGTGGCCCTGTTCGGGGTGGACATGTCGGCGGCGCAACTGGGGCTGCTGGCCCGTGGCTGGGCCGGCGGCACGGTGGTCCTGCTCCTCGACAACGACGGCCCGCGCAAGCCCGGGGCCCAGGAGGCGAGCCGCCGGCACGAGGCCCGCCTCCGGCCGCTCCTCGGCGGCCGGGTGGTGCGGGTGACGCTGCCCGACGGCACCGACCCGGGTGAGCTGAGCCGGGCCGGGGTGTGGTCGTTCATCCGCGAGGCGGCGGACCGCCAGGGCGTCCGCCTCCCTGCCGAGGAGCTGGACAGAGTGATCCCGTACCCCGCGGCAGCCGACGGGGCTGATGACGGTCGTGCCGGCGGCGATCCTGCAGCGGGGGTGGTGGCCGTGCGGCTGCTGCGGCAGTGCATGGGCGAAGCCGTCGCGGACGGGCCGGCGGCCGCGGTCGAGGGGCGGCTTGAGTCCGCGGGCCTGGGGGACCTGTACCGGGCCGTCGAACTCCCGGCCGCGCTGGTGGCCGCGGACATGCGGAGAAACGGCGTCGGCCTGGACGTGCCCTGGCTGGAGGAGCTCGATTTCGAGCTCGGGAGGCGGATGCGACTGCTCGCCGAGGAAATCAACCACGTCGCCGGGCGGCCGGTCAACCCGAACTCCGACGCCGACGTCGAGGCCGCACTTCGGGGCGTCCTCGGGGAAGGCGTCACGACCCTAGCCTGGGGCGGTACGGTGCCGGCCGGCGGAGCTCGGAGTACGCTGCCCGCGCTGGCCAAGGATTTCCAACAGCTTCGACGCACGTCCGCCGATGTGTCCAGACTCTTGAATCGGGTGGACCGGCGGACGGGTCGCGTGCATTGTGTGCTCGACCCGCTCGGTGCGGCCACCGGCCGGTTCAGCTGTGCCGACCCGCCGCTCCAGTCCCTCCCCGCGGAGCTGCGGGATGTGGTGGTCGCCGCCCCCGGCTGCCTGTTGGTCCAGGCCGACTTCTCCCAGATCGAGCTTCGCGTCCTCGCGCACTACTCGCGAGACCCGGGCCTGATCGGGGCCTTCCGGGACGGCACTGACCTGCACCGCCGGACCGCAGCCGCGGCGCTCGGCGTCCCCGAGGCCGGGGTGTCGCCGGAGGACCGGAACCGGGTCGGGAAGGCCGTCAACTTCGGCATCGTGTACGGGATGACGGCGCACGGGCTGGCCGACAAGCTCGGGGTGGGCGTTCCACAGGCCGAGGCGCGTAATGCGGTAGGTGTGCATGTGCTCGGGTG
>CAYUHJ010000029.1:0-42885 GCA_964444365.1 uncultured Alcaligenaceae bacterium | reverse complement strand
CCCCACGCTTGCAGAATAGCGGCGGCCACCGCGTCCGGCGACTTGCCTTCGGTGGGCACCGCGACGTCCGCGACGTCCCGGTAGAGCGGCTCCCGGACGGCGAGCAGCCGCACCACCTCATCGAGCCCGCCGGCCGCCGTCAGGTTCGGCCGCCGGGCCGCGGTCGTGGCGTCGCCGGCGATGCGGCCCCACAGCACTTCCGGCGGGGCGGTCAGCCACGCCACGAACCCGGACGCCCGCAGGATCGCGCGGTTGTCCGGGCGAAGGATCACCCCCCCGCCGGTCGCGATGACGCGGTTCGGGCCGGACGAGAGTTCGGCGAGGGTCCGCGACTCCCGGTCGCGGAACCCCGGCTCCCCCTCGGCGGCGAAGACCTCGGCGATGGTCATCCCCGCGGCGGCCTCGAGCGCGGCGTCCGCGTCGTGGAACGCCCACCCGAGCCGGTCCGCGACCGCGCGGCCGGCGGTCGTCTTGCCGGTCCCGCGGTAGCCGATCAGGAAGATCAGGGCCGTCCGGTCAATCGTTCTTCTCCGCCTTGAAGTCGGCTTCCCGCGAGGCGATCCGCGCCAGGAACCGGGCCTTTTGCGCCGGGGACAACTCGTCGACGAACCGGTCCCGGACCGCCTCCACCCACCGGACCTTGCGGCTCCCGTAGTCGGTGGCGACCCGCACCAGCACCGGGCCGGGGGTGGCGAACGCGGTGCGGAGGCCGTCGTCCAGCACCGCGGCACCCGGCACGTCCACGAACCCGACGCCGAACCCCTGCGCGAGCGCCGCGTAGTCGAGCTTCGCCAGGTGGGTCGCGGTCGTCCGGCGGTACGCGGGCTTTTGCAGCATCTGCATGTAATGGTACGCCCGGTCGTCCAGTACGACGAACTTCACGGGCAATCCTTCCCGCCCGGCCGTGCTGATCTCCGGCATCGCCATCAGGAAGCACCCGTCCCCGGTGAGCGTGGCCACCGCCCGGCCGCAGTTCGCCCGCTGCGCCCCGATCGCGGCCCCGGTCGACCAGCCCATCGACTGGTTGTCCACCGGGTTGAAGTACGTCCGCGGCCGGCAGACGCCGTAGAACTCGGCGGCGAGGTGCTCCGTCACGGACACGTCGGTGAATAGCAGCCCGTCTTCCGGAATGGCCCGCCGCAGGGCCGCGACCACGGCCAGCGGGTCGACGCCGCACTTCCGGGCGGGGATGTCGCAGAGTTGCTTCGCGTGCTCGCCCTTGAGTTTCTTGATGCGGGCGGTCAGTTTGGCGTCCGCCGGCCGGCGTAAGGCGTCGCACCGTTCCAGCAGCTTCGCAAGGAAGACGCCGGCGTCCGCGTGGACGCACACGTCTGCAGGGACGACTTTCCCCAGGTTGCACGGGTTCGCGTCGACGTGGACGACGTGCTTGACCTTCGGGTTGCCGTAAAACCCCGTCGAAACCTCGCTGAACTTCACGCCGATCGCGAGCACGCACGACACGCCCGAGTGCAGCGGGTGCAACAAGTCCCGCGAAAACGCCTTCTCCGCGACGGCGGAAGCGTGCGGGCCGTAGCCCCAGCCCACGGCCAGCGGGTGCGAATCCGGGACGACGCCGCGGCCGGACACGCTCGTCGCGACGGGGGCTTGCAGCAGCTCCGCGACGGCGGCGAGGCTGTCGCCGAAGTCCATGCAGCCGTAGCCGGCGTAGATCCCGACCCGCTGCTTCGGGTCGCCGAGCACGGCGACCGCCTTCTCGAACGCGGCCTCGTCGAAGGGCAGCCCCGGCTCCGCGTTCGGGGCGGAGCGGAACTCGGCGACCTCGATCAGCAGGTTGAACGGGATCACGACGGCGACCGGCCCCGGCTCCCCGGCGACCGCGGCGGCGAACGCGGACCGAATCGCGCCGGGGATTTGCCGCACGTCCGTGACGGGGTAGACGCACTTCGTGACGGGCTTCAGCAGTTCGACCGTGTTCAGCGAATGCACCTGGAACGGGCGGTACTTCTCGCCGTTCGCGACGTCGCCGACGATCGCCACGACGGGGGACGAGTCGAGGAGCGCTTCGCCGAGGCCGGTGGTGGCGTTGGTCACGCCGGGGCCGGGGACGACGCACAGCACGCCGGGCTTGCCGGTGGCGCGGGCGTACCCGTCGGCCATGCACGCGGCGGCGAACTCGTGGGTGGCCAGCAGGTACGGCACGCCGCGGGCCTTGAACTCGTCCCAGAGTTCGTTCTCCTGCGCGCCGGGGATGCCGAACACGACCTCGGTGCATTCGGCCTTCAGGGTCTCGACGACGGCCTGGGCCCCGGTCAGCTTGCCGACGACCCAGCCGGGCTGCGCGCGGTGTTTCGTCAGAATGCCGGCGTTCGCGGGGGCGTGCGTCAGGGCGACGGCCCCGCCGGCGAGGGCACCCTGGAGCAGTCCGCGGCGGGTGAGGGGCCAGTCCATCGGCGAGTCTCCGTGTGCGCGGGTCCGTCAATCTGTATCGGCCGGGGCGGGCGTGTGAATTTGGGGGAATCGGCGGGACCGGAGACGGCGGGCACTTCGGGCGGGGTAGACGGGGGCTTGTCCGGACACCTGGGGCCGGCTATGATTCGCGTGCCTCTGCGGTGTTCGTGACGAACCGAGTGTTTTTGGCGGGCCTACAATCACCTGCTTTGGAGACCATCTAAAAATCTGTCCGGTGCATGCAAGCCCACCTCCGCCCTTCGGGACCGGAACTGAAAGAGTGGGATCCGTAAGCCGGGCAAGAGGTCTCCATCTCAATAAGCGGGTCCCCAGAAACGGTTCAGACGGCACAGGCGGAGGTTTTTCCATTTTTCCGGATCGGCACCCGACTGCCCAACTCTGCGCACCGTAACCCTTTGCCGCTTGTTACCCTTGCGCGCACGGCGCGAGCCCGCTCCGGGCGGGGTGCGGCCGGCCGTTTTTCCCTTGACTGTCGACACTCGAATTATGCCAGTCGGCGCAATTCCCGTGCCGGACAAGAGGTTTGGCGTGACGAACAGTGACACACCCCTGCCAGCGACTTCCCGGTTGACTCGCCAGCTGGAGGCGGTAATCTACCCCTCGCAGTGACTGGCCCGGTGTCTTCGAGGGTTCAACGGGATGACTGACTACCGCACGGCAGCCGCTCCCCCCGACCCTGATCTGACCCGGCGACCCCCTCGCCCCCGTCGCCGGATGGTGTGAAACCGATTGGCGGCGGTCCCCTCTCTCGACCCGCCGCCCGACAGCCGACGCCGGCCGCCACCGGCCCCGCGAAGCACTCGATCTGGAACGTGAACTTTGACTCGCCCTCCGCGCCGGCCAACCGCCGACGGGGATTCCAAGCGGCGGGTCGCGTGAACCACGACTCGGCCGACCGATTCGCGTCGGGGTCAAGGACGACCCCGGGTCGCCGCAAGATGCGGCACCACATGACGACCGGTGAGCGGAAAATCGCTTCCTCCGCATCACCGCCGCGAATTCCAAGGCCGGGCCCGTGGGGGCCTGACCGGCAAGATGCCACCCAGGCCACGCCGACGCCGGCTCGACTGAAGGATTCAGTCGAGCCGGCACCTTTTCCGACACCTCGGCCGAACCTCTCTGCGTCCGCCGGAATCCGTACTAAACCGATCCGCCTTCCGATACATTTCCTGTATCTGTTCGACGCGAAAAGGACTCCGCCATGCCCGCCAACTTTCTCCAGCTTGCCCGAGAACGTGTCCTCATCCTCGACGGCGGCATGGGGACCAGCCTGCACCGGTACAAGCCGAAGGAGTCCGACTGGGGCTACGCGCCGAACGGAAAGTCCCTCCTGAACCTGTCGGACGCCCTCGTCTACACGCACCCGCACTGGATCCGCGAAATTCACCAGGGCTTCTTCGAGGCCGGCTGCGACGCCGTCGAGACGAACACGTTCAACGCGAACGCCATCGGCCTCGGCGAGTTCGGCATGGCCGAGAAGCTCGAAGAGATCAACCGCCAGAACATCCGCATCGCGAAGGAAGTGGCCGCACAGTTCGCGACCGCCGACCGCCCCCGGTTCGTCGTCGGCTCCGTCGGCCCCGGCACGAAGATGCCGTCGCTGACGGACCCCGCCATCTACGTCGACTTCGACACGATGGCCGAGGCGTACCGGCCGCAACTCCGCACGATGATCGAGGAGCGCGTCGACGCCATCCTCATCGAGACGTGCTTCGACATCCTGCAAGCCAAGATCGTCGCCATCACCGCCATCGAGGAACTGAAACGGGCCGGGGTCAAAATCCCCCTGATGGTGCAACTCACCATCATCAACGAAAACAAGAAGATGCTCCCCGGAACGGACATTCCCGCCGGATTGGTGACGCTCGAACCGCTCGACGAGATCGACGTGATCGGCATGAACTGCGGCGTCGGTCCGGACTGGATGAATGAGGACATCCGCCACCTGAGCCGGCACTGCGACAAGCTCATCAGCGTGCTGCCGAACGCCGGAATCCCCGAAACTCGCGGCGATGAGACGTACTTCCCGCTCGACCCGGCCGGCCTCGCCGACTGGCTGAGTCGGTTCGTGACCGAGTACGGCGTCAACATCATCGGCGGCTGCTGCGGCACCACGCACGCGCACCTGAAGGCCGTCTGCGACCGGCTCCATGGTGCCCGCCCCGCGAAGCGGACCCCGACCCGGCTGGCGATGGTGTCCAGCCTGCAATCCGCCCAGGAA
The DNA here is from genome assembly GCA_964444365.1 of uncultured Alcaligenaceae bacterium. Lineage (GTDB taxonomy): Bacteria > Planctomycetota > Planctomycetia > Gemmatales > Gemmataceae > CAYUHJ01. Next base: position 38,234 of record CAYUHJ010000029.1, on the reverse strand, counting down.
CTCGTCGTCGACCAGAAGCCGCTGCTCGTCGGCGAGCGGACGAACACGAACGGCTCGAAGAAGTTCAAGCAACTGCTCGAAAAGGACGACTGGAACGGCCTCGTCGCGATGGCCCAGGAGCAGGAACGGGAGGGCGTCCACCTGCTGGACGTGTGCGTGGACTACGTCGGCCGCGACGGCGTCCGCGACATGAAGGAGGTCATCAAGCGGTACAACGCGGTGCTCTCCAAGCCGATCATGATCGACAGCACGGAAACGAAGGTCGTGGAAGCCGCGTTGAAATTGTGCAGCGGCAAGGCGGTCATCAACAGCATCAACCTGGAGGACGGCCGAAAAACGCTCGACCCGAAGACGCAACTCGCGAAGAAGTACGGGGCCGGGCTCGTCGCGCTGACCATCGACGAGAAGGGGCAGGCGGACACCGCGAAGTGGAAGTACGAGGTCGCGGAGCGGATCTACAAGATCGTCGTGGACGAGTACAAGATCCCGCCGACGGACCTGATGTTCGACCCGCTCACGTTCCCGGTCTCGACGGGGCAGGAGCAAACCCGCAAGAGCGCGATCGAAACCTTTGAAGCGATCAAACTCATCAAGAACAATTTGCCGGGGTGCCTCACCCACGTCGGGCTCAGCAACTGCAGCTTCGGCCTCACACCGTACACCCGGCAAGTGTTGAACTCGGTGTATTTGCATTATGCCATCGAGTACGGTCTCGACTCCGCGATCCTGCACGCGGCCAAAATCATTCCCCTGGCGTCGATCGACGCGAAGGGGAAGGAACTCTGCCGCCGGTTGCTCTTCGACGAGCGGGTGTTCGATTCCGCCGGGAACTGCCTCGAAGACCCGCTGCAAATGCTCATCGAGCACTACGCGGACAAGAAGTCCGAGTCGAAGAAGGGCCAGTCCCTCGGCGAAACCACGGAAGAGCGGCTGAAGCAAGCCATCATCCAGGGCCGCCGCGAGACGCTGATCGCCGACCTGGACGCGGCCCGGGAGAAGCACAGCCCCATCGACATCATCAACAAGATTCTGTTGGACGGCATGAAGGTCGTCGGCGACCTCTTCGGCAGCGGGCAAATGCAACTGCCGTTCGTGTTGCAGTCCGCCGAGGTGATGAAGGCCGCGGTCGCGCACCTCGAACAGTTCATGGAGAAGGTCGAAGGGGCCGAGAAGGGCAAGATCGTATTGGCCACCGTGAAGGGGGACGTTCACGACATCGGCAAGAACCTCGTGGACATCATCCTCACCAACAACGGATACAAGGTTTATAACCTCGGCATCAAACAGTCCGTGGACGCGATGATCGCCGAGTTCCAGAAGACCGACGCCGACGCCATCGGCATGAGTGGTTTGCTGGTGAAGTCGACGGTCATCATGAAGGAAGACCTGGTCACGCTCAACGAGCGCGGCATCAGCCCGCCCGTCATCCTCGGCGGCGCGGCGCTCAACCGCCGGTACGTCGAGAAGGACCTGCGCGACATCTACAAGGGGCAACTCTTCTACGGCGAAGACGCCTTCGACGGCCTGCGGATCATGGACCAACTCGTCCTCCAGAAGCGGATCGAGAACGTCGGGAGTATCGCGATCAAAGGCGCGGCCCAGGGTTCCCGCACCGTTGCGAAGGCACCGAAGGGGACGCTCGACACCATCGACGCGATTTCGCACCACGCCCCGCACGTCGACGGCTGTTGCCCGACGCACGACACGATCGCCGCGGCGTTGCGGGTTCGCCGGTCGCCGACGCTGCCGAAGGCCCCGAACCTGCCCGCCCCGCCATTCCTCGGAAGCCGGGTCCGCACGGACTTCGACGTGCCGACGGTACTCGGCTACCTCAACGAACTGACGCTGTTCAGCACGCAGTGGCAGTTCCGCAAGGGGGGCGTCGACCCGAAGGTTTATCGCGACCAGATCGAGAGCACGGCCCGGCCGGCGCTGGAGCGGCTGAAGGAGATGTGCATCACCGAGAACCTGCTGCGGCCGTCCGTCACCTACGGCTTCTTTCCCGCCGCGCCGGACGGCAACTCGCTGACGATCTACGCCCCGGACGGTGTCACGGTGCTCGAAACCTTCGAGTTCCCCCGGCAGCCGTTCGGCGACCACCTGTGCCTCAGCGACTACGTCGAGCCCGCCGTCGACGGCAAGCCGGTCGATCACGTCGGCTTCATGGCCGTCACCGTGGGCCACGAAGTCAGCAAGCGGTGCAAGGAGCTGTACGACTCGAACCGCTACCAGGACTACCTCTTCCTGCACGGCCTGAGCGTGGAGGCGGCGGAGGCGCTGGCCGAGTACTTCCACGGCGAACTGCGGCGCGAGTGGGGTATCGGCGGCGACGACTCCCCGGACGTGCGAAAGCTGTTCAAGGGCCACTATCGCGGTCGGCGCTACGCCTTCGGCTACCCCGCGTGCCCGAACCTCGAAGACCAGGCCGGCCTGTTCCGCCTCATCGACCCGCCGCGCGTCGGCATCACGCTGACGGAGCAGTTCTTGCTCGAACCGGAACAGTCGACGACCGCGATCGTCTTCCACCACCCCGCCGCGAAGTATTTCACGGTGAAACAGGGCGAAAGCTGCGCGGTGGAGTAAATCGAAGAATATCTCACACAAAGCCGCAAAGACACGAAGAAGAGTATAGGATTGGGTTTAAACACTTTGTGGCTTTGTGTGAGATAGATCCGAATGTCTGCTCCCGTCATTTCCATCCAGAACCTCCGCGTCCTCTACGGCGACTTCGTGGCCGTCGATGGGCTGTCGCTCGACATCCGCCAGGGGGAACTCTTCGGGCTGCTCGGCCCGAACGGGGCGGGGAAGTCGACGACGATCCGCGTGCTCATCGGGCAACGACTTCCCACAGCGGGGACGGTTCACGTTCTCGGAATGGACGTCGTGAAGGAGTGGTCCGCCGTGAAGCCCCGGTTCGGGTACGTCCCCGACCGCGAAAACCACTTCGACGAGTTCACCGGCAAGCGGAACCTGGAGTTCTTCGCCGACCTGTACTCCTCGCCGCGGTCGCGGGTGATGGAGTGCCTCAAACTCGTCGAACTCGACGAGGCGGCGAACGTCCGCGTCAGCGGCTATTCTCTCGGCATGCGGCGGAAATTGCTGCTCGCTCGCGCCCTGCTACACGACCCGCCGGTGATGTACCTCGACGAGCCGACCGCGAACCTCGATGTGCATTCCGCGGAAGTCGTCCGCAAAATCCTGCGGAAGCGCGTCGAGTCTGGGGCGACGGTCGTCCTCACGACGCACGACATGGACGAGGTCGAGCAAGTCTGCGACCGCGTCGGCATCGTCTGCAAGGGGAAACTCGTCGCCCTCGATTCGCCGCTCGCGCTGAAGCAAGAGCACACCGAGCGCAAGGCCGACGTCGTCACCCCCGCGGGCGAAAAGCTGACGTTCGACCTGGACAGCGACGCCGAGCGGCACCGCTTCGCCGAGGCGATCCGCGCCGGCCAGGCCGCCACCATCCGCACCCGCGAGTTCGACTTCCACGCGACGTTTCTGAAACTGACCGGGCAGCAGTTCGAGTGACCGGGAGGACGAGCGGATGGCCGACGGCCCCGAGAACCTGTCCGACGTGCTCGCCCGGATGTTCGTGTCCCGCGGCTGGGGCCGGAAGTCCGAGCGGGTGCGGCTCGAAGCCGCGTGGGCGGAGGTCGCGGGCAAAGACGCGGCGAACACCCGGCCCGGGGCGTTCCGCCGCGGCGTGCTCGAGGTCGAGGTCAAGGGCAGCGTTTTGATGCAGGAACTGGCTCACTTCCGCAAGCGGCAACTCCTCGCGGCCCTCCGCCAACTTCTCCCCGGCACGACCGTCACCGACCTGAAATTCCGGTCTGCGAATTGGTAGAATCACACAGTCGAGCCATTCCATGCTTCTGGTCTTGGACGAATCCGGGGACGACGGGCTGATCGTGCAGCCCGGTCAATCTCCGTGGCTCGTCATCGGCGGCTTGCTGTTTCCGGATCAAGTCAGCGCGCTGGCGTGTCGGGCTGCCCTGGGTGAGATTCGCAAGAAGCACGGCGGGAAAGAGTTCCACTTTCGGAACAACACCCCTGCCAGGCGCGCCCTGGTATTGAACGGCCTTGCCGCGAGCCCGATGACCTATCACGCGGTGGCGTGCGACAAGTCGCAACTCCCTCCCGGACGCTGGCGGAAGCCGCACGACTTGTTTTCCGACTTGGCCGCGGAGTTCATCACGACGCTCGCAGATCGGTTGCAAGACTGTACGGTCTGGTTTGATTCCCTGGGAGGTCGCGACGTGGATCGCGAGTACGGACGTCACCTGCAAAGGTCGGCGGGTCAGTCGGGCACCGGGCGCGGGCGGGTCAAGGACTGGAAAGCTCTCGACTCCAGCAAGGAACTGTTGATCCAGGCGGCGGACTATGTCTGTGGTGCCGTCGCGAGATCGGTGAAGACGGACGGCGCGGAAAGACAGTATCGGTCAATCATCCGCCGAAGAGAAGGATTGGTCTGGACGTGGCCCCGAACCGAACTGCCGATTGAGGAAGCGAGTGCGGAAAACGAACGCGGGCCGTTGGAACGGCCCGCGTTCGGGGAGTCGTCGGAATCAGGGGCAAGCCACTCCGAAAAGCGACCATTCGATAACGGCGCGTAAGTCGATATCTAGCCCTGATTTGCGAAGGTAGTTGGGAACCGCGCTCCGACGATCTCCGACCACATTATCGGTCGGTTCGGACTCGTTGTCTACCCGATTTCGGATAGATTAAAGGCACCGAATTGTCGAACCGGAAGGGATGCGAGCATGAGCACCGACGCGGCCGTTGCGGTGGACTACGACGAGAGCAACATCGAGACGAAGCGCGACGCGGACCACATCCGGCACCGGCCGGGGATGTACATCGGCAACACCGACATTGAAGGGATGCACCACCTCGTCTGGGAAGTCGTCTACAACTCCGTTGACGAGGCGCTGGCGGGGTACTGCAAGAACATCACCATCGTCACGCACGTCGACGGGTCCATCTCCATCGCGGACGACGGCCGGGGGATTCCGGTCGGCATCAAGGCGGACACCGGCAAGTCCACGCTGGAAGAAGCGCTCACCATCGCCGGGTCCAGCGGGAAGTTCAACAACGAGGCGTACCGCACGTCCGCGGGGCTGCACGGCATGGGCGCGAAGGCGATGAACGCCCTCTCGGAATGGTGCGAGGCGGAGGTCCGGCGGGACGGCCGCGTGTACAAGATGGAGTTCGCCCGCGGGAAGGCGGTCAGCGCGTTGCAGGACCTCGGCCCCGCGCCGAAGGGGCAGACTGGCACCACGATCACCTTCAAGCCCGACCCCGAGAAGTTCGGCGAGCTGCAGTTCGTCTACGAGAAGCTCGCCACGCGGTTCCAGCAGATCGCGTACCTCAACAAGAACCTGCGGCTCTCCATCCGCGACGAGCGGGACGGCCGGGCGGACACCTACTATTCCGAAGCGGGCATCACGGACTACGTCGTCTTCCTCAACACCGGCGAGCAGGTCGGCCACCCGCCGATCTATCTCACGAAGATGGTCGACGGCATCACGGTCGAGGCCTGTATCCAGTACACGACCGGCGACGAACGCCGGGAACTGTGCTTCACCAACAACGCCTACAACAAGGACGGCGGCACGCATCAGTCCGGGTTGCGGGCCGGCATCACACGTTCCATTACAACCTATGGCAAGAAGGAAGGCCACTTCAAGGACGGGCTGGAACTCAAGGGCGAAGACTTCCGCGACGGGTTGACGGCGGTCATCAGTGTGAGCCACCCCAAGCCCAGTTTCGAATCCCAGACGAAGGTCAAGCTCACGAGCCCCGAGGTCGAGGGGATCGCGTCCAGCGTCGTGTACGAGTCCCTGTCCGCGTACTTCGAGAAGAACCCGAAGGACGCGGCGTTCATCACGAAAAAAGTGGCCCTCGCCGCCGAGGCCCGCATCGCGGCGAAGAAGGCGCGGGACGCCGTCATCGACCGCAAAAACCTCCTCCGCGGCGGCGGGCTGCCCGGCAAGCTGATGGACTGCACCACGAAGGACCGCGACAAGTCCGAGCTGTTCCTGGTGGAAGGGGACTCCGCCGGCGGCTCCGCCGAGAGCGGTCGGGACCGGTTCTACCAGGCCGTGCTGCCGCTGCGGGGCAAGGTGCTCAACGTCGAACGGGCGCGGTTGGAAAAGTTGTTAGCCAATAAAGAGATTGCAGCCCTCATCTCCGCGGTGGGCATTGACATTGACAATGTCGAGGATGTATCCAAGGTCCGGTACAGCAAGATCATCATCCTGACTGATGCCGACGTGGACGGCCAACACATCCGCACCCTGTTGTTGACGTTCTTCTTCCGCCAGATGCGCAAGCTGATCGAAGCGGGTCACATCTACGTCGCCCGGCCGCCGCTGTTCAAGGTCACGCAAAAGAAGGAGACCCGGTTCGTGCAGACCCGCGAGGAGATGGCGAAGGAACTCTTCGGCCGCGGGCTCAAGGAGGCGACGCTGCACGTCCTCGCGGTGGAAGGCCGGGACCGGCACCGCGAACTGACGGCGATCGAGCTCGGCGACCTGATCCCGGTGCTGGACGAGATCGAGCACGCCGTCGCGATCCTCGAACGCCGGGGGCACTCGTTCGCGGCGTTCGTCCAGCGGCAGACGGCGGCCGGGTTCCCGCTGTTCCACGTCCGGCTGGGCGGGAAGGAGCACTTCTTCCACACGCAAGCCGAGGTGGATGCGTTCCGCGCCGAGCAGTCGACGGCCCTCGACCACGAACTCGTTCTCAGCGACGACACGATGTCGTCCGGCTCGACCCCTGCCGGTGCCGAGCCCGCCGCGCCGATCGACGAGAAGTTCCGGTTCACCGTCGACGAGTGGCACGAGGTGAAGGCCCTGAACCGCGGGGTTGCCAAGCTGAAAACGGCGGGGTTCGAGCCGAAGGATCTGCTCCCGTTACCGCGATTGGCCGGCCGCGAACCGGCGGTGCGGTTCCAGCTCGCCTACGGGGAAACCCGCAAGGACCTGGACAGCCTCCGGCAACTCATCGCGGAGATCCGCCGCCTCGGCGAACGCGGGCTGACCGTCACCCGGTTCAAAGGGCTCGGCGAAATGGACCCCGAGGAACTCTGGGACACGACACTGAACCCCACGGCGCGGACGCTGCTGAAGGTGACGATGAACGACGCGATCAACGCCGAGAAGATGTTCCGCACGCTGATGGGCGAGGACGTCGAGGGCCGGCGAAACTTCATCTTCGCGCACCAGATCAACGTCAACGACGGCGAGATCGACTACGGGGCGTGACGTGGATGGCGAGCGATTCTTGGCGAGCGTCACCCGTGAGAGTGACGAGTGCTACACAAGTGAAGTACTCGTCACCCTCACGGGTGACGCTCGCCAAGAATCTGCTTGACGCACCCCGCCACCCGGTCCGCCGCGTCGTCGATGTCCGCTTCGGTCAGGGTCGGGCCGAAGCTGAAGCGGATCGCGGAGCGGAGCACCTCGTCCGGGACGCCCATCGCCTGCAACACCGGGGACGGCAGCAAACTCCCGCTCGAACACGCGGACCCGGTGCTGCACGCGACGCCGGCGAGGTCGAGGGCCATCAGCAGCACGTCCGACCGGCAGCCGGGGAAGGACAGGTTCAGCGTCGTGGGCAGGGCGTCGGGGGGGGAGTTCAGGGTGAAAGGCAACCCCTCCCCCGACCCCTCCCCGAAGCGGAGAGGGGGGGAAACCCGTTCGGACTCCCCCTCTCCGCTTCGGGGAGGGGGTTGGGGAGAGGGGTTCCGAAACCGCAGCCGGTTCAGAAACCGCGCCCGCAACGCCTCCAGCTTCGCCCGGTTCGCGTCCATCTCCCGCACGGCCAGTTCCAGGGCGGCCGCGAACCCGACGGCGAGCGGTACCGGTTCCGTGCCGGGCCGGTGGCCGCGCTGCTGGTGGCCGCCGAACAGCAACGGGCGGAGCGGGGTGCCGCGCTTCAGCACGAGTACGCCGACGCCCTTCGGGCCGCCGAACTTGTGGCCGGACGCGGTCAGGCTGGTCACGCCCAAATCCCGGAAATTCACGGGGATTTTGCCGACCGCCTGGGCCGCGTCGCAGTGGAGCAGGACGTGTTTGGGAAGCGTCTTCGCGACGTGCCGGACCGGCTGCAGCGCGCCGGTCTCGTGGTTCGCCAGCATCAGCGCGACGAGCCGGGTGTCCGGGCGGACCCGGTCGACGACCGCCCGTTGCTCGACGTGGCCGCCGTGCGTGACGGGCAGCCACTCCACGGCAAACCCGCGGGTGCCGAGTTGCTTCAGCGGTTCGATCACGCACGGGTGTTCGATCGGCGCGGCGAGAATGTGCCCCGGTTCGCCGGCGAGGCCGAACAGGGCGAGGTTGTTCGCCTCGGTCGCGCCGCTGGTGAAGACGACCTCGTCGGCGGCCGCGCCGATCAGCGCGGCGACCCGCTCCCGGGCGTCTTCGAGGTACCGGCGGGCCGTCCGCCCGGCGTGGTGGGCCGACGCCGGGTTGCCGCCCGCGTCCCACGCCGGCCGCATCGCGGCCCACACCTCCGGGCGCGTCGGCGTCGTCGCGTTGTGGTCGAGGTCGATCGGGGTCATGCGGGCATTTTACCCGAAACCCCGCGGCGACCCGGTCATTTCAAGCTCGCCAGGAACTCGACCACGTCCCGGAGTTCGCGGCGGGTGAGCTTCTTCGCCACGTCGTCCGGCATCGCGGACTTGTCGGGCTTTTCGCTCTCCACGTCGTCCTTCGGCACGACGACGACCTTGCCGTCGGCCTGGACCACCGTGATGGTCTTGGCGTCCTTCGCCCGGAGCACGCCCGAGACGGTGCGGCCGTCGACGAGGGTGAGCAGGACGCTCTCGTACCCCTTGGCGATGGCCTTGTTCGGGGCGACGATCGCTTCGAGCAGGTACTCGCGGGTCTTGTCCTTCGCCACCCCGTTGAGGGACGGACCGACGTCCCCGCCCTGGCCGTCGATCTTGTGGCACCGCTGGCAGTGGACGGCGGCCGAGTTCAGGACGATGCTCCGGCCGCGGTCGGCGTCGCCGCCCACGAGGGCCGGGCGGTCCGGGGCGAGCGGGTCCTTCTTGGCGGCCTCGCGTTCCGCCTTCTCGATGGCGGCGAGTTTGTCCTTGAGCGGGGCGTGCAGCTTCAGGTTCTTCGCGGCGAGCCGGGCCTTGGCGGCCTCGGTCACGTCGAGCCGGAGTTCCGCCGGAACGGTGCCGGCGGCCGCGTCGTCGAGCCACTTCGCGAGCGCCTCGTCGGCGGGCTTCGACTCGGGGACGCGGGCCAGGGCGTCGAACAGGGCCTGTTTTTCCGGCACCGACAGTTTGGAATCGGTGAGCAGCGACGGCAGTTCGTCGGAAGCGGTCTTCAGGTCGGCGTTCGCTTTCGCGAGTCGGGCGGCGGCGCGGAGGCGGACGTCGTCCGACTCCAGGGCCGTCGCGATCGCGGCGGGGAGTTCCTTCGCCTTGAGTGCGGCGAGGGCGAGGACCGCTTCGCCGCGGATGCCGGCGGGGCGGGTCGTGTCCTTCACCAGGGCGGCCATCAGCGGGCCGACGTCGGCGATGCCGAGGGCGGTGACGGTCTTCACGGCCTGCCCGCGGAGGGCGTCGGACCCGGCGAAGATTTTCGACAGGTGCGGCTTGATCGCGTCGGCGGCGTCGGTCGCCGGGCGGGTCCCGAGGTCTTGCGTGATGCCGGTGATCGCGTCCCGGCGGCTCGGCTTGGCCCATTCGGCGAGCAGCTTCAGGGCGACCACGCGGAGGTGGTCCGGTTCACTGGCCCGCGAAGCGAAGCCGGCGAGGCGGGCGGCGTGTTCCGGCTTGCCGAGCTTGCCGTTCGCGCTCAGGGCGCGGTACGCGATCGCATCGGGTTGGCCCGACTTGTCGGCCAGTTCCGCGAGCTTCGGCAGCGCCGCCTCGATGCGTTCGTCGTGGGCGGCGCGGGCTGCTTCGACCGCGACCTTCGGGTCCGGGTCGGTCAGGAACTCGGCGACCTTCCCGCTTTCGAGCTTCCGCAGGGCGAGGGCGACACCCATGCGAACGGAGGGGGTGTCGTAAGCGGCCTTGTTCGCGGTCCAGTAGCGGTACAGGTCGTCCGGGTTCGCGGTGGCCAGCACCAAGGATTGCACCGCGGCTTGACGGACGTAGGCGTCCTTGTCGGCGTTCGCTTTCAAGGCGTCGAGTTGCGGGCCGTACAGGATCGTTTCCGACCCAGGGTCGCGGGCCCCGGGGTTCGGCGGGGTGTGCGGGGCGAACTTGCCGTAGGCGATCAGCCCCAGCGCCTTCACGCGCGGGTCGGCATCCTTCACGAGGGCGGACGTGGCGAAGTACATCTCTTCGGCGGGCGTCAAGTCGAAGCGCCGACCGGGTGCGGCGGCGTTCGGGGTGGGAAGGGTGGCCAGCGCCCGGGCGACCTGCGCTTTCACCTCCGTGTCCTTGTCCGCGGCCAGTTCCGTCAGGGTCTTCGTCGCCTTCGGCGACCCGTCCCGGCCGACCATCCCGAGCGCCCAGATCGCGTGCATGCGGGGAAGCAGTTCCTTCCCTTCCTTCGCCACCGTGATGAGTGACTCCATCGCGTTCTCGGCCGTGTCGACGCGGGTCGCCCGGTTCGCGAGTTCGAAGTGCGCCTCCTGCCGGACCTGCTGGTGCGGGTGGCCGAGCAGTTTGGCGAGGGACTCGATCGTCTCCTTCTCCAGGCCGTCCGCGAGGAGCTTCTTCGCCTCCGCGACGGCGGGGTTCTTCTGCGCCTCGGGGTCGGTGATCTTGAAGAGTCGTCCCTTGCCCGGCGGACTCCAGCCGCCGACCCAGTCGGAGACGTAGAACGCGCCGTCCGGGCCGAAGTCGCAGTCCGTCGGCACCATCTGGCGGACGAACTCGTGCCGGTCGACGACCTCGAACGCCGCCCCCTTCGGTTTCACCGCGAGGGACCAGACCTTGCTGCTGCCGGCGTTCGACGTGAAGTCGCAGGCGAAGAAGTGGCCCTTGTACCGGTCGCTCAGGCCGACGCCGGGGTAGTGCGTCAGCCCGCTCGGGCCGCTGCCGAAGTTCGCGAGCGCGGGGACGACGTAGGCGGGCACGTCCGGGTTGCCGGCCTGCCAGATGAGTTCCGCGTTCCACGACCCGCGGTTGCCTTGCTTGACGGTCGGCGGGTGGTACAGGGTCTCGTACTGGAAGCCGCACCGCCAGCCGGAGTCGCCCCCCTCGACGATGTAGACCCACCGCGCCTGGTCGCCGGAGTCCGAGTTGTTGTCGTAGGTGAAGAGGTTGCCATAATCGTCGAACGCGAGTTCCTGCGGGTTCCGCAACCCGACGTGGACGACCTCCAGGTTCGCCCCGTTCAGGTCGCACCGCAGCACGGCCCCGCTGTCCGGGTTGAACAGCTTCTTGCCTTCCTTGGTGACGACGTTGAAGCCGCGGTCGCCGATGCTGAAGTAGAGCTTGCCGTCCGGCCCGATGCGGAGCCCGTGCGAGTCGTGGCCGAGGAACTGGACGTGGATGCCGTACCCGGTGGACAGGGACTGCCGCACGTCCGCGGTGTTCGTGCCCTTCGTGTCCTTCAACAGCCACAGGTCCGGGATGTTGGTGAGGTAGACGCTCCCCTTGCGGGCGAGGATCCCGGCGGCGAGGCCGTCTTCGGGGCGGTTGAACCCCTTCGCGAAGACGCTGGAGTCCGTGGCCTTGCCGTCGCCCTTCGCGTCCCAGATCATCCGGACCTGGTCGTCGAACTTCTCGTAGCCGAGGTACGGCTTCTTGCCGGGGTACTCCCGCTTGTACATCGCCACGCGGTCGGCGACGGTGCGGCAGGCGAGGTCGTCGTCGAGCCAGTACATGTGCCCGCGGGTGTCCGGGACGCCGTTGCCGAAGCGGGTCGTTTCCGCGACGAAGCAGCGGCCCTTCTCGTCGAACGCGAACGCGACGGGGTTCGCGAACAGCGGCTCGGCCGCCCACAGGTCGACCTTCAACCCCTTCTCGACGGCGACCGCCGCGGCGGCCTTCTCCGCGTCGGTCTTGGGGGCGGCCTTCGGGTTGGCGTCCGGGGGAACGGCGATTGCAATGCCCGCGGTGAGCGCGGCCACGGCAGCGAGAAGACGGTACGACATGCAGGCTCCGACGGAAAGTGAGAAGGCAGGTAGAGTGAAGTTACCGCGACCGGCGGGGAGAAGCAAGCGCCCCGCCGCTCGCCGCGCCGCCGCTCACTCGCCCGGCGGGGCGTCCTCTTCCTTGAGGCGCTTCCGCCAGACCGTCTCCCAGAACAGGTACCCGACGAACGCCACCGACAGCGCGGCGATGGCCCACATCAGCTCCTTCACCTCCGTCACGGCGGCGACCGCGAACAGCATCACGATCAGCGACTGCCAGAAGTTCATCCGCGACAGGAAGAGCTTCACCCGCTGCTCCCCCTTCTGCCGTTCCAGGCCGATCTTCTTCAGCCGCTCCTCGTAGATCGCCGTCAGTTCCGCGACGAGCTTGTCGGCCTCCTCCCCCTTCGGGGCGTAGGCGCGCAAGATCGACGGCGGGACGTACTCGTCCGCGGTGCCGAGCGCCCCGATGTACTCGCGGAGGAACGCGAGCCGGAACTGCTCCAGGTGGGACTGGACCAGGTCCGGCGGGAACGCGGCCCGGCGGTGCTTCGCGTGGCCGAGGATCACCCGCTTCGAGACGCTGCGTTCCTCCTTGTGGTCCATCTCCGGGAAGCCGTGGAACGACCGGTGCAGGTTCGCGTACTCCGTCCGCCAGAGCGCGTCCGAGTGCGGCAACTGGTTGTGGACCAGCACCGTCGCCGGGAACACCGGACGGCCCTTCAGCGTCAGCACCGTGTGATCCATGTGCGCGGCACACACCACCTCGCGGGCGATCAGGTTCCCGATCAGCAGGACCTTGATGACCGACGTGGCGAAGCCCACCTCCTGGAGCGACGCGGTGACCGTCATCCGGTGCGGGGCGAGCGTCAGTTCGCACTCGGCGTCCCCGGTGCGGAAGCCCGCCCGCATCGCCTTGCGGTCCCCGTAGGCGCACGTCAGCTGCACCCGGTGGAACGGCGTCGACACGCTCGCCGCCGGGAACACCGCCTGGAAGAAGTGGTCGAGCGCGTCCTCGCTCGCCACCGGGATGTAGACGCACAGCGTCACCCGGACCGGCCCCGGCTTCACCCGGTGGTCCCGCAACCGCTGCCAGGCACGGTTCGCCGAGTGGGCGGAGGTCGTCCGCACCTTGCGGCCCGTCCCGAAGACGTGCCGGCCGTTCTGCAGCGCGAACCGGATTCGACCCGCGATGCGCAAGTCCTTCAGCACCCCCGACACCTCCGGGAACGCGAGCCGGACCTCGCCGCGGTCGGAGAGGTTGACGGCCGCGAACTCGGGGAACATCTCCGCGAGGTGCGTCTCGAGCTGCCGCTTCCGCGTGAACTGTCGCTTCTGCAACACGGCCGCGATGGCGTCGCCGACGGCCTTCCGGCGTTCGCGGGTGAACTCGGCCGGCGGCGCGAGGGCAGCGGCCGCAGCAGGGTCGTGGAACAGTTCCGAGAAGGTTTCCGTCTTCACCCGGTCGGGCTTGCGGTCCTCGTGGTAGTCCAGCCAGGTGACGTGGAACACCCCCTCCGCCGGGTCGAGCGACCCGACGGCCGAGCGGAAGCACCGCGGCGCGAGGCACAGCGTGTCGGCGGCCAGCTTCGACCCCTTCCGCGTGACCTGCCGGACGGCGTGCGGGACCGGGCTCGTCGGCGAGCAGCTCGGGCAGCCGGCGACGAACACGTCGCCGACGCGGAGGGTCTGGGGCATGGGAACCTCGAATCAAACTCCTTCAGGAACCGCGAACGCGAGTCAGCGGCTGACCCCCTGGGAATGACGACAGCGTCTTCAGGCGGGAAGCGAACCGCTCACTCGCGTTCGCGGCTCTTGGAAGACGTTTCAACCACCCTTCAAGGTTCGCGCGGCACCCTGTTGACGCGCCGGCGGTTGCCTGTCACGCTGGGGGGAAAACAGGAGCCGCCGGTGGAACGCTGGGTCGTGTTCGCGGTCGTGTCGATGGCCTTCGCCGGGTTCACCTCGGTGGTCGCGAAGCAGGGGCTCGACGGCATCAGCGGGGAACTCGGGCTCGCGGTCCGGACCGTGTTCGTCGCGGGGTTCGTGTTCGCGTTCGCCGCCGGGTTCGTGCCGCGGGCAGAGGTGGCCGCGCTGACGGCGAAGAACCTCGTGTGGCTCGGGCTGTCCGGCGCGACGACCGCCGCGTCGTGGGTGTTCTACTACAAAGCCCTTGCCGCCGGTGAGGTGTCCACGGTCGCGCTGATCGACAAGGGGAGCTTCGTCGTGGCCGTGGTGCTGGCGTGGGCGGTGCTGGGGGAAAAGGTCACCCCGCGGACCGCGGTCGGCGCGGCGCTGGTTCTGGCGGGCTTGCTCGTCGCGGCGAAGCGGTGAAGGGGGACAGCAGGTCTAGCTCCCTCCCCCTGGGAGGGGGGAGGGTAGGGGTGGGGGTCGCTTCAGTTGTGAGCCCCTCACCCCCACCCTAACCCTCCCCCCTCAAGGGGGAGGGGACCAGAACGGTTGCGGAGGGCTGCCGTCTCCACCCACCGCTGAAAGGTTTCACCGGCCCGTTCCATCTATTCGGTGTCATCGGTTCTCGCCCAGGGGTTTTCGCCATGCCCGCCGTGTCCGACGCCGTTCACCCGGACGCTCACACGCTCTCCGCCTTCGGGTTGGGGCAACTCCCCCCGGACGAGCGGGCCGCCGTCGAGGCGCACGTCGCGAACTGCGAGGAATGCTGCGACAAGCTGTCGTCCGTCGGGCCGGACTCGCTCGTCGGGCTCGCCCGGGAAGCGTTGGCGGCCGGCCCGATCAGCGGCACGATCTACGGCGACGAGGCGGCCCCCGCGAAGCCCGTCGCGGTGTCGACGGCCGGCCCCTACGCCCCGCTCGTCAACCACCCGCGGTACGAGATCCTCGGCAAGCTCGGGGCCGGCGGCATGGGCGTCGTCTTCAAGGCCGAGCACCGCATCATGGGCCGCACGGTGGCCTTGAAGGTGCTCAACGGCCGGATGACCGCCACCGAGGGGGCCGTCGAGCGGTTCCGCCGGGAGGTCCGCCTCGCGTCCCGGCTCGGGCACCCGAACATCGTCACGGCTTACGACGCCGATGAAGCGGGTGGCTTGCACTTCCTCGTGATGGAGCACGTCGACGGGGTCAGCCTGGACAAGTTGATCGAACGCAAGGGCCCGCTCGCGGTGCCGATGGCGTGCCACTTCATCCGGCAGGCGGCGCTCGGGCTGCAGCACGCCCACGAGAAGGGGATGGTCCACCGGGACATCAAGCCGCACAACCTGATGGTGACGAAGAAGGGGCAGGTCAAAATCCTCGACTTCGGCCTGGCCCGGATCGCGATGTCGGACGGCCCGGAGCCCACGTCCGGTACCGCGGCCCGCATGACGTCCCCGGAACTGGTCGTCGGCACGCCGGACTTCCTGTCCCCTGAACAGGCCCGCAGTTCCGCCACCGTGGACATCCGCTCGGACCTGTACTCCCTGGGCTGCACGCTGTACTACCTGCTCGCTGGGAACGCGCCGTTCGGCGGGACGAACGCCTTCGAGAAGATGATCGCCCACGTTCAGGAAGCGCCGCCGAAGGTGTCCGACATCCGCCGGGACGTGCCGCCGGAGGTGCTGGACATCCTGGCGAAGTTGCTCGCCAAGCACCCGGACGACCGCTTCCAGACGCCGATGGAACTCGCGGCGGCACTGCTCCCGCTGACGAAGCCGGGGAGCGAGTCCGGCACCCGGCTCGCCGCCGGACCCGCCGCGGCCCCGGCGGGCATGGCCTCCGGCGTGCGGATCGCGAAGGCGATTCCGTCCGGCGCGTTCGCGGCCGGGGCCGAAACCGTCTCGACCCGCGGGCTGAGCACCCCGGCCCCGGCGGTCGTCGACGCCGAGGTGGTCGAGCCGCCGCAGGAGGACGACGAACCCGCGGAACCGGTGTCCCGCAGCCGGAAGAAGTCCAGGCGGAAAGCCCGGGAGGCGGCGGCCCGGCGGCGGATGCTGCTCGTCACCGGGGTCAGCGTCCTCGGGTTCGCCGCGATCCTGTTCGCCGGCTACCGCATCTGGCGGGCGAAGCCGGAGATCGAAGTGGTCGACGGCGGCGCGAAGTCCGATCCGGGGAAGTCGGCCGA
Source organism: uncultured Alcaligenaceae bacterium (assembly GCA_964444365.1). Taxonomy (GTDB): domain Bacteria; phylum Planctomycetota; class Planctomycetia; order Gemmatales; family Gemmataceae; genus CAYUHJ01. The sequence continues at coordinate 22,108 of CAYUHJ010000029.1, read as the reverse complement.
CAAAGGCCCGAAGCCGAAGCCGCCGGAGGGGAAGAAGACCCCGCCGACCGAACCCGCGAAGGGCCCGCCGCCGGACCTGCCGAAGCCGCCGCCGCCCGAACCGCCGCCGGTGCCGACCCCGACGCCCACCCCGACTCCGGTCGGAGAAGTCCCGGCGAAGGTGCTGTTCGTGTTGCCGTCGTCCGGGCTATTGTGGGAAGACTACGCCCCCGTCCGCCGGGTGCTGACCGACGCCGGGTACGTCGGCCGCACGGCCAGCCTCTCGGGGGACGACATCGCCGTCGAGTCGGTCGCCAAGTTGTTCCCGCCGAAACCCCCCAAGGGCGAGTTCCCGCCGAAGGGCGAGTTCCCGCCGCCGCCGAAGCCGCCTGCGTCCGTGAAGGCCGACTTCCGGCTGGCCGACGTGAAGCCGCAGGACTACGCCGCGGTCATCTTCGTGGGCAAGCGCGTCGACGAGTTCGCCCCCGGCGCGGCCGGCGCGAAGGACAGCCGCCGGCTGATCGACGGCATCATGTACCTGTCCGGGGACCGCAAGCAGAAGCGGGTCGTCGCGGCGATCTGCGCCGGGGTCGGGGTGCTGAAGGGGCATAACGTCCTCAGCGGGCACGCCGTCGCGGCCAGCAAAAACTACCCGACGGACGGCCTCACCACGGAGAACAAGGACGTCGTCGTCAGCCTGCCGTTCGTGACGGCCAAGGGGCCGGAGGCGGCCCACGAATTCGCGGAGGCGATCGTGAAGGAACTGGGCGGGGTGCGATAGGATATTGCGAGCGGCTCGCCAGCCGGTTCCGCCGACCCGCCCCGCACGCCGAGACACCCGCATGGTCCGCCTCGCCCTCGCCGTTCTGCTCGCGTCGGTGGCCCCCGCCACCGCGGCCGACCCGCCCACGGCCCGGGAGAAGAGCGACGCGGCCATCGAAGCCCGGCGGGTGCTCAAGAAGTACTGCCTGGAGTGCCACGCGTCCGGCGGGGCGGGGCACAAGGCGTTCGCCGTCATGGACCACGCCGGGTACATGTCCGCCGACGTGCCGGTCCCGTTCGCGAACAAGGCGGCCCCGGCCAGTTCCCTGATCCTGCACCTGCTCGAAGACGGGTCGATGCCCCCCGGCGGGAAGGCGCGGCCTACGAAACAGGAGATCGCCGCCGTCCGCGCCTGGATCGACGCCGGGGCCCCCGGCTACCCCGCCAGCTTCAGCGAGGCGTCCGTGCTGGACGAAATCCTCCGGCACGAGGCGACCAAGGTGGCCACCCCCGCGGAGGCCGCCAACTACCGGTACGTCTCGTTCCGCCACCTGTTCGGCGACGACGCCCCCGCCCCGCCGATGGGCGACCTGGAGCCGGCGTTCAAGAAGGCCCTCATCGCCGCCGCCGGGACCACCAACTTCCCGGTGGACCCGATCGACGACCTGGCCACGATCTACCGGATCGACGCCGGGAAGATCGGGTGGACCGCCCCGGACCTGTTCGACCACGTCACCGCCGGGAAGGCCGACGGCGCGGCCGACTTCACCGGGTTCGACCTGATCCTGCTCGAATACCCGTTCGTCGGCCCGCCGCCGCCCGCGGCGAAGGAGTTCCTGTCCAGGCGGAAGCAGGTCCGTCCCGTCCCGTTCCTCCGCGGCGACTGGCTGACGGCGGCCCTGCTGACGAAGGACGGCCCGACCCCGCTCGCGAAGGATTTGAAGTCCGTCTACGTCCTGTCCCTGACCCCGGACTCGCCCCCGAGCGGGCCGAAGCTCCGGGCCAACCCCTTCGCGGAGACGCCGTCCCGCCCGCTGGCGGCCGACATCCGCGCCGGGAAGGAGTACCCCCTCGTCAGCGGCCTGTCCGTCGGCGACATCACCCCGGACGCCGCCCCGTTCGACCTGTCTTTCCGGTTCAGCGTGACCGGGACCCTCGCCCCGGCGCTGGAAGGGACCACCCGGGACATCTTCCGTATCGAGGTGAAGCCCACCCGAGACGTCTTCGTCGAGGCGGTCTGGGTCCAGTCCGACGGCGAGTGCGTCGTCCAGCCGTTGAAGGTCAACCGGGCGGAGGTGGACAAGTGGCTGACCCTGCTGCCGCCCGCGGAGAACCGGGGGTTCAAGGTCGCGAGCATCCTGACCGGTGCGGACGCGGCCACGGAACACGTCGTGCTGTTCGCGTCCGAGAAGCCGATGCCCCTGTTCGAGATCGTCCGCAGCCGGCACAAGGAAGAGATCGCGAAGGGGGACGCCCGCATCTGGCGGTTCGTGACGCCGTACCCGCTCGTCCCCGCCGGGGAGCGCGACCCGCTCGACGCCTCCAAGGTGGTCCGGCGGATCATCCCCGTGAAGGTGCGGGCGAAGTAAGCAACCGTCCAGCGACGAGTTCGCGATTGCACTTCTTCAGGCCAACGGCCTGGGAGGACTCAGCCCTGGGCAACGCCCAGGGTTTATGAAAATCGGGGATTTCAGGCCGCAGGCCTGAGACACGCTTGTCCCAGGCCGTTGGCCTGAAGAGAATAGTGGGTTGCCAACCCTGGGCGGTGCCCAGGGCTGAATCCTCCCAGGCCGTTGGCCTGAAGAACGGCGACACAACTGAACTCACCGCCACCTCACGAAGTCATCGCGGGACACTCCCTGACCGGGTGTTGGACTTTGCGGATTCCGTCGTCTTGTCTGCGTCTCCCGTCCGTTCTCCCAGGCTGATGATACCGCACGCGGTCTGGATTGATCTTTCTCCCTCCCCCTTGAGGGGGGAGGGTTGGGGTGGGGGTGAAGCGTTCACCCCTCAAGCGACCCCCACCCTTACCCTCCCCCTCCCAGGGGGAGGGAACCAGAATCAATACAACCCGCGCGGAGTATCGATTCCGCCCCGTTCGCTCGCCCCCGCACCCGGAGGAGTCGCCGTGCGCGTCCGCACCCTCACCGCCGCCGTCCTGTCCGCCCTCGCCGGGTCCGCGTCGCTCGCCGCCGAACCGGGTGGGACGCCCGCCTTGAACAAGGCCGGGGTCAAGGCCGTCGTCGTGTGGGGCGGGCGGTCCGCGGAGCTGACGTTCGGCGGCCCCGGCCGGCCCGCCGTGGGCGTGTACGACGGGGCGATCCAGTTCACCGTCGACGCCGCCCGCGCCGCCGACTTCCAGGCGAAATTCAAGGCGGCGAAGGTCGCCGAGTTGCCGACGAGGCTCGGGGCCGTCCCCGGCCGGTCCGGGCGGGTCGGGCCGAACGACCCGCCGCCGCTGGTCGGGTGGGTGACGGTCCGGGACGGCACCGAGACGGTCGCGAACGCGAACCAGCTCGGCGGCGGGGCACAGTCGAAAGAGCTCGCCCGGTTCGCGGCAGAAGTGCTCGGGGCGTGCGAGTCGTCCGCCAGGGCCGGGGTCCGCGCGGCCGACCTGTCGGACGGGCTGGCGAAGGTCGCCTCGGGGGCGGTCGGCCCCGCCGGGCTGACGCTGACCTACACGTGCGCTCCCCCGGCTTACGACGCCGGGTCCTCGCCCGGCACCGGGCTGACCGTCGCCGACGGCGTCGCCACCGCCCGCCACTGGGACGGCACCCGGTGGGGCGGGGCCGTTCGCCTGGCCCTCACCCCGGCGGACCTCGCCGCGCTGGCGAAGGCCCTCGCGGACAAGGGGCTGCCGGCCGTCGCGGACGAGACCGGCGCGGCGGTGCCCACCGAGCTGATCCTGACCGTGCTCGGCACCCGCAAGCACGTCCGGGCCTCCGCCGAGGCGTACCACTCCCACATGAACCTGCTCGTCGAGCGGATCCAGGCGAAGCGGGCGGGGCTCGTCGCGGACGTCGGCGACGACCCGCTGGCCCAGCTCCGGGGCGTGCAAGAGGTGCTCGGGCAGCTCGCCGCGCGGGTTCTGGCGGAAGGCAAACCCGTGGCGGACTGACCGCCCGGCCGCCCGCCGGAGCACCCGCCCCCGCCCGAATCGCCCCCCCGCATCCTCCTCCGTCCCTTCGCCAGCCGACCGCCGGCCCGTCCGTATACTGCCCCTGGTGGCGTCGGGCCGTGCGCGTCGTTTCGGAAGGGACTCCCATGCCAGTCTCGGTCGGCCCGTACACCGTCGGCGGGGGTGCCCCGCTGCTGTGGATCGCGGGGCCGTGCGTCATCGAATCGCGGGACCACTGCCTCGGCGTGGCCGACGCGCTGGTGACGGTGTCCCGCGAGGTCGGGTTCCCGCTCGTCTTCAAGGCGTCGTTCGACAAGGCGAACCGCAGCTCCGGAAAATCCTTCCGCGGCCTCGGGATCGACGAGGGGCTGCGGGTCCTCGACGCGGTCCGGGAGAAGACCGGGCTGCCGGTCACGACCGACGTTCACGAGGTCGCGCACTGCCGGCCCGCCGCCCAGGTGTGCGAAATCCTGCAGATCCCCGCGTTCCTGGCCCGGCAGACCGACCTGCTGATCGCGGCCGGGGAGACGGGCAAGGTCGTGAACGTGAAGAAGGGGCAGTTCATGGCCCCGTGGGACATGAAGAACGTCGTCGCGAAGCTGGCGGAAGTGGGCAACCGGCGGGTGCTGCTGTGCGAGCGCGGCACGACGTTCGGCTACGGGCTGCTCGTCAACGACATGCGGTCGATCCCCTGGATGCAACAAACCGGCGCGCCGGTGATCTTTGACGCGACCCACAGCGTACAGACACCGGGTGCCCTGGGCGACCGCACCGGCGGGGACCGGACGATGGTCCCGGTGCTGGCCCGCGCCGCGGTCGCCGCCGGGTGCGACGGCGTGTTCGTGGAAACCCACCCGGACCCGGACCGCGCCCCGAGCGACGGCCCGAACATGGTCCCGCTCGCCGCGTTCCCGGACCTGGTCCGCGTGTGCCTGCGGCTGCGGGCCGCGTTGTAGCCACGAGCCCGAAGCGCAAGCGAGGGAAGAACCGGTTCCCTCGCTTGCGCTTCGGGCTCGTGTCCGGGCAAGGAAGGGATCGCCCGGACAGCGGGGTCAGAGCCGAAACGCTCGACCCATCCGACACGATGTTCTGCTCTGCGCCCGCGTGAGAACCGCCGCGATGACAGTGCTTGCCCGCCTCCTGCCCGCGTTCGCCCTCGCCGTGCTGGTCGGGTGTGGCGGGAAGAACACGACGAAGAACACCGCCGCGGCGAAGCCGCCGGACGACCCCTGGCCGCGGGTCGCGCCGGCCTTGCGCGAGAGCAACGACGCGACGACCTGCCGGCGGGTGCTCTCGGAGTTGAACAACGGGCTGACCGCGAACCCCGCCGCCGAACAGCCGGCCGGGCTGACCCCGGACGCGGAGAAGGCCCTGCGCGCCGTCGTGCCGCTGACGGACGCGGACGCGGCGGAACTCCGCCCCGCGGGGTACACGAACTTCGACCCGAACGCCCTCGCGGACGCCTACTACTTCCGCGACATCGCCCGCGCCCTGGAAGCCCCGGCCGGCGACCCGGTCAAGCAGGCGGACGCCGCGTTCGCCTGGCTCGGCCGGCAGGTCGTGCTCCAACAGCACTTCGTCTTCGTCGGGCAGAATCAGGTGCAGCTCCTCCCCCCCGCCCCGCCGTCGGCGGTGTTACGCCGCGGGTCCGGCAGCGGGCTCGAACGGGCGTTCGTGTTCCTCGCGATCCTCCAGCAGCTGGGGCTCGACGCCTGCCTCGTCGGGCCACCCGGCTCGGCCGATCAGCCCTGGGCCTGGACGCCCCCCGGCAGCCCGGCCGGGAAGGGGCCGTTCTGGGCCGTCGGCGTGCGCGCCGGGGCGGACGTCGTCCTGTACGACCCCTGGCTCGGCGAAAAGCTCCCCGCCCCGCTCGCTGCCGTCACCGCCGACCCCGACGTGCTCAAGGCGTGGGCGGACGCGCGGAAGTGGGACGTGTCCGCGGAAACGCTGAAGGCGTCCGTCCCGTTCCTGGCGGTGCCGCTGTCCGCGCTCGCCCCGCGGACGGCCCTGCTGGAGCGGAAGCTCGACCCGAACCCGGACCGCCCCGCCGGCGAGCCCCGGCTCGCGGTCGACCCGGTCGCCCTCCGGGACCGCTTCGTGAAGGACGCCAAGCTGCCCGGCACGAAGTTCTGGAACCCCCCGGCGGACCCGTTCACGTACACCCGCGGGCTGGTGAACTTCACCCCGATCGACGACGGCGGCAAGGACTCGGCCCCGCCCGGCCAGCGGGTGTCGGACGCCTACAAGCGCAGCCTGATTCCCGTCGCCCTGATCGCGGGCGGGAAGGAACTCGACCGGCTGCCGGAGGCGAAGGTGCGGATCCACGAGTTCGTCATCAACCGGTACGCCACGTCGTTCCTGGTGCCCCCGACGCCGCGGGAACTGCTGCAGCGCGGGATGTTCTCCGACGCGACGCCGGACCTCGTCAAGAAGCGGGACGAGTTCGCCGCCGCCGCCGAGCGGATCCGCACCGACCGCAACCGGGAGCAGCTCGTCCGCGAGTGGGCGGCGAAGGCGAACGAGGCCTACGCGGAACTGAGCGTCGCCCGGCTGAACGAGAAGACGAACCCGGCCGGCGTCGCCCAGGCGCAACAGGCCGTCAACGAGTTCTGGAAGCGCGAGAACGCCGGGGCCCAGTCGATCGCGGACCAGGCCCTCGCCGCCACCGGGTCCGCGGAGGCGACGTACCTGCTCGCGCTGTGCAAGCACGAGCAGGCCGAGCGGTCGCAGGTGCGGTACGACCGCGCGACGGCCGCCGCCGCGTCCGACCCCCGGGCCGCGGCCGCCGTCGAGAGCGCCCGCGACAAGGCCCGCAACGACTGGACCGACGCCCGCGACTGGTGGGGCCGGTACGAGCAGCACGCGGCCGGCCAGAACGCCGCCTTCCCCGGCCGCGGCGAGCACGCGAAGAAACTCGCCGACCGCGCGACGAAGGCCGCCGCGGAACTGGGCGCGGCACGGTGACTCGGTGACGGGGTGACTCGGTGACGGGGTGACTCGGGTTCGAGAGAATTCCGCCCACCCCGTCACCCCGTCACCCCGTCACCCCGTTCATCCCGCCGCCCGGTCTAGGATTCCCCCCTCCCGGATGGTACGATCGGTCCGTGCGGACCACCCTCCCCCGCCCGTTGCCTGCCAAGGACGCCCGAAGATGCACCGCCGTGAGTTCCTGGCCGCCGGCGCTGCCGCGGTCACCCTCCCCACTTTCGCCAAGGATTCGCCGAAGATGCTCCCGGTGATCGACACGCACCAGCACCTGTGGGACTTGACGCAGGTGAGACTCGGCTGGCTGAAGAAGGGCTCGCCGCTCGACGCGAGCTACACGCCGAAGGAGTACGCCGCCGCCACGGACGGGCTGAACGTCGTCAAGGCCGTGTACATGGAAGTCGACGTCGTCCCCGAGGACAAGCAGAAGGAAGCGGACTACGTCGTCGCCCTGTGCGAGTCCGGCAAGACGCCGACGTGCGCCGCCGTCCTGGGCGGGGTCGTCGCGTCGGACGGGTTCGCGAAGTACGCCGGGCAGTTCAAGGGGAGCAAGTACGTCAAGGGCATCCGGCAGGTGCTGCAGGCCGACAGCACGCCGCCGGGGACGTGCCTGAAGCCGGAGTTCGTCAAGGGCGTCCGGCTGCTCGGCGACCTCGGGCTGAGCTTCGACCTGTGCATCCGCCCGAAGGAGCTCCCGGACTTCATCAAGCTCGTCGACGAGTGCCCGGACACGCGGTTCATCCTCGACCACTGCGGCAACCCCCAGGCGAAGTGGACCGCCGACGAATGGGACGGCTGGCGGAAGAACATGGCCGAGATGGCGAAGCGGAAGCACGTCGTGTGCAAGGTGTCCGGCTTCGTCGTGAACGGCTGGGAGAAGGGCAAGTGGAAGCCCGACGACCTCGCCCCCGCCGTCAACGGCACGATCGAGGCCTTCGGCTGGGACCGCGTGATGTTCGGCGGCGACTGGCCGGTCGTCTTGAACGCGGGCAGCTACAAGGACTGGCTGACCGCGCTGCGGACGATCATCGCGGACCGGCCGGAGGCGGACCAGAAGAAGCTGCTGCACGACAACGCGGCGAAGGTGTACGGCATCTGACCGGATTCGCGAGCGGAGGAACCGGACGATGAGCGGGGTACTCGGCGGGGTGCTGCTGACCGTGTCGATCGGGCTGACGCCGGTTCCCGCCGAGGCACCGCCGGACCCGCTCGCGTGGGGCTACCTCGGCGTCCGCGTCGACGCCGGCAGCCTCCGCCTCTCGGGCGTGGAACCGCAGACCCCCGCCGCGAAAGCGGGCCTGCAACCCGGCGACGAGATCGTCCGCATCGGCGACCTGACCCCCGCCACGTTCGAGCAGGTCGCCGAGCACATCAGTTCGTTCCGCCCCGGCAGCTTGTTGAAGGTGGAAGTCCGCCGCGACGGGGAGGTGAAGACGTACACCGTCCGGCTCGGCGTCCGGCCCAACGACCTCGGCCCGCCCCCGAACCGCGGCCGGTTCGTGACGCCGTTGCCACCGGACGAGTGATGTGCGAATCGACGGCAGACGATTTTCTCCGGTTCGAGCTAACCGCTAAAAGCTGACAGCTAGACTGACCTAATTCGGAGTTGCGCAGTTGGGGGTTTGGGAATTGCTTTTCTCCCCTCTCCCCGCTGGGGAGAGGGGCGGGGGTGAGGGGTCAACCTCCATCCCGTTTTCAGCGATTGCGAGCGGGTGAAGGTGTTCCCCTCACCCCTCACCCCTCTCCCCAGCGGGGAGAGGGGGACAAAACCGCTCCAGATCCCAACTGCGTAATCCCTACTATTAACACATTCTGCGACCCTGATGAGCCGCCACTCATTTTCAACCGCCCTCGACCGGAGACGTGATGCACGACTCCTCCGCCTGCCCGGTGTGCCGCGGTCTTCCGGTGAACGGCTCGTTGTCCGATGACGAGTTCGCCGCGTTCGTCGCCCGATGCCGGGAGGAACTCGCCCGGAAACAAGCGACCTTCAACCGGCGGATCGCCGCCGGTGGGAAGTGGTTCTACGACATGCAAGACGGATCGTTGACGATAGGCGCGACCCGATTCGGGATGACCCCGATCGGCACCTACAGTCACGACCGGCAAACCTGGCTCTGGGCGTGGGCCAACGAGGACTTCCCCCAGCGGGCTAGGGACGACGCGGGCCGCGTTCGCGGGTTGCTCGACGTGACGGGCTTCCGCGTGTTCGTTTCGCCGGGGTTGCCCGCGTCGGAAGCGGACACGCTGGATCTGACCGCCCTGGCGGTGCATCGACTCGACGCGATCGGGTTCTTCCGGTGCCCCGGCGCTCCGACCTTGTTTCTGGCCGTCCACGAACCGGCATCCGTTTTCACACCGGCCGGATGACCCGGCCGACGACACCACGAGGAACTCCATGTCCCGTCTGTGTTCATTCGCAGTTGTCGTGCTGATCGGTGCGGCGTGTCTCGCCCCGGCCGCGGACCGCACGCACGACATCGTCCCCGAAGACTACTTCTCCCTGTCCGCCGTCACGGATCTGGCGGTGTCCCCCAGCGGGAAGCACGTCGCGTTCGCCGAGGCGCGGTGGGACGCGGCCGCGGACAACCGCCGGTCGGACCTGTGGGTCGTCGGCGTCGACGGGAAGGACCGGCCGCGGCGGCTGACCAGCGACCGGGCCAACGACCGGCACCCGCAGTGGGCCGCGGACGGGCGGGCGGTTTACGTCCTGGCGAACCGCAAGCGCGAGGCCGAGAAGAAGCCGCCGTTCGACGGGTCCACGCAGGTCTGGCGGGTCCCCGTCGGCGACGGCGAACCGGTTGCCGTCACCCGCGTCGAGGGCGGCGTCACCGGGTTCGACTACGCCCCGAAGGCGGACGTCCTCTTCTACAGCACCGACACCACCGCCCACGACGAGGACGAGTTCACCCCGCTCCGCAAGCAGTACGGCAAAGTGGAGTACGGGCACGGGCCGCACAAGGTGTCCGAGATTCACCGGCTCGACCTCGTCACCTGGCGGGAAACCAGGGTCGTCGCGGAGAAGCGGTACGTCCGGTCGTTCGCCGTGTCCGACACCGGCCGCCGGGTGGGGATGATCACCGCCCCGGACGACACCGTCGTCGCGTCCGAGGGGAAGTCCCGCGTCGACGTGTGGGACGCGGAGACGGGCAAAGTGACCGAGACCGACAACGGCTGGAAGGACTCGGCCGCGTCGCCGTACCCGTGGCTCGACCACCTCGCCTGGAACCCGGCCGGGGACCGCCTCGCGTTCTGCACGATCTTCGACGCCTACCCGACGGAAATCATCATCCAGGAGGTCGTCCGCGACGCCTGGAAGGGGGTCCGCGTCAAGCGGCGGGACGGCGTCCACGTCCGCGGGTACGGCAGCCCGCTCCGGTGGCTGAGCGACGCGGCCCTCGGCTACCTCGGCGAAAAAGAGGGCTTCGTCGACGTGCTCGCCTTCGGCATCGAGTCCCGGCAAACCCTCGGCGAGTTCCGGCCGAACGTCGTCGTGTCGATGTTCGACGTGACCCCGGACGGCGGCGCGGTCACGCTCGAATCGGCCCCGACCCGGTTCCCCGACCTGCACACCCGCGGCCCGGAGGGGAAGCGGATCACGACCCTGAACCCGCAGACCGACACCTGGAAGCTGCCGGCCGTGTCGCACGTCACCTGGACCGCCCCGGACGGCACGAAGGTCGGCGGCGTGCTGGAACTGCCGCACGGGTACAAGCCCGGCACCAGCGGGAAGCTGCCGCTCGTCGTCGCGATTCACGGCGGGCCGACCACCGCGACGAAGTGCGAACTCAGCCTCGACCCGCACAACGGCCGGGGGTACTTCGCGGCGAAGGGGTACGCCACGCTGCTGCCGAACTACCGCGGCTCCGTCGGGTACGGCGACAAGTTCGTGACCGACCTGATCGGCAACGAGAACGACGTCGAGGTGAAGGACATCCTCGCCGGGATTCAGCACCTCGTGAAGGAAGGCATCGCCGACCCCGACCGCGTCGCCGTCATGGGCTGGAGCAACGGCGGCTACCTGACGAACTGCCTCATCACGCTGAAGGACTCCCCCGTGAAGTTCAAGGCCGCCAGTTCCGGGGCCGGCATCCTCGACACGGTCGCCGAGTGGGGCTTCAACGACGAGCCCGCGTACCCGATCGTCTTCAAGAAGGGCCTGCCGTGGGAGCAGCCGGAACTCTACAAGAAGACCTCCCCGACTTACGGCCTCGGCAACGTGACGACCCCCACGCTCGTCCACGTCGGCGGCGGGGACGAGCGGTGCCCGCCGGGGCACAGCAAGATGCTGTACCGGGCCCTCCGCGAGTACAAGAAGGTGCCGACGGAACTGATCGTCTACACCGGCGAACCGCACGGCCTGACGAAGTACGCCAACCGCAAGGCGAAGATGGAGTGGGACCTGGCGTGGTTCGGAAAGTATGTGAAGTGAACGAAACGGGAGTGGGCTGTGGCATTCACCTGCTTCCAAGGCCGGTTCGAGTGCATCCGGTGCCGTCAGGTGTCGGATGCCATAATGCAGACCTACCTCTACAAAACCGATGGTGCCAACAACGGGAATACCTACCAAGTCGGCCAATCCAATGAAATCGACGGGCTTGGTTGTTATCTCCCACTGAGCCCGTGGGACGGTCAGTCGCCGCTGGTTGTGCTCGTCGGTGATTGGGATTGTGAGCACTGCGGGTTGAACTGGCAGTGGGCAAGAGTGGTCTTCGATGTCACCGCGGGAAACCCTCATCCGATCGGCACGATTCGTGAGATCGTCGGGATGCAGCCACTGTGTCGCGACGATTTCCGCGGCATTCACTTCGTCGAACCGGACTTCGCGGAACTGATCTGCTTCGGCGAAGAGCCTCGCTCGGGCTGGCAAGAGTTCAAACAGCGGTGGGACGCAATGACTCTTTCGGAGCGAATCGCGGGAGTCACGGCAGGGTTTCGCTCGTGGAGTGCCTCCGTGGCTGGAATTTCCTCGGAGGACTTGTACGCCTTGCGCGATCGGAGGCCGCCCGCGCCACCATCCGAGGAAGCCCGGTCAGACGGTGACCCTCCCCATGAGTCCGGCCAGTGACAACGGATTGACGCCCCGCCGCTCGCCGGTCACTCGGCGACCGCGAACTCGTTCGACAGCAGCAGCACCTGCGCCAGTTCCTCCCACGGGCCGAGCGGGGCGGGCATCTTCGTCGTGTCGAGGAAGTGCGTCTTCGCGTCCCACTTCATCATCATGCCGGGCATCGCGGCCATCTCGCGGCCGGGCATCGTGATCGTCGGGGCCCAGCGGTAGGTGTCGCCGGTCGGGTCGGTGCGGCAACTCGTCAGGAAGTCGAGCGTGTCCCCCTTCTTCACCTCGATCGCCTTCAGTTTCGTCGGCACGCTCTGGTTCGCGGCCGTCCACTCGCCGAGCAGCCCGGTCCGGCTGGACACGACCCGGCACAGGACGCCGTCGCCCGTCGGGGCGGTGTGGCTCAGCTCGGCGGCCACGTCGATCTTGCCGTCCTCCGGGGCGGTCCACCGGCGGCACGTGGCCTTCGTCTTCGACGTCTTCCCGCCGTCGGGGCCGATCTCGATGCCCGTCGCGTCGACGGTGCCGACCTTCGTCCCCTTCACGACGTTGCCGGCGAACGCGAGCGGGGTGAACGCCGTCACCTTCTTGGCGGCCTCGTCGTAGTCGGCGAAGCCGTAACTCCACGCGGTCGCCTCGGGGACCACCACGTCGTTCGCGGGGTACAGTTCGAGGAACCTGAGCGCACGCGAAACTTCCACCGGTGAAGCGTCCCGCTGGAAGGCGGCGCGGTACAACTTGCGGACGGCGTCGGCCTTTTCCCCCTCGGATTTCGGCTTCACCGGGGCAGCGAGGGCTTTGGCATTTTCGACCACGAACGGGCTGTTCAGCAGGAACAGCGCCTGCGGCGGCAGCGTCGTGCTGGTGCGGCCCGGCGACGAGAAGTTCGGGTCCGGGAAGTCGAAACTCCGGAACAGCCCCGGCAGCGTCTTGCGGTCGACGAAGGCGTACACGGTGCGACGCTTCGTGTCGGCCTTCGTCACGTCGACCGGCTTGCCGCCGGGCGTGGCGTCCAGTCGCCCGGCCACCGCCAGCATCGAGTCGCGGTACGACTCGAACTCCAGTTTCCGCGGGTTCATCCGGGCGAGGAGCTTGTTCTCCGGGTCGGCCTTCGCCGCGGTCGGGACGGCATCCGCGGGGCGGGACGATTGCCGATACGCGGACGAAAGCAGGATCTCGCGGTGGAGCTTCTTCACACTCCACCCCTCGGCGACGAACTTCGCGGCCAGGTAGTCGAGGAGTTCCGGGTGTGTCGGTCGTTCGCCGCGGTAGCCGAAGTCGCTGGGCGTGCCGACGATCCCCTTGCCGAAGTGCCAGGCCCAGACGCGGTTCACGAAGACGCGCGCCGTCAGCGGGTTCGCGGGGTCGGCGATCTTCTTGGCGAGTTCGAGCCGACCGCTGCCGGTGGCGGACAGGACGCTGCGGTCGGTCGGCGACAGGGCGGTGAAGTACGCCCGCGGCGCGTCCGACCCCTGGGTTTGCGGGTTGCCGCGGATGAAGACTTTGCCGTTGTACGGCTTCGGCGCGTCGGCCAGGGCCATCGCCCGCGGCGGGGCACCGGGGTGGTTGTCGAGCCCGGCGGCGGCCTGCGTGGCCTTCTTGATCTCATTCCGGGCCGCGTCGGGAAGAACGCCCGTCTGGTCGGCGAGGACTTCGCCGGGGCCGGGGCGGAACGGCGAGTTGACCGCGAGCAGTTTTCGCAGCGATTCCTCGTCCTTGCCGTCCAGTGACACCGCGGTGTCACTCGCGTAGAGGCGGTCGATCGCCGCCTGTGCGAGCTTCTCGGCCGGCAGTTTTGCGTCGTCCGGCACCGCCTGCCCCGCCGCCGCGAGCGCGTCCTTCGCCTTCGCCCGCCACGCGGAATCGACACTCGCAAAGATCGCGTTGTACCGCTTCGCCACGTCCTCCAGCGTCTTCGGCGGGTCGCCGGCGAACGCCTTCGCCACCCGCGGGTTCAGCGACTTGTCCGCGGCGAACCCCTCGGCCAGCGGCTTCGCCTTGTCCGCGAACTCGGCGGGCGTGAACTTCGCGAACGCGAGCCACGGCCCGAACACGCCGGGGTTCTTCACCACCCAGTCGTTCCACCGCTGGACGAGCGGGTTGTGGATCGCGTAGGTCAGCTTCCGCTTGACGAGAATGTCCGGGTTCACCCGCGGGTTCTGGTTCGTGTTCTTGAGCTCCGCATCCTTCGCAGCGAGGAGGTAGTCCCCCACCCGGCCGCGGTGCTCGGCGGTGACCGGGGCGACGTGCTTGGCCGTCACCGCGACGAGTTCGCCGCGGAGCTTCGCGAAGTCCGCCCGGTACTTCGCCGCATCCGGCGTGTCCGCTTGCGGCTCGATCACCGGCAAAACCGCCGGGTCCTGCGAACTCTTCAGGATGCCGTAGAGCGAGTAATAATCCTTCGTCGGGATCGGTTCGAGCTTGTGGTCGTGGCAGCGGGCACACCCCACCGTGAGGCCGAGCAGCCCGCGGGAGATGGTGTCGATGCGGTCGTCGTAGACGTTGTCGTCGACGTTGCCGTCGTGCCGGCGGCCGACGGTGACGAACCCGAGGGCGGCGAGGTGCCGGTTGTCGCCGGGCCTCGCGGGGAGCAGGTCGGCGGCGAGTTGTTCCGTCACGAACTGGTTGAACGGCAGGTCGTCGTTGAACGCGCGGATGACGTAATCGCGGTACGTCCACGCATACGGGTAGGCGTTGTTCGCGCCGAAGATGCCCCCCTGGTTGTCGGCGTAGCGGGCCACGTCGAGCCAGTGCCGACCCCAGCGTTCGCCGTATTTCGGGGACTTCAACAGCGTCTCGACCAGTTCCGCGTAGGCGTTCGGCGACGGGTTCTTCTCGAACGCTTCCACCTCTTCCGGCGTTGGCGGGACGCCGTGCAGATCGAACGTGACGCGGCGGATGAGCGTGCGCTTGTCCGCCGGCGGCGCGAACGTGAGCCCCGCCGCTTCGAGCTTCGCGAGCAGGAACGCATCCACGGGCGTGGAGACCCGGTTCGCCCCCGCAACCTTCGGCACGGCCGGCGATTTGACCGGTTGCAGCGACCAGTGGTCCTTCGCCGCCGCGAGGTGTTTGGCGATGTCGTAGGGGTTGTCGGCCGTGGTTTTGCCGGTGCGGGGGTCGGGTGCCCCCATCTTGACCCACTCCGTGAGGGCCGCGATGTGCTCCGCCGGAAGCTTCCCCTTCGGCGGCATCTGGATGTTCGCGTCCTTGTACGTCACCGCCTTGACGATCAGACTCGCCTCCGGCTTCCCCGGCACCAGCGCCGGCCCGCTGTCGCCGCCCTTGAGGGTGGCGTCCCGCGTGTCGAGACGGAGTGCCCCCTTGTCCTTCTTCTCCCCGTGGCAGGAGTAGCAGTGCTCGACGAGCACGGGGCGGACTTTCTTCTCGAAGAACTCGATCTGTTCCGGCGTCGGGTCCGCACCGAGGGCGGGTCCGGCGAGCAGAACGGCGACGAGGGCGAGGGGGTGACGCATGGGTGTCATCCGGTTAGCCGCGAGGCGACGCCGAGCGCGGCGCTCCCGCGGAGAAATCGCAGGGTGATTCACGAGAAAAACGGTGGGGCGGGAAGCTCTCCGCGATCGTACACGCTCCAAAGTTGCTCCAGAAACTTGCTACTCTTCTTGAGCAACTTCCCACGGACAATCAGGTCGAAGTCGTCTGAGACCTAACTCGCAATCTCGTGCTGCTCAGTCGCCCGACTCACGGCAAGGAACGATTTGCGTCGGATGTCCTCGGCTAAATTCTTCAACTCGTCGGGGATGCTGGTGTCAGCCCATTTCGCGTCCACAAGTTCTAACTGCTTGACCCAATCTGCACCAAACGAGGTATCCGAATCGCGGGCATCCAACGCGACATCACAATCCAGTTCGCGGAAGTAATCTCGGGGAAGTAAGGTGCCATCCTCAATCCGGCTCAGGATGGCGCTCAACCACACTTCCACGGTGTTCCCTCGGGTTGGGGTCCCCGCTCGGCGTCGCCTCGCGGCTAACCATTTTGTTCCAACTCGTCCAACAGATCCTGCCCGTCGAATTCGATGCCGTGGGAGGCACAGTACGCCTTCGATTCCTTCAACGTCGCGATCGCTCGGGTCGTTTCGCCTTGTCGGTCGTACAGCGTCGCCAGCAGATCGAGACGATCACTCACGTCCGAGAAGTCGTACTGCCGCGAAACGACCTCCCAGTGCGGCGTGTTGACCGTCAGCGAATGGAGTTCGAGGATCTTGCGAATCTCCGCTTCCCGGCATCGCGCGGCTTCGGCGAAGTCTTCGTGGAACTCGGCGAGCAATGAGCGAATCTCTTCCCCGCGAATCGAATCCGCGATCTCCTGGGTGGACGCCAACTTCGCTTCCAGTTCCTTGGCAAACACGGCCGCGCGGTCGCGGTCCGGCTTCTCGTAGAACGCCTTGAGGAACTTCGCATACAGTGTTTCGAGCGGCGAACTTGCCGTGGGTTGTTTCTTTCGGGGCTTTCGCGTTTGGCTACTCATCGTCCGGCCTCGGCACTGTTGGCATTCCGGATGGGCCGAGCAATCGCTTGACCTCATCAGGCAGTTTATCCCACTCCTCCCACGCCTTGCGGGCGTCGTCCGTCTGTTGCTGCTTCTTCTTGGCGGCTTTCTTGGCAAACCGCTTCTTCTTGGCCCCGGCACTTTTCCGATCGTGCCCCTTGCCGGGCTGATGCTTGATCCCGCCCTTCGGCCCCCGTTTCTTGGGCGGTTTCTTCGGTGGCTTTTCTTCTTCGCTCATGGCTGTAGGTTCACGCCAATATCCCCTTCACCACGTGCCCGTGCACATCCGTTAGCCGGAAGTCGCGGCCCGCGTAGCGGTACGTCAGCTTGGTGTGGTCCATCCCCAGCAGGTGCAAAATCGTCGCGTGCAGGTCGTGAACCTCGGTGCGGTTCTCGGCGGCGATCGCGCCGAACTCGTCGGTGTTGCCGTAAACGGTGCCGGGCTTCACGCCGCCGCCGGCCATCCACACGGTGAACGCGCCCGCGTTGTGGTCCCGGCCGATGCTCTTCTTCTTCGCCACGTCGTTATTGTCCGACGTCGGCGTTCGGCCGAACTCGCCGCCCCAGAGGACGAGCGTGTCGTCCAACATGCCGAGCCGCTTCAGGTCCGTCAGCAACGCCGCGAGGGGTTGATCGCACGCCTTCGCGAGCTTCTTGTGCTCCTCGTCGTTGAAGTCGTGCGTGTCCCAGCCGGTGTGCCAGGCCTGCACGAAGCGGACGCCGCGTTCGAGCAGCCGGCGAGCGAGGAGGAGTTGCCGGCCCTGCTCGGTGTCGCCGTAAAGCTCGCGGACGGCGGTCGGTTCGCGGGTGATGTCGAACGCTTCCTGGGCTTCGACCTGCATCCGGAACGCCGTCTCGAAGGCGTGGATGCGGCCGTCGAGGGCGTCCTCGCCGGGGCCGCGTTTGCCGGCGAAGTCGGCGTTCATCGCCTTGAGCAGTTCGATTTGCCGACGCTGTTCGCGGAGCGACGTGTTGCCGCTGCGGATGTTCTCGATCATCTTCTCGGCGGTGGCGTTCCGCGTGGCGATGCCGGTGCCCTGCGCCCAGCCGGGAAGGAACGCCCCGCTCCAGTGCTTCTCGCCGCTGGCCGTCGTGCCGCTCGGGGCGAGGGCGACGAACGCCGGGAGGTTCTGGTTCTCCGTGCCGAGGCCATACGTCACCCAGGAACCCATGCTGGGGCGGACCAGCGTCAGTTCGCCGGTGCTCATCATCAGCTGGGCGGGCTCGTGGACGCTGCTCTTCGTGAACATCGACCGGACGACGCACAGGTCGTCGACGTGCTTGGCCAGCATCGGGAAGAGTTCGGACACCTCCGTGCCGGACTGGCCGTGCTTGCCGAACTTGAACGCCGAGCGCTGCAGCTTGCCGCTGAGCCGGCCCATGTCGGACGCCTCTTTCGGGGCGTTCTTGATGTAGTCCGCGTACACCTCCTGCACCGGCTTGCCGTGGAACTTGTCCAGGGCCGGCTTCGGATCGAACGTGTCGACGTGGCTCGGGCCGCCCTCGGCGAAGATGTGCAGGACGCGCTTCGCCTTCGGCTTGAAGTGCGGGTTCTTCGCGGCCAGGGGGCTGGTGGCTTCCGCCGCGAACAGGTCGGCGAGGCCCAGCGCCCCGATCCCGAGGCCGCAGCGGCAGAGCAATTCCCGGCGAGAGAGCGGCATCATGGTTCGCGAGGGGGCAAAGGGGGCGGGTAAAATGTGTTGCCCGGCGGGTGTCGAACTGGACACCATCGTACCCCGAAAAGAGGGAAATTCCAAGCAAGAACCGGCGGCCGATCACCGGCTCAGCTTGTCCGCGCCCGGTGCGGGGGTGACACCCACGGTGCCGAGTGCGAGCCGCAGGAAGTCGGTCGCGAGCCGCTGGACCTGGGCGTCAGCCCGTTGACAGTGTTCGCCCCACTGGACGTCGGTGACGCCGATCGCGCGGGGGGGCGTGGCCACTTCCAGGTACGCCTTCGCCTTCGGTTCGGTGCCGCTGGGCCGCAAGCACACCTTCGCGGTGAGGCTGGCGGCGGACATGCGGAAGATCAGGAAGTTGCGGGCGGCGCGGTCGGTGTCGCCCTTGAACGGCCCCATCCGGCCGTCCTCGTTCCACAGGTCTTCGACGGAATCGACCGTCAGCCCGCCGATCTCCGTCGGGGGATTCGTCCGCAGGGCGTTCAGCATCCGGGCCATGTCGCGCTTGCCTTCGAGTCCGGTCATCACGAGGTTGAGCAGTTCGTTGCGGAAGTAGCCGAACTGCCGGTTCAGGTCGTCGAGGTAGTCGACCAGCGTCCGGCCCTGCCGCTTCTGGAAGAGCGCGGCCTCGGCCATCAGCAGGGCGGCACACGCGCTGTCCTTGTCCCGCAGGTGCGGCGTCGCGATCAGGCCGTGGCTTTCTTCGACCGCGATGATGAAGTCGTCGACGCTGCCGCGGACGTCGCCGAACTGGCCGGTGGCGTCGAGTTGGGCGAGCACGTCCGCGTGGTACTTGAACCCGACGAGCAGGTCGCCGATCACCTGCGCCCCGAAGTGCCGGCCGATGCGGACGACCTGGCTCGTCGTCACTTCCGTGGAAATCACGATCGGCGACTGCGGCAGCGAGCCGTTCCGCGACAGCTGGCTGAGCTTGAAGTGCGTCACCAGCGACGCGAGTTCGTTGCCGGTGAAGTAGCGGAACGTGCCGCCGCCTTCCGGGGAAGTCGACGCGAGGCCGCCGTACCGGTCGGCGTCGGGGTCGGTCGCGATGACGAGGTCCGCCTTCTGCCCCTTCGCCACGGCTTCGGCGCGGTCGAGGCACTCGGGCACCTCGGGGTTCGGCGTCTTCGTCACGTTCGGGAACTGGCCGTCCGGCGTCATCTGCTCCGGCACGGGGATCGGGCGAAAGCCCTGCGCTTCGAGCGTCTCCCCGGCACACATCCCGCCGACGCCGTGCAGGGGGGTGAAGACGACGCGGATCTCGTCCAGCTTCGGCGGCGGCAGCAGCGACTCCTTCCGGCACAGCTCGATGTACGCCCGGTGGTGGGAGTCATCGAGGAAGTGGACCTTCCCGCTCCGCACCGCGTCCGCCCACGGGAGGTAGCGGATGACCGTCACCTGGTCGACGAGTTCGCTCATGATCTGGTCTTCCGGCGCGACCGGTTGCGAGCCGAGGTCCGTGTAGAACTTGCTGCCGTTGTCGTCGGGCGGGTTGTGGCTGGCGGTCATGTTCAGGCCGCCGTGCGCGTGAAGGGCCCGGATCGTGAACGAGAGTTCCGGCGTCGCCACGAACCGCTTGCTGTCCGGCGGAAGGAGGTAGGCGTGGATGCCGTTCGCGGCGTACACCCCGGCGGCGTACTGGCAGAAGTCCCGGCTCGACGTGTGCAGCACGGGGTTCGGCAAGTCGCGGTTGTAGACGCCGCGCCTGTCCTCGAACTGCCGCACGTCGTAAGCGAGCACGACCTTCACCGGGGAGACGCCGGGGAAGCGCTCCTTCAGGTACTCGCAGTGCCCCTGCACGCTGGCCCCGAGCGTCCACGGGTTCATGCGGTTCGGCCCGATGCCGACCGCGCCGCGGCGGCCGCCCGTGCCGAACGGCAGGACTTGATAGAAGGAATCGAGCAGGACGGACCACTTCTTCTCGGCGATGAGCCACTCGATCTGCGGGCGGTACGCGGCGAACTCGGCACCGTGCAGCCACGCGGCGAGGTTCTGGAGGGCTTTCGCCTTCAACGCGGGGTCGGCATCGATCGCGGCGAATCCGTCGACGACGGCGGCGGGCAAGTCCATTGCGGAACCTCGAACGCGGGGCGGGGGTTCGAGGTACTTTATGACGGCGAGCGGCGGGGCGTCAGCCCGCCGTGCGGGGAAACGTTCCCGCGGCGAGTGCCCGCCGTTGGGCTCCCACGGCGGGCTCACGCCCCGCCGCTCGCCTTACTTCCCCTTGAGCCGGGCGAGCGCCGCTTCGGCGGCCGCGCCGGCCGGGCCGCCGGTCTTGCGGATCAGGCCGAGGACGGCGACCGCGTCGTCGCCGCCGATCTGTTCCAGGACGGACACGGCCCGGACGTGCCGCAGCGGTTCGCCGTACAGCCCGTTGTCCGGGACTTTCACCCCGACGCGGTCGAACCTGGCGAGCAGTTCGCCGGCCTGGAGCCGGACCTCCTCGCTGGGGTGCTCCTCCGCGGCCCGGGCGACGGCGGCATACGCCCGGACGCCGTGGCCGAACAGGGCCTTGCTCGCCCCGGCGCGGGCACGCGGGTCCGCCGCGTCCAGGGCCGTCACCAGCTTCGCGATGACCCGGTCGGTCTCCCCCGCGTTCGTCACCCAATTGCGGATCAGCGGGACCGCGGCCTTCCCGCCCGCGGCGAGCGTCCACACCGCGGGGTCCGCGTCCGCGGCGGCGAGCTTGTCCAGTTCTCCCCACGCGGCGGACAGGTCGGCGTCGGTCGGCGGCTTCGCCCCGGCCCGGCGGGTGGCGTCCCACACGGTGACGCTGGAATCCGCGGACAGGGACGCGACGCGCCGGCCGCCGTCCAGGAAGCCGACCATCGCGACGGCACCCGTCTCGGCGGTGAACCGGCGGACGACCGTCCGCGTCGGGAGTTCCCACACGACCACCGCGCCGGCCGGACCCGTGCTGCCGGTCGCGACGCACCGGCCGTCCGGGGAAAAGGTCACGTCCTGGAACGGGCCGTCTTCCCAGCCGCGGTCGAACGTGTCGGTCTGCTTGCCGGTGGCGGCCTCGTACACGGAGACCCGCGTGGCCGAGGACGCGACGATCCGGGTGCCGTCCGGCGAGAACGCGACCCCGGCCTTCGGGGTGCGGGCGGCCCGCGCCTTCCACCCGTCCGGGACGCGGTCCGGTCCGCCGGTGGTCAGGTCCCACGCCCGCACGAACCCGTCGCGGCAGACGGCGGCGACCCGGCCCGCCGCGGGGTCGATCGCGACGGCCAGCACCGCCGCCGGGGGCGCGAACGACTTCAACACCGTCCCGGTGGCCGGGTCCACGACGGCGACCGCCGGGGCGTCGGTGCCGACCGCGATGCGGGACCCGTCTCGGGTCGCGCCGATCGCCCTGACCGCGCCGCGGACGGCGACGGTCCGCGTCGGGCCGGGGGCGTCGGCTGCTGGCTTCGGCGAGTCCCAGACGCCGAGCCCGTCCGCGGTCGGGGCGAACAACCGGCCCCCCGCGAAGGCGACGACCCCGGCCGGGCCGCCCGGTTTCGCCACGGGCACCGGGGCTTTGTCCCCGGCCGCCCAGCGGACGACCGTCCCCCCGGTGCCGAGGTAGACGGCCCCGGACGCGGGGTCGGCGGCGAACCCGCGGACCTCCCCGATGCGGTCGCCGGGCGGCAGGTCTTCCGTCCCCCCGGCCAAGTCCCACACGCTCATCCGCGGGCCGCCGCCGCCGGCGACGAGCCGCTTGCCGTCCGGGGTGACCGCGAAGACGGACGAGTCGACGGGCACGGCGTGGACGAGCTTGCCGTCCGCGGCGGCCCGGACCGTGACCTTGCCCGGCTCGCGGTTCGCCACCCGGTCGGTCCCGACGAACGCGACCGGCGCGGTGCCGGGCCAGTCCGCGACGGGCTCGCCGGACTTGATGTCCCACACCCAGACCCGGCCGGCCGGGCCGGTGTCGGCCGTCGCCAGCCGCTTGCCGTCCGGGCTCACGGCCACGCCGCTGATGCCGGTTTTCGTCGGGTGTTTGAACTGCTTCCGGGGCTTGCCGGCGGGGATCTCATA
>CAYUHJ010000028.1:14526-43430 GCA_964444365.1 uncultured Alcaligenaceae bacterium | reverse complement strand
GATTGGACCCACGGCGGGCTCGCGCCGCGCCGCTCGCCGTCATCCTGCATCCTTCGGAGGCCCGCCCGTGCCGACCGACGACGAACCTCTGCCGCTGGAACAGGCCCCGCCGGAACCGGGGTTTCGGCCCGAAGCCCGGGCCGCGTTCCTCGCCTTCGTCAAGGACAGCGGCAAGACCGTCTACAAGATGACGACGATGTGCGAGTTCCAGATCAAGCAGAAGCTCGCGGACTTCCCGGAGGAGCAGAAGGCCCTCGTCGAAGCCCTCAAACGCGGGGTGCCGGACCAGATCGTCGCGGCGGCCGGGACGGACGGGTACGACGAGTTCCTGACGGCGACCGGGGAGAAGTTCCAGGCCGCGACCGGGCTGCCGAACGGCCGGTGGGCCGTCGACCGGTGGGCGGAGGCCCTGGGGAAACGGCCTGGCTCCGCTCCGCCCCCGCCGGTCGCCCCGGCGGTCCAGTCGGCCGCGAAGGTGCGGGCCGAGCGGGACGCCCTGGACAACATCGCGACCATGATCGTGACGGGCGGCGGAGCGTTCGGCGGGTTCCTCGGGTGCGGCGGGGTCCACCTGTTCCTGCACCTCGTGTTCACCGGCGACGCCAAGACCGCAGACGGGAAGGCGGCCCTGTTCGGCGGGACGCTCGTGATCCTGTTCTTCATGGGCCTCGGGATCGTGCCCGGCGCGCTAGCGGCCCTCGGCGGGTGGAAGTTCGGCCGGGGCAGCGGCAACCCGTGGCCGGCCACCATCGCCGCGTTCGGGTCCGCCTTCGGCATGGGCACGCTGTTCTCGTTCATCCCGTGCCTCGCGCTGTTCACCCCGGTCGTCATCGCGTTCGCCGTCTTCGGGGCGACGTTCTCGGCGGCCACCCGCGGCGGGTTCGACCGGTGAGCCTCTTTCTCCCTCCCCCTGGGAGGGGGGAGGGTTGGGGTGGGGGTTGCTTGAGGGCTGAAGTCCCCACCCCCCACCCTAACCCTCCCCCCCAAGGGGGGAGGGGACCAGAAGGTGCCGTGAATCTTTTCGCGGACGGCCTACAATTCCCCCGCATCCCTTCCTCCGACCCGGAGCCTCCCCGTGACCCTGTCCCGCCGTTCGTTCTTCGCCGCGTCCGCGGCCCTCCCCGTGCTGGCGCACGGGGCTCGCCTGACCGGTACCCGCCTCGCCGCGGCCGACGACAAGGCCCCGCTGTTCAAGATTTCGCTCGCGCAGTGGTCGCTGCACAAGGCGTTCTTCGGCAAGAAGGCCGACCCGTTGCAGTTCGCGAAACTGGCCAAGGCGGACTACGGCATCACCGCCGTCGAGTACGTCAACCAGTTCTACAAGGACAAGAAGAAGGACGAGCAGTACCTGAAGGACTTCAACAAAGTCGCGGACGACGAGGGCGTCGTCAGCGTGCTCATCATGTGCGACGGCGAGGGGGCGCTCGGGGACGCGGACGAGAAGAAGCGGCAGGCGGCCGTGGACAACCACAAGCGGTGGGTCGAGTGGGCGAAGTTCCTCGGGTGCCACAGCATCCGGGTGAACGCGCAGTCCAGCGGCAAGCCGGA
The DNA here is from genome assembly GCA_964444365.1 of uncultured Alcaligenaceae bacterium. Taxonomy (GTDB): domain Bacteria; phylum Planctomycetota; class Planctomycetia; order Gemmatales; family Gemmataceae; genus CAYUHJ01. Next base: position 41,882 of record CAYUHJ010000028.1, on the reverse strand, counting down.
GGAGCAACTCGACCGGGCGGCCGACGGCCTCGGCAAGCTGACCGACTTCGGCGACACGATGGGCATCGGCGTCATCGTCGAGAACCACGGCGGCCTGTCGTCCAACGGCGAGTGGCTGGCGAACGTCATGAAGAAGGTCAACAAGAAGGGCTGCGGCACCCTCCCGGACTTCGGCAACTTCCACGGGTACGACCGGTACAAGGGCGTGGACGAGCTCATGCCGTTCGCCAAGGGCGTGTCCGCGAAGTCCCACGACTTCGACGACAAGGGGAACGAGACGAAGACCGACTACCGCAAGATGATGGACCTCGTGGTGAAGAAGCACAAGTACAGCGGATACGTCGGGGTCGAGTACGAGGGGAGCAAGCTGAGCGAACCGGACGGCATCAAGGCGACGAAGAAGCTCCTCGAAACCGTCCGGGACGAACTGGCGAAGGGGTGACCGATGCCGCTCTACCTGTACGAGATCGTCCTCCCGGACGGCACCGGGGGCGACACGTTCGAGCACATGCAGCGCATGGCCGACGCCCCGCTGACGGCCCACCCGGAGACGGGGGAGCCGGTCCGCCGGGTGTACGGCACCCCGAACGCGCCGAAGGCCTGGACGGACACGCAAGGGAAAGCAAAACTGTCGGACGGGAACCTCGACAAGCTCGGGTTCACGAAGTACGTCCGGGGCGAAGGGGGCAAGTACGAGAAGCGGTTCGGCAAGGGGCCGGACAAGATCAGCAAGCCGCCGAGCGAGTGACGGGACAACCCGCCAGGAGCCGCGAACGGAAGAGAGCGGCTGACTTCACGGGACAAGCAACCTTCCCCGTGGGGGAGAAGCGAACCGCTCACTTGCGTTCGCGGCTCCTGGAAGATCAATCCGCAAGAGCCGCGAACGGAAGTGAGCGGCTGACGTCCTGGAAAAAGCGACCGTCACCCTTGGGCGGAGGCGAACCGCTCACTTGCGTTCGCGGCTCCTGGAAGAGTTGCCAGATGAGGTTTCTCCGCTGATGTCGGCCCCCCTTCAGAACGTGACCCAAGCCTGTTTCGGGCTGAGTTACCTCGTCGCGTTCGGGCTGGAACTGGCCCGGTTGCGGTGGCCGGGGGCGGGGGTGCGGTACGTCGGCCTCGCGTTCGGCGCGGCCGGGTTGCTGGCCCAGTCCGCGTTCCTGGCGTTCCACCAGCCGACCCCGGCGACGCCCTACGGGGCGCTGCTCGCGGTGGCGTGGGTGCTGGCGGTCTTCTACCTCTACGGCACGGTCCACCACGCGAAGCAGGCGTGGGCGGTGTTCGTGCTGCCGGTCGTACTCGGGCTGATCGGGCTGGCGTCGACCGTCGCCGACCCGACGACGGCGTCCGAGTTGGCCGTCCCGCCGTGGATGGCCGGGGACCGGTTCTGGGGGGCGGTTCACGGGATCCTGCTGCTGCTGGCGGCCGTCGGCATCTCGGTCGGGTTTCTGGCCAGCGTCATGTACCTCGTCCAGGCCCGGCGGCTGCGGCAGAAGTTGAACCCCCTCGGCGGGATGAAGATGCTCAGCCTCGAACGGCTGGAGGGGATGAACCGCCGGGCCGTGAACGCGGCGTTCCCGCTGCTGACGCTCGGGCTGTTGCTCGGGGGGGTGCTGCTCAAGCAGTACCACGACATTGCCGACAACTGGTTCTCGGTCAAGGTGCTCGGCACGGTCGGGCTGTGGGTCGTGTTCGTGGTTCTGCTCTACCTGCGGTACGCGGCCCACGTGCCGGGCCGCCGGCTGGCGTTCCTCACGATCGTCGCGTTCGGGCTGGTCGTGGTCGTGCTGGCGTCCGCCCACCCGTTCGCGCACGCGGCGGTCTCGGCCGGGTCGGGGGGGCAGCCGTGAACCTCCGCGTGGTCGGGTGCAGCTACCGGACGGCCCCGGTCGAGTGGCGGGAGAAGCTCGCGTTCGACGGGGGGAAGTTGCCGGCGGCGACGGCGGAACTGGCGGCCCGGTTCGGCGGCGAGGCCGTGATCCTGTCGACGTGCAACCGCGTCGAGCTGTTCGTCGCCCGCCCGCCGGGGGACCGCCCGTTCGACGCGGGGCTGGCGGCCGAGTTCCTGGCGGAAACCCACGGGGTGCGGGCCGACGACGTCGCCCCGCTCCTGTACGACCACGCGGACCCGGCGGCCGTCCGGCACCTGTTCCGCGTCGTCGCCAGCCTGGACAGCCTGATCGTCGGCGAGGGGCAGATCGCCGGGCAAGTCCGCCAGGCGTTCGACGCGGCCCGGAAGCTCGGGACGACGGGGCCGCTGCTGAACGCCCTGTTCCCCGCGGCGGTCCGCGTGTCCCGGCGGGTCCGCACCGAAACCGGCATCTCCCAGGGGCACGTCTCCGTCTCCAGCGTCGCGGTGGACTACGTCCGGCAGGTGTTCGACCACTTCGCGGACAAGACGGTGCTGGTCGTCGGGGCCGGGAAGATGGGCCGGCTGACCCTGAAGCACTTGCAGGAGCTCCGCCCCGGCCGGATCCTCGTGACGAACCGCAGCCCGGAGAAGGCCGCCGAGGTCGCCGGTTGGTGCGGCGGCACCGCGGTCCCGTGGGACGGGCTCGACGACGCCCTCGTTTCCGCGGACATCGTGCTGAGCACGACCGGGGCCCCGGAACCGATCATGACCCGCCGGCGGTTCGAGGAGAAGGTGCTGGCCCGCCGCAGCACGGGCACGATGGTGATCCTGGACATCGCCGTGCCGCGGGACTTCGACCCCCGCATCCACGACGGCGACCGGGCCTGCCTGTTCAACATCGACGACCTGACCCGGATCCGCGAACAAACCATCGCGAAGCGGCACCGCCACCTCGCCCCCGCGGAGGCGATCGTCGAGCAGGAGGTGCGGAAGTTCGCGGACGACTGGAACCGCCGCCGCAGCGGGCCGGTGATCGGGCAGTTGACGAGTGAGGTGGACCGGCTGCGGGACGAGATCGTCGCCCCGCTGATGGCGAAGCTGAACGGGAAGCTGACGCCGGAGGAGCGCAAGCACGTCGAGGGGGCGTTCCGGCTGTTCCAGAACAAGCTGCTCCACGGCCCGATCGCGGCCATTCAGGAGGCCAGCAAGGACGGCCAGGGCGGGACGTTCTCGGAGGTCATCAAGAAGCTGTTCCGGCTCCAGTGAAGGCCCGGCGATGCCGACCGGGGCCGACCCGGCCGGCCCCGCGGTCGCGGCTCACTTCTTGGTGTTCTCCTTCGCCTTTTCGTCCTTCCACCTGGCGAACGCCTTGGTGCGGACCTCCTCGTTCGGGAGGGTGTAGACCCACGGGTTGTACTTCATCTGGTCGTTCATCTGCCCGCCGTAGTTCTGGACGCCGTAGCCGTAGTCGGCGAGCTTCTGGCCGGAGACGGTGACGGCCATGATGAGGGCGACGTCGCGGACCTCCATCGCCGTTTGGCCGGGGCCGCGGGGCATCGCCCCCTTGTCGTCGAACAGGGCTTCGAGCTGGGGCAGCTTGTCCTTGCCGCCGAACCGGGCGAGCATGCACGCGGCCTGGGCCTTGCCCCACGGGTTGCCGCCCTTGTCGGTCGCGAGCACCTTCTCGGCGTACTTGGCGCACTCCTTCATGTTCAGGTTGGCCGTCACGTTCATGGCCATCTGGAGGCCGTTCGGGTCGGTCCACGAGTCGCACCACCCGAGCATCAGCTTGCGGACCACCGGGGCGGACTTGTCCGTCTCGACCGCCTGCCGGAACGCGGGCTGGTAGACCATGTTCATCAGCCAGTTGAACCCGACGGGCTTGGCCTTGTCCGGGGCGTCTTTGATCGCGATCGTCTCGCCGAACAGGATCGTGGCGAAGTCCACGGCGGTGACCGGGACCGTCGGGGTGCGGACGCCGCCCATGTATTGCGGGAACAGGTTCTGGTAGATCTGGGCCTGCCGCGCCTGCAGCCGGCGGGCGAACTCGTCCTTGCCCTTGGGCAGCGCGGCGAACACCTGCCGGGACGGGGCGGACCGCATCATGTCCGCGTAGAAGGCGCGGGCGGCCGGGTCGCCGTCCGTCACCTCGACGAACCGCTCCCAGCCCGGCAGGGCGTGCTGGTACTTCAGTTCCTTGTCGGCAAGAAACGCCGCGAGGCGGGCGTCGAGGTCGTCCGCCTCGGCGACGGGGATGAGCACCTCGCACCGGAGCCGGACCTCGGGGTCGTCGGCGTCCGCGCCGGCTTCGAGGGCGGGGAGGGCGCGGCGGCCCATCCTGCGGAGTTCGCCGGCGGCCGCGTCCCGGTCCCGGTAGCTGCTGCTGGCCAGCTTCCGGACCAGTTCCTTCGCCTGGTCCAGGTCCGCCGCCGGGACGGCCAGGGCCTTCGGGTCCGGGGAAGCGGCCGGGGGCGAGGACGGGGCCGCCCCGAGGGCGGCCGCCACGGCGACGAGGGTCAGGGTGTGCATCGGAGGGGTGCTCGCGTCCGCGGGTTACGGCTTCGGGGGGGTGGGTTTCGGCGTCTCGGGCTTCGGCTCGTCCTTCTTCGTATTGGCGGCTTCCCATTCTTTCCACTTGGCCACGGCGGCGGCACGAACGGCGTCCGCCTTGCCTTCCTTGTCCGGGGGGAAGTGCATCGCCCCGGCGTCTTGGAACTGGTTATGGTTGTAACGGCCCTGCGTCACTTTGAGGCCGTAATCGCTCGGCTTTTGGCCGGTGAGGTGACAGGCAACGACAAGGGCAAAATCGCAGACGAGTACTTCGGGCTGGACTTGACCGGGTTGGTTGAATGCCGGCATCAGGACTGTGTTATCAGTCAACAACTTCACGACCGCGGGCAGATGCTCTTTCGCGTTCGAGCGGGCCAAGTGGCCGAGGGCCTGTTGCCGCATCCACTGGGTATTTTGGCCTTCGATTGTCAATTGCTTGGCGTACATGCGAGTAACTTCGGCAGCACCCAATCCGATCTGTTGGGCGATCTGGGTCGCACTCTGAATCCCCTGCATGCCGTCGCGTGTGTCAAGCCACTTGATGGCAAGTTTGCGAAACGCGGGGCCATACTTCCCCTGTCCGCGCGAGGCGGATTGCACTTCGGCTACCTGATAAAACAAGTTCTGGGTGTAAAATGTCCACCCGCCGTTCCAGCCGTCTTCCTTCTCCGGCGCGACGCACTCGGCGAGCAGCAGTGCGGCCCCCTCGGAGATCGACGGCATCCGCGGGCGGAAGTTCGGCGTGTGGACGACCGGCTGCATCCGGAACTGGATCTGCCGCTTGCGGGCGTCGACCACCCGCTTCATGTCGTCCGCCGGCAGCCGGGTGGCGATCAGCAGTTCGTGGTTGTCGCGGAGTTTGATGATGTCCGCGAACAGCTCCCGGGCGGCCTTGTCGGTCCCGCAGATGTCCTTGAACTTGTCCCAGCCGGGCAGGTCGTGGGTGTACTTGCCGTCGGTGTCCGCCAGGAACACGTCGACCTTCGCCTTCATGTCCTCGGACTCGGCCCGCGGCAGGAGGACTTCGCACCGCATCCGGACCTCGGCGTCGACCGAGTCCCGGGACCCTTCGAGCAGGGCCGGCAGGGCCTCCCGGCCCATCTCGGCGAGCTTCCGGGAGGCGGCGTCCCGCTCGCGGAAGACGTCCGACCCGAGTTGCCGAACGAGCTCCCGCGCCAGCGTCACCTGGGCGGGGGAAATGTCGAGGGACTTCGGGTCCGGCGACGCGGCCGGGGACGCCGACGCGACGACGAGCAGGACGATTGCGGCCAGGACGCGGGTCATGGAAACACTCCGGCGGGCGAACTCACTTCTTGTCGGCGGGGCTGTTCTTGTCTTCCCACTCGGCGAACTTCGCGAACGCGGCCTTGCGGGCCTCGGCGGACTCGAACCAGTAGCTGTAGTAGGTGTATCTCGCCTCGGGTCCGATCCCGACGTTCTGCGTCTTGAAGCCGTAGTCGGGCGGCTGCTGGCCGGTCAACAGGACGGCCATCGCGAGGGCACAGTCCTGAACGCGGATTTCGTTCGCTGCCCCGACCTTGACCCGCAAGACGGCGTCGTTCTCGAACAGCGGCTTGAGCAGCGGCAGGTGCTCGGGGGATCCCACCTTCGCGACCACGGTGGCGGCGGACGCCTTCTGGTACACCGTCACCCCTTCGCTCTTGATGACCTTGCCGGCCATCCCCAGCGCGTCCTTGAGCTTGAATGAACTGAGGACGGACATTGCCTGGGAGAGGCCGAGCGGGGTGGTCCGGCTCTCGGCCCAGGCCCCGGCGAGTTTGCGAATCGTCTCGGAGTGCTTGTCGCTGTCGACCGCGGCGCGGATCGCCGGCCGGGTCAACATGTAGTAGGCGGACACGGGGCCGAGCCGGCCGGTCCCGCCCTTGTCGCCCGTCACGGTTTCGAGGAACACGAACAGGGTGGCGTCGCGGAGGGTCGGCTCGTACCGCCCGACCTTCCCGTCGGCGACCGGGGTGCGGGGGTACATCTTCGCGTACAGGTCTTGCTTCCGGGCGTCGAACCGGCGGGCGAGTTCCGCGGGGTCCTGGGCCATGCCGGCGATCAGGTCGCGGTTCTCGGGCTGTTTCAGGATGTCGGCGAACAGTTCCCGCGCGGCCGCGGCCTTGCCGGTGATCGTCCGGAACTCCTTCCAGCCCGGCAGGTCGTGGTCGAACTTCGCGTCCTTGTCCGCCAGGAAGGTCGCGAGCCGGGCGACGACGTCGTCGGCCTCGGCCGCCGGCAACAAGAGTTCGCACCGCAGCCGGACTTCGGGGTCCGGGTCGTCCGCCCCGGCTTCCAGGGCTTCGAGGGCCTTGCGGCCCAGCCCCCGCAGCTTGCGGGTGGCGTCCTCGCGGTCGGCGTACACGTCGCTGGCGAGCTTCTTGACGAGGTCCCGCGCCAGGGCGGCGTCCTCGGCCGAGACGGCGAGCGACTTCGGGTCGGGGTCCGCTGCGCAGGCGACCGCCGACACGACCAGCACGCCGAAGGTAAACGCCGACCGGGTCATCAAGGGCTCCGCGACAAACCGGGTGGAGAGGGTTCACTCAGAAGATGCCGCGCCGGACGCCCCTTCGCAACGGGAATCCGACCTGTTCGGGGGGGAGAGGAGAAGGCGGCCCGGAGCAGTTCGATCATTTTACGCGGGTTCCCGTCTCCGGGAAACAACGAATATCGCCTCGGCGGCGAGAAATCCGCTGCGAACCGCTCCTTCCATCGTGGCCGGCCAGCCGGTGTCCGTCCAGTCGCCGGCGACCGCCATGTTACGAACCGGTGACACTTGGGGCGGCCGCAGCGCGTCGACGCCCGGCACGACGCTGAACGTGGCCACCGGGTCGGTCACGACTTTCGCCCGCAAGAGCGTGGCGTTCACCGGGAACAGTCGGCCGAGTTCCTCGACGACCCGGCGTTGCACCTCGTCCCGCCCCAGCGGGCGGAGCTGCCGCGAGGCACTGACGACGACCTGAACGTAGTACTCGCCGGGGGCGACCTCGCCGCGGTTGAACAGCCAGTGGCCGAGACAATCGACCAGCACCACGTGCGGCAACCGCGTCAACGGCCGGTCGTACCAGAGGTGAACGCTCGTGATCGGCGACGGTTCGAGCTTCGCCGCGCCGGCGAAGTAAGGGTCGGCCGCGAGTTCGGGCGGGAGCAGGTCCGCGACGCGGTCGAACGGCACGGCGAGGACACAGTAGTCGGCAGCGACGGTCGACCCATCGCGGAGGCAGACTTGGATTTGCTCCCCGTCTCCGCATCGGGGATGGGGCGGGGGGGCGGTATGAAGCGGGTGCAAAGACCACCCCTCCCCCGGCCCCTCCCCGAAGCGGAGAGGGGAGCAAAACCACTCTGTCTCCCCCTCTCCGCTTCGGGGAGGGGGCAGGGGGGAGGGGTTGCACTCCACCCGCCTCACTCCCGCGTTCTCCCGGACCTCCACCCCGTGCCGGGCCAGCCACCCGCGGAGTTCCGCCCCGTACAGCCGGCCGAGCGGCACCCGCGGGACCGACACCCGCCACCCGTCGCGGTCCCCGAGGAACCCGTCGGCGAACACCTTTCGCGCGTACTTCAGCCCGACGCGGTCGACCGTTTCGTTCAGCGCGCTCGTCAGCACGACGGCCCAGAACCGGGCGATCGTCCGCGGCGTCTGCCGGTGCGCCCGCAGCCAGTCGCCGAGCGGCGGGTCGGCGTCCGGGCGCTCCCGCACGAGTGCGAGCAGGCCGTACCCGACCCGCAACTTCTCGACTGCCGTCAGGTAATGGGCCGACGCCAGCGCCCGGCCGAGGTGGAACGGCGCGGGCCACGGGTCGGCGGCGAACCGGCTCACCCGGCGGTCCGGCGTCAGGAAGTAGAGGGCCCGTTGCGGTGCGAGCAGGTGCCCGATACCGACGGTCTCGCACAGCTTGGCGAAGCTCGTGCAGCAGCCCATCGTGACGTGCTGACACGCGTCGACGAGTTGCCCGGACGCGGGATCGGAGAACGACGACGCCCGCCCGCCGAGCCGGGTCCGGGATTCGAGCAGCGTCACCCGGAAGCCCCGTTGCGCGAGCGAAACGGTGGCCGCGATCCCGGCCAACCCGCCACCGATGACGGTGACAGACTGAGCGAGCGGAGAATTTTTGACAGGATCACAGGATGAAACCGGACGAGTCAACGCATCGGATACCTTGCATTTTCTGATCCGGGTCAATCCTGTCATCCTGTCGAATAATGCGTTCAAACCCACCCCCACTTCACGGGCCAGCCGCCGAGGAAGACGCGGGCTTTCGTCGCGCGTCCGAGGCGGATGCGTTCGGTGAACACGTCGAACTGCCGGCGTTCGATCTCGTCCAGTAACCGCCGGTAGACGCCGGTCATCACGCCGAAGACGGCCCGGCCGTCGGGCGCGAGCAGGTCCGCGAGCGGCTCGGCCCGGCGGTAGCAGTCGCGGGCACGGGCCACCTGGAACGCCATCATGTCGCGGAACGCCGGGGACTGTTCGCGCCAGGTTTCGGGCGGCGTGCCGAACCGGGCGAGTTCGTCCGCCGGCAGGTAGACCCGGCCGCGGGCCAGGTCTTCACCGAGGTCGCGCAGGACGTTCGTGAGTTGAAACGCCAGGCCCGAATCGACGGCGAGTTCCAGGGCCGGCCCGCGGAACCCCCACACCCGCACGCACGCCCGGCCGACGACCCCGGCGACGCGGTAGCAGTACGTTTCCAGGTCCGGCGAAAAGGTCGCGATCCGCACCGGGTCCAGATCCGCCTCCGCGCCCTCGATAACGGCTTCGAGTTCGTCGCCGGGGATGGCAAAGGCTCTGGCCGTGTGGTGCAACGCCGGGTGAATCGGGTGCGTGAATTCACCGGCGAGCGCGGCACGGGTGCGGGCTCGCCACTCGGCGAGTGCTTCGCGGGAAGCGTGCGGCCCGTCCGCGAGGTCGTCCGTCAGGCGGAAGTAGGCGTACAGCGCGTCCATCGCCTGCCGCTTCCCTGGTGGCAAGAACCGGAACGCGAGCGGGAACGAACTCTTCGCGGAGCGGGTGACGTGCCGGCAGTGGGCGAAGGAGTGGGCGACGGGCATCAGGGGATGCCGCGAAACACGAGGTAGCGGAGAAGGATGCCGATCGTGACAACACTGGTTGTCCAGGTGATCCCGATCATCCAGCGGAGGAGTTTGAACTGACCGTCGATTCCGGACAGCGACTTCTCGAGCTTGGCGTCGAGGGCGCTGATCTTCGCGTCGAGTTTGGCCGCCACCCCGTCGATCTTCGCGTCGAGTTTGGCCGCCACCCCGTCGATCTTCGCGTCGAGTTTCGCCGCCACCCCGTCGATCTTCGCGTCGAGTTTCGCCGCCACCCCGTCGATCTTCGCGTCGAGTTTCGCCGCCACCCCGTCAATCTTCGCGTTCAGTCGGTACTCCATCTCCTTCATTTCATGTCGGAGGTCGGAGCCGAGGCGGGCCAAATCCTCTCTGGTCGCGAGTTCCTTGAAGTTAACCTGAATCACTTCTGCAAACGCTGCGGCTTCCGCCTCGGCTTGCTTGTCGGGGACGCCGGCGGCTTTCAGGGTGTTCGCGAACTTGAGGGTGTCGAACGTCGCGATGGCCATGTTCGTATTGTAGCACCCTTACGGGAAGCTCACCCGTACCGGTTGACCCACCCGCAGCGGCGGCTTGCCGGCGGGGGCGGCGTCGGTCACCTCGATCAGGCACTCCAGCACCTTCGACGGGTTGACCGTCAGGGCGTCCGTGGCGGACCGCTTCGACAGGTACGTCGTGCCGATCCGCTTGACGGTGCCGGGGTACGTCAGGGCGAAGTTGTTGTGGTCGTACACCACGACCGGCTTGCCGAGCTTGTCCGAGATTTTGTACGCGAACTCGGCTTCCACTTCGGCCCGGACGACCCGCGGGCCGGCGGGGACGAGCCACAGCAGCGGGGTCCGCGCCGACGGGCCGAACGTGACGCCGGGGGCGGCCGCCACCTGCTCGACGACGCCGGCGATCTTGGCCTTCACGAGCAACCCGTCGACGGCGGCCTGGGCCTCGTCGACGGTCGCCTGCAGGCGTTCCACCTTCCGCTGGGCGAGGCGGTAGTCGACCTCGACCGGGTTGAGTTCGAGCACGGCCAGCTTCCGCTTCTCGTCCTCGACCTTGGCCGCGAGCGTGGCGACGGACGCGAGACCTTTGCGCAGTTCGAGGTTGTCGTCCCGCCGGCGCTGCTTTTCGGCCTCCGTGAGGGGGAGCGTGGTGGAGAAGTTCTTCTCGAGGGCGAGCGCGTCCTCGAACTGCCGGCGGCCGACGTTGAGAATGTCGGAGGCGGTCTGGTGGTCCGCTTCCGCCGCCTTGATCGCGGCCTTCTGGCGCTCGACGTTCAGCGCCTGCACCCTCCGCTGGACCTCGGCGCGTTCGCGGTCGTCCTGTGCGGCGGACAGCTCCGCCTGGGCCTGGGCGAGCTTCGCGCGGGCCGCCCGGTCGTCGAACTGGACGAGCGGGTCGCCGACCTTCACGTCCTGGCCGTCGGCGACGTGGACCTTCTCGACGGTGACCAGGGCCGCGACGTTCGGCGGGCCGACCTGGACCGGCGGCGGGTCGGAGTCGACGGTGCCGAGGACCACGGTGCCGCCCGGCATAGCGGGGGAGCCGGCCGTCGGGGCGTGCTTCGCGGGACCGCCGTCGCCGCCGGCCGGGGACTTCGCGTCCGTCGGGTGCAGCAGGCGGTTCGCGCCGAGTAAACTGGCGACCGCGACCGCCAGGCCGAGCAGCCAGGGGAAGGACCGCAAGGGTTTCGTGTTCATCCGGCACCTCCCGTGACTCCCGCGTGGGCGGGGCGATCCATCAGTTCGAGCCGGCCGTCTTCCAGGTGGTACGCCACGTCAACATACGGAAGAATCCGGTGGTCGTGGGACACGACGAAGATCGTCGCCCCGCGGTCGTGGGCCGCGTCGCGCAGCAACTGGATGACGTGCTGCCCGTTCTCCCAGTCGAGCGCCGAGGTCGGCTCGTCCGCGAAGATGAGCAGCGGGTCTTTGACGAGCGCCCGGCCGATCGCGACCCGCTGCTTCTCGCCCCCGGACAGCTGGGCCGGCTTCTTGTGCGCCTGCGGCCCGAGCCCGAGCTTGTCGAGCATCGCGACCGACTTCTTCCGGGCCTCGCCGCCGCCGAAGTCCTGGCCCCACTTCAACACGATCTCCAGTTGCTGCGTCGCGGTCAATGCCGGGAACAGGTTGTAGCCCTGGAACACGAACCCGGTGTGCCCGAGGCGGTAGTGCTCCCGCGCGGGGTCCGCGAGCGACCAGAGGTCGGTCATGCCGCCGGCGGAATTCTTCGCCAGCACCTGCCCGGAGTCCGGCTTCAACAGCCCGGAGAGGATCGCGAGGAGGGTCGACTTCCCGCTGCCGGACGGCCCCATCAGCAGGGCGAACTGGCCGGGGAACAGGTCGAAGGACACGTTCCGCAGCGCGACCCGCTGTTGCGCACCGTCCCCGAACGTCCGCACGAGGTTGACGGCACGCAGGCTCGGGTTGTCGCCGGTCGCGGTCATTCCGATTCCTTGTCAGTAGGTCACTCGCTCCGCGAGTGACCCGCCCCATCCCGCCAAAGCCTTCCGCCCAAACTCACGGCTGCATCAGGGATGCTGCCGCGACTCGCGGAGCGAGTCGCCTACTTACCTCAGCAAACTCATCGGCTCGATCCTTCGCACCGACCGCAGGGCGAAGACGCCGGCCAGGATCGCGGTGCCCATCGTGATGACCGCCGCCCCGGACAGCACTTCCCACCGCAACACGACCCGAGTGCCCGCCTGTTCCGCACCAACGGCGAGAAGCTGAATCACCGGGTACGCCACCAGCACGCCGATCACGCCGACCCAGAACGACTGGCTCAGCACCATCCGGTAGATGCGCTTTCGCGGAATCCCCAGGGCGAGCAGCGTCGCGAACTCCTTCGCGGACGCCATCGTCGCGGAGTACAGCGTCTGGGCGGTGATGACCGCCCCGACCAGCAGCCCGAGCAGCGCGGCGTACCCGATCGCGACGCCGGCCTTCGTGCGGGTCAGCCAGTACACGCGGGACTTCGTGGAGAAGTCGTCCGCCGTGTACGCGGACATCTCGGGGTAGTCCTTCCGCAACTCCCGGACCACGTCGAGGGCGCGCTGCTTCGACTCGCACCGCGCCAGCAGGTACGTCGTGTGGTGCGGCGGGGTCGTGATGCTGAGCACGTCGCGGGCGGTCGTCTGCGAACAAAACACCCACGGGGCGGCGAGCGACTTCAGCCCGGACACGGTGCCGACGACGCGGACTTCCTTGCCGTTGATCTTCCCCTTGTCGCCGATCTGCTGCATCCCGAGCCGGGGCAGGTCGGACTGGTCGACGACGACGGTCATCGGCTCCGTGAGGGCGGCTTTGAGCTCCGGCGTGAGGACGTCCGCGGTGCCGGCGTTGTCCGCCCCCATGCCGCTGCCGACGATCATGCACAGGTCGGTGCCGCCGGCCTGCTTCGTCCAGTTGGCGAACGACAGGTACAGCAGTTCCGGCATCTGCACGCCGGGCTTGTCCAGCCGGGCGATGTGGCTGATGGGGATCGGCCGGCCGAGGTCGACACTGAGCACGTCGCGGGAGCCGACCCAGATGTCGGCCGTCGTCCGGTCGACGGGGATGCTGGTGATCTCGAACAGCCCGAGGAGCAGGCCGACTTGCAGCGCCATCAACACCGCCGAGAACGCGACCGCCCCGACCCCGGCCGCGTAGCGGGAGCGTTCGTGCCAGAGGGTCTGGAGGGCATACGACATTGCGAAATCACCCGACCTGATCGGCGACGGTGAGCGGGATCGCGGTCGTGATGTGGTCGTTCACGATCCGCACAAAGTGATCTGCGAGGACGAAATCTTCGTCCTTGTCGGCGACACCGATCATGCTCGCGGTTTTGCCAACCGTGAGCAATTCCGGGTGCTTGAGGTCATACGCTCGGCCGTCGCTCACCACGAGTCGAACTGGAACAAACGGTCGTTCGTCTCGGATCCCGAGCAGTTCTTTGACGGTCATCGGTTGCTCCTTTCGCGAATGGTGGGCAACTCGCACAGCCCACCAGAAATATACAGGTGGTGCCACAACTGGGTCGCGGTCACGGCGGACAGCCCCATCTCCAGCCCCGTCCGGGCGATCCCGCGGCGCATCGTCGGCACTTTTTGACGGGCCGCGGCCACCGCGTCGTAGTCGAAGTAGCCCGCCTTCGCGATCGACTCGCGGGAGAGTACCTGTTCGATCCAGCCCCCGTCCGTTTCGCCGTGGCCGACGTGGAAGGAGTCCATCGGGGCGCGGAACATCTTCTTCCGCCGCCACGCGACTTCCTTCGGCAGCCAGCGTTCCGCCACCTTCCGCTCGATGAACTTGTCCTGGAACAGGCTCCGCATCTTCCACCGCGGGTGCAACTTCGCAGTGTAATCGAGCACGGCTTCGTCGAGGAAGGCGTATCGCGTCTCGACGGACGAGTGCATCGCGATGCGGTCCCCCTTGCACGTCAGTTGGTGCCCGGCGAGCATCACCCGTGCCCCGAGGTACATCTGCCGGTGGAACGGGTGCCAGCCGTGCAGGCTCGGGGTCAGGTGCAGGTCGTCGTAGGCGGAGTGCGGCAGCACCTCGTCCTTCATCTTCGCCGAAAAGAACCGGAGTTTGCTCAGGGAAATGACCCCGTAGAGGTCGAGCCAGCCGTTGTGTCCGCCGACGAGCTGCTGGACCTTCTTCACCGTCGCCGAGTCGAACCGCGGCTGCCCGGTGGCGCGGAGCACCGCCCGCCGGAAGGCGTAGCCGACGCCCACGCCGAGGGTCGAGAGCGCCCGGTGGATCTTGAACCACGGGTAGCCGCCGAGCCACTCGTCCGGACCTTCGCCGGTGAGGGCGACCTTGAACCCGCGGGCGTGGACCGCCTTCGCAAGGTTCATGAGCGCGAGGCACGACGTGTCCATCACCGGGAACTCGGCGGCGGCGATCAGTTCCGGGTAGCCGGCTCGCAGGTCCGCCGGGGTGCAGTCCACAACGACCGGTTCGCATCCGAGGTACTTCGCGACGCCGAGCGCTTCGGATTCTTCGTTCAACCCCTCGGACTTCACGGAGATCGTGAACGTCGGAATCGCCCGGCCGATGGACTTGTTCGCCATCGCGACGACGAGCGACGAATCGACCCCGCCGGAGAGGTAGGACACGACCGGCACGTCCGCCCGCAACCGGCGTTGCACCGCGGCGTAGAGCACCGCCTCGTACCCGTCGACGACCTTCTTTTCGTCGCCGCCGTAGTCCTCGTGGCCCGCGTCGGGGTACGTGATTTCCCAGTATTTTTGCTGCTTCAACAGCGTTGATGGCGAGCCGCTGCCCGGCTTGAACCTCAGGTAGTGCCCCGGCATGATGCTCGAGATTCCCGCGAACACCGTCGGCGGGCCGGGCTGGCCGAAGAACGTGAAGATGTGGTTGATCCCGACCGGGTCCGCCTTCGCGGGCAACAGTCCGGACGCCAGAATCGCCTTGATTTCCGAGCCGAACAGCAGCCAGTCCGTCCCGTCGTGCTTGACCGTGGCGTAGTACAGCGGGCAGATGCCGTTGCGGTCGCGGGCCAGGATGAACTCGTCCGACCGCGAATCCCACAGGCAGAACGCGAACTGCCCGCGGAGGTGGTCGAACATCCGTTCGCGGTACTCGTCCCACAGGTGCGGGATCAGTTCGGTGTCCGTGCTGGTGCGGAAGACGTGCCCCTTCGCCTTGAGGGCGTCGCGGACTTCCACGTAGTCGAAGAACTCGCCGTTGAAGACGACCCACGCGGTCTGGTCGCCGTTCGCGATCGGCTGCCGGCCGTCGGCGAGGCCAACGATGGAGAGCCGGCGGTTCGCGAGGTGGAACCCGGGCCGTTGAAGGAACCCGTCCTCGTCCGGCCCGCGGTGCAGGATGGCGGCCGCCATGCGCGCGACCACCCCGTCCGGCGCGGGCCGACGGTCGGCGGACAGGTCAATCATCCCGGCGATGCCGCACATGCGGGGGCGTCCTTGGTCATTGGTCCGTGGTCATTCGACGATCAGGCTGCCCACCCGTGGTCGTACTCCGGGGTTCGGTCGGCCAGCAGTTCGCCGAACACCCAATCGAGCAATTCACCGGCCGTCCCGATCACACGCACGTGGCCGGACTCGTGGCACCACCACCCGCCATGACGCCCGTCGCGACTGCACCACATCTGATCACCGCACAAGTTTCCGCCGATCAGGAGAGCCTTTTTCGGCTCGACCGGAAGCCCGTGATAGCCCGCATAGCTGAAGTACCCCAGCGTGGACGGTTCGCTGTCTTTCCGGCAAGGGCACTCGATCTTGCCGGCATACATCAGTCTAGCCCAATCCACGAAGCCCACGAGCCGGTAAAACTCGGCTAATTCGCGGGGGTACAACCCTTCCGCGAAAGGGCGAGGCGGTCCGACGATGGCCCCACGCATGCCGTCCGCTGACAACATGAAGCCGGCTCGTTTCATGATGTCAGCCGGGTCGCCGACTTCGAGAACTAACGACCCGACGCCGTCCTCAATCAAGCGGTCGAACCACTTCCGCATGTTGGGAACGGGTGAGCGATCCCGGATGTTCTCCAAGAACGTCGCCACGTCAGTAAACACCGCCCGCACCTCGGGGGTAAGAAGGTGCCGGTGCGTTTCCGGTACTTCGGCGAGGTCATCGTCGAACCCGACCCACACCGTCGTTCCTTCGATCTCGTCGTGTTCGATTTCCACCGGCCGCCTCCCGCGGTTACTGTCCTCGCTCGGCTGCGCCTCGCGGCTAACCGTGTCGTGCCGCGAACTTCTCCACCTTTCGTCGCATCACGTATCGCACGCCGCGGGGCCACGTTCGTTTGCCGAACCACACCCACCAACTCGCGAAGCCGACGGCCGCTTCCGCGCGGTTGCGTTGCAGGCTTCGCACGACGCTGGCGGCCACCTCCTCGGGTCGCTGGGCACCGTCGAAGTTCAGGTAAATCTTCCCCTCGTTCCGCAACAGATGCCGGTTCAAGTCATCGCTGCGGACCACGCCGGGGAGGATCAGTAGCACGTCGATGCCGAACCGCACGAACTCCGCTCGCAAGGCTTCCGTCAGGCCGACCAGGGCGTGTTTGCTGCCGCAGTGTTCGGGCAGGCTCGGGATGCCCCACCGGCCGCAGATGCTCGCCACGTTCAGGATCGCCGGGCGGAAGCCGTTCACGCCGGCCGCCGTCAGGTGCGGCACCGCGAGGCGGATGAGTTCCGCGGGGGCGAAGAAGTTGATCTCCGTCACCGTCCGCAGGATCTCGGGCGTCGAGGTCGAGAACTCCCCAAAACTCGCCACCCCCGCCGCGTTGACCAGAATCTCGAGTTTGCCGAAACGCGCCACCACGTCGGCAATGAGCTTTTCCCGAGCTGCCGGGTCGGTCAGGTCGCACGGAAACGTTTCGACCGTCCCGCCACCGGCCCGGATTTCTCCGGCCAACTTGTCGAGTTCGTCGACGGAACGGGCGGTAGCGGCGACCTTTGCGCCGATCTTCCCGAGCCGCAGCGCCACCCGCTTGCCGATCCCGCGGCTCGCCCCCGTGACCAGCACGACCCGGCCCGTCAGGTCTCGCCGCATGCGTACCCCCTCTTCATCGACCCGGTTCCGGCCGGTCCTTCGCGCGAAACGTCATTTTAGGAAGTGGGACGCCGCAGACCAACCGCGGAAGCGGCTCAGAGCCAGCCGGCGAACAGGAGGAGCTTCCGGCTGAAGACGATCCCCCCGACCACGACGGCGGTGGAACTCGCCACCAGGACCGCGCCGGCCGCGATGTCGAGGACCCCGACGAGGCGGTTCTTGGTGTCGGAATCGAGGCCGTGGAACAGGGTTTCGAGGGCGCTGTTGAACAGTTCCGCCGTCAGCACGAGGCCGACCGCCAGGGCGACGAGGCACCACTCGGCCCAGCCGCACTCCAGCAGGAAGCCGGCCAGCACCGCGAGGGCGGCGAAGAAGAAGTGGACGTAGAAGCTGGACTGCCCGCGGACGCCGAGCTTGACGCCGCGGAAGGCGTCGCCGAACTTGTGCCGCCACGTCCGCCGGGGCTTCGGGGGGTCGGGCAGGTCGTCGGCGGGGTGCCAGCCGGCCATCAGATGACTTCCGAAGGAGACGCCGGTTTTCAACGCCCGCCCCCCATCCCGCCGCCGAGCCCGCCGCCCGCGGACGACAGCCCGGCGATGCGGCCGCCCGTCGCGAACGCGGCCACGTTCGGGATGATCGCGAACTGGACGCCGAAGTTGTTCACCAGGGCGTTGTACGTCACGCCGAACAGCAGCGTCGCGTCGGCCCCGGTGCGGGTGAAGCTCACGTTGTTCGACAGCGCCTGGTTGAACCCGAAGTCGTAGGACGTGCCCAGGTTCACGGCGTACTTCGTACTGAGCTGGTAGTTCATCCCCGCGGTCACGGCCCGGCTGTTGACGGGGTCCGTGTGGCGGTACGACAGGTAGAAGTTCGTCCCGTCCGGGCGGTTCAGGTTCGCCCCGATGTTGAAGTACCGCGCCCCGTACTCGAACGGGTCGAACCACCCGGCGGACAGCAGGCTGACGCGGTCGCCGACGTTCCAGACGTAGTTGTACTCCAGGAACGCCCACGCCTCGCCGTAGTTGTCGCCGCGGTCCGGGAAGATGGACCCGCTCACGTCGAGGGTCATCCAGTCCACGGTGTGTTCCGCGCCGATGAACCCGCGCTTGGTCTGCAGCCGCTGCCGGACGTCGAGTTGCAGCACCTGCATGGAGTCCAGGGTGTCCACGCGGTTCTCGACGAGCCGGCGAATGGCGTACTGCTGCGGGTCGAAGATCGGGGAGGTGCCCAGGGCGATGCCCGCCGGGCCGGGGACCATGTTCGGCTGCTGCGGCCGGTTGCTGCGGTACGACTGGTCGACCGCGTCGTCGAACACCCGGTCCAGTTGCGGCAGGTCCGTGTACGGCGTGTCCGAGTGCGAGTTGTAGTAGTTCGCCCCGATGTTGATCTTGTGGTACAGCCCGCGGACGTTGAACAGTTCGCTCGCCGCGCCGGGGTACAGCCGGGACAGCGGCAGGCTGACCTTCGCCCCGCCGCCGCCGTAGAACCGGCCGCGGCTGTTCCCGGAGACGTCTTCCGTGTACTGCGTCAGGTCGACCACGCCGTAGGGGTCGAACCGGAACGGCCCGAGGTCGAACGGGGCGTCCACCCGCTGGCGGAGGTCGAACCGCCCGGTGTCGACCCGCACGTCCGTCGGCAGCACCGGCGGCGGCGGTTCCGTGGTCGGCTTCAGCTGCGCGTACCCCGCGCTGGCCCGGGCCGAGTAGGTGAACAGGTCGAAGAACGACTGCCCGACGAGCGCCCCGTCGACGCGGGGCAGCCACTCGGTTTCGGTGACCCAGTCGCGGTGCAGTTTCGCCTGCGTCAGCAGCGACCCCCAGGCGTTCCCGGACGCGCCGTACACGTAGCTGAAGGTTTCCTGGTTCGGGTTGAAGTCGAACTCCTGCTTGTAATATTGCTCCAGGAAGTTCTTGTCCGACAGATACTCGACCTGGGCCATCGCCCGGACGTAGGTGTCGCGGTCCTCGTAGATGTCCTGGTTGTGCTGCCACTGCGCCCGGCCGCGGACGTAGGGCTTCGGGGGTTCCGTGCCGCGGAACGGGCCGAGGACGTCCTGGCCGCCGTCGGAGATGACGTACCCGCGGAGGAACCCGGTGTTCGCGCCGCCGAACCCGAAGAAGTCCGGGTCGCGGTAGTCGTACCGGGTGCCGCCGGCCGGGCCGCGGTCGCTGAGGTAGTCGACGTCCAGGTGCCAGCTGTGCCCCGGCGCGGCCCGCAGCCCGATCAGCTTGTACACGTCCCAGGTCGTGTACACCTGGAACCCGAAAATGCGGTCGTTCCCGGCCCCGATCCCGGTGAGCGGGCCGAGGGGTTCCTCCAGGTCGGTGACCAGTTTCGGGTACCAGAACACCGGCGTGTCGAACACGTTGATCGTCGTCCCGCGGGAGGTCAGCGTCCGCTCGTAGCCGAACTCCGTCTCGCCGGTGCGGAGGTTCTTGTACGGGATGCCAAAAATGTTCCGGCGGACCTTCTGCTCTTGAATCAGTTGCGTTTCCCGCGCCCCGAGGGTCAGCCCCGGGTCGCTCGGCCGCTTGCTGGCGGACGTGCCCGAGTCGAACGCCCGCCACTCGTTCTGGCCGAGCCGCCACACTTCCTGGCCGCGGACGTGGACCGAGTCCGGGAGCCGCCCGCCGGAGATTTCGAGGTCGGCCCCGAGGGCGATCGCGCGGTTGCGGTTCACGTCGTAGTAGATCTGGTCCGCCCGCAGCACCTGGTCCGTCGCCCCGACCACGCCGGCCCCGGCCATCGTGCGGATGACGACGTTCCCGGACAGGTACAGTTCGATGCTGTTCTTCCCGCCCGGCTGCGTCACGACCGGCTTCCCAGGGTCGGCTGTAACGTTCCCCTTCTCCCAGGCGACGACGTTGTCCGAGGCGAACTCGATTTCCTGCTGCTTGCCGTCCGGCTTGAGCATGACCACGTTGACGATGACACCACCCATCCAGAGTGAGCGATGGCCGCCTTCCACCGGTTCACGAACGAGGTTTAAGGGCACATCGTACCGCGGGCTGAACCGGATGATCTGCTTCGCCGAGGCCGGCAGCGGAACCCGCGCGCCGTTCGGGAGCACGACTTCCGGCGTGAACGGGGCGGTCGGCGCGAACGGGGCGGTCCCCGGCAGGTCGGCGGACCGGGGCGGCTGGAGCACCGTGTACGGCGGGTCCGCCTGGGGGGCCGGGATCGGCGTCGCCTTCGGGAGCGGCGGCGCGTTCGCCGGCAGCGCCGGTTCCCCGGCGGGCAGCGTTCCCGTCGGGACCGGGTCCGCGGCGAAGGCGGACAACCCGACCCCCACGGCGCACGCCACCCCGACCCAGTATCTCGCGGCTCGACCCGCCACGCCCCCTCCGTGTCCGTCCCCCTGACCGACTGCCCCGCAAGCGGCGGCGTCGGCCGGGCGGGGTGATACCCGGACCGAAGGCGGTGTCAAGCCGACCCGAGAGCGGGGGCGACGCAGTGCGTCAAGGTCGGCAACTCGCTCCGCGAGTTGCGGGCTCCTGTCCCGAGAACGCAACACTCGTTTTCCAGGGATGACGCGCAGTCACTCGCGGAGCGAGTGACCTACTTTCTCGCACGGCGTCGCCCTGGAGAGCGGGGGGTGTCCTTCTAGATTCTGTCGAGCCGCCCACGCCCGTGGGCGGCTCGCCGAAGTGCCAACCTCCGGAGGCACCCCCCGAGCGGGGGAACCGGCGACGGGGGCCGACCCCAGGGGCGCGGCCGAAAGTCGGGCGCGCGGGTTGCCCTGGGTCGGGCCGGTAGGTTTACTGTACCTTGCCCGCGTCCGGCGGTTCAGGGACGAACGCCCCGCTTCACCGAGAGCCCGACATGGAAGAATTCGCCGCCAGTTACGGCTACCTCGGCATCTCGCTGACGATCATCGGCAGCGGGCTCGGGCTGCCCATCCCGGAAGAAATCCCCGTCGTGATGGCCGGCATCCTGGTCGGGCACGAGGACACGTCGCTGCGGTGGTGGATCATGCTCCCGCTCGTCATCGCGTCCATCGTGATCGGCGACGGGTTCCTGTACGGCATCGGCCGGCTGTGGGGGCCGCGGCTCATCGAGTACGGCTGGATCAAGCGGTACGTCATCAAGCCGGAGAAGCGGGAAGAGATCACGAAAAACTTCCACGACCGCGGCATCGCCGTGCTCCTCGCGGCCCGGTTGATGCCCGGCATCCGGACGCCGGTGTTTATGATGGCCGGCGTCCTGCGCTTTCCCCTCGGCCGGTTCCTGCTCGCGGACGGCCTGTACGCCATCCCCGGCGTGAACATCATCTTCTGGCTGGCGTACTTTCTCACCGATCAGGTGCTGGAAGTCGTCAAGCGGATCGAGGCATACCGCCCGCTGGTCATGGTCGCGGTCCTGTCCGGCGTGGCGGGGGCGCTGCTGTACAAGTACCTCGGCAGCCGCAAGATGAGCAGCGGCAACCCGGAGCAGCTGCCGAACATCATCTCGAAGCCCGGCGAAATGGTCGGGCACGCGATCGAGAAGACGGTCGAGACCACGATCGAGAAGCCCATCGGGCTGACGGTCGGGGCGATCGACAAGGTGATGCACCCCGGCGGGCCGCGGTCGTCCGGGCTGCACCTGGCTCCGAAGGAGCCGCCGGCCGACCCGCCGCCGGTGAACCAGCCCACGCCGGGCTGAGGGCGGCGGGTTACCGCACCTTCAGGAGCACGGACGCCGCGGCGTGCTCCGTCCCCTTCTTTTCCACCCGGGACAGCACCACGATCGGGTGGTCCGTCGGCGCGACCCACGGGTCGGCGTACAGGACGATCTCCCGCTCGGTCTGGTTCGGGTTGACGAGGATGCCGTTCAGCCCGATGTTCAGCACCCGGACGCCGTGCGGCAGCCCGCGGACGTCCAGCGGCACCCGCCCGGCGAGGCCGTTGCGGCGTTCGATCTTCACGACCAGCCGCGCCTCGCCGCCGGGCTTGAGCGTCACTTCGGAACGGTCGGTCGACGTGGACAGGTCGCCCGGTTCCACGACCGCCGGCGACCCCCCGGCGGCTTCGCGGGTCACCGCCTTCCCGTTGATCGTCGCAGTTCCCACCAGCTTCAACGCGGGGAGTTTCTCCCCGGCGGCCGTCGCGAAGAGCGTCACCGCGGTCGTCGTCTGCCCCGGTTCGATCTGGGTGGCCGGCGCGACCAGCGGCTTCGGCAGGTCCGCGAACGCCAGGTCGATCGGGCCGTCGTACCCGTCGATGCGGGTGGCCGTCACCGTGACCGGGACGCCGCCGCCGCGCCAGACTTTCGGCGCGTCCGGGGAGAACCGGACCGCGAAGTCCGGCCGGGGTTCCCGCACCGTCAGGCGGTAGCCGTACCCCGGCCCGCCGGCCCCGGTCGCGTCGCTCACCCGAACGGCGTAGGTGCCGTCGGCGGGCGGGTCGAAGAAGATCCGGGAGTCCTTCCCGTACCCCGGCCCGCCGTCGTCGTTGCGGAACGCGGGGCGGAACACCGGCATCCCGTTGGGCGGGAACGTCGCCCCCGGCGGGTGGACTTCGACCTTGTAGAACGGCACCCCCATCGCGTGCTGCTTCGGCGTCGTGTCGAGGAACCCGAGCCGCTTCCCGTCGTCCTGGAAGAACTGGCAGTCGTCGTCCGGGTTCTTCGGCAGCGCCTTGATCCGCATCAGGTCGCCGTCGCAGTAGAGCAGGTCGTTGACGGCGAGTTCGTTCCACGTCTCGATGCGGATGCCGGGCGAAAGCGAGCCGTGGTCGCGGAGGGTGGTGTACGTCTTCGCCACGGTCCGGAGCGTGGCCCGCTCCACCGGCTTCCCGGCGGCGTCGACGATTTCGAGCGCGGAATCGACCTGCGACCCGAGCCGGGCGGCGTGGACCTCGACGATCAGCCGCCGGCCCTTCTTCGCCGGAAAGCGGATCGCGTGGACTGTACCGGGTCGGTCGAGGACGCCGTCGGCGGTGCCGGGGATGGCAGGGATCGTGGCCTGGCCGTTCCACGTCGTCACCGCGGGGAACTCGCCCACGACGACCTCCGGCTTCATCCCGGCGAGGTCCGCGAGCGGGAACTCGACCGGCACCGGAACCCGGCTGCCGACCGCCGCCGAATCGGGAACCGTGACCTTCGCGACGAGTTCCTTCGCCCCGAGGTTCACGCCCGTCACGCGGACCTCCGTCGTGCTGCCGCGCGTCGCGCCGAGCGGGAAGACGCGGGTGACGACCGGCACCGGGCCGACGTGCAGGCGGTACGACAGGCTCGCCCCGCCGCGGTACTCGCGGTCGCGGACGCCGACGGCGAACGTCCCGGACTGCGGGCACACGTACCCGACGGCGGTGCTTCCTTCGGCCAGGACGTCGCCCGTGTCGTCCGCCAGAAACACGACGGGGTCGAAGTCCTTCCGCTCGGCCGCGGGGACGAGTTGCACCCCGATCTGGTCGCCGGCCTTCGCCTCGAACCGGAAGAAGTCGGTGTCGCCGGCCCGGTCGAGGCTGCCGCCGACGGTTGCGGGGAGGGTGATCTTCTGGGCGGCCTTCGCGGAGTCGGTCGAGCCGGTTTCGGCCACGAACGGGAAGCGGTCCTTCGCGGGGTCGGGCTGCATCCCGACGGGCTTCGGCTTCGCGGGCAGCGGCGCGGCGACGAGCTTGCCGTCGGGCGACAGCAGGTGCAAGACGCCGTCGAACCGTCCGACCGCGAGTTGGCCGCCGTCCGGACGCAGGGCGGCCGTGAGGATCGAGTCGGCCTGGGCGGCGAACACCTTGGTTTCGACGAGCTTCGCGGGGTTCCACGCCTTCACGACCCGGTCCTCGCCGACGGAGTAGAGCGTCCCGCCGTCCTTCGGGTAGAGCAGTTTCAACACGGCGGCCTCGTGCGCGAACGCGGACGAGAGGAGCTTCCCGCCGTCGGCGTCGGCCGCCCAGACGCGGACGGACTTGTCGATGCCCGCGGCCGCGAGGTGCTTGCCGTCCGGTGCCCACGCCACCGCGTACACCCAGTCGGTCGGGTCGCTGAGGGTGTAGAGCCGCTTACCGCTGGCCGTGTCCCACACCTTCACCGCGCGGTCGGCCGCCCCGGACGCGAGCAGCTTTCCGTCCGGGTGAAACGACAGGGCGTAGACCGTGTCGCTGTGGTCCTTCAGCGTCAGCCGAGGCGTCGCCTTCGGCGGCACGTCCCACAGGTGGATGAGCCGGTCGTACCCGGCCGTGGCGAGAGTCGCGCCGTCGGGCGAGAACGCGATCGCGTAAACGGCGTCCTTGTGGGCGGTGAACTCCGCCAGCGGCTTCGTCGGCGTCGGCTTCCCGGCCGCGAGGTCGTAGACGCGCACGATGCCGGACTTCCCCGCGTCCCCGCTGGCGACCGCGAGCAGCCCCGCCTTCGAGAAGGCGAGCCCGGTCACGCGCGACGTCTGCCCCGGCAGTTCCCCGACGACTTCGCCCCTGTCGGGGTCGACGAGGTGGACCGCCCCGCGCGACCCGGCGGCGAGGAGCTTGCCGTCGTCGCGGTAGGCGATCGCCGTCACCGGCGGCGCGGCGAACGCTTGCGAGGCGAAGAGCAGAACGGAAAGAGAGGAGCGCAGCATGAGTTGGTCCGAGTTGTAAAAACAAATTTTCACTTACTAGCTGTTAGCCTTCAGCTGTTAGCTTTTAGCTAAAGACCAAGAACGAATGGCGAATGGCGAGAATCGCGCCGTTGCCGGTCTGCAGTGCGCACCTCAGCGGTTGAACAGGAACTCCTTGCCGGTCAGCACCGCCCAGAAGACGTCTTCCAGGGCTTCCCGGCGGGCCTGCGGGCCGTCTTTCGCAGCGTCCGTGAGGGATGCCACGAACCGCTTCCGCTCCGCGTCCGTCGGCGAACGGGACAGGGCCAGCTGGAACAATCGGCTGACCGCCTCGTCGTCGCTCAGCTTGTCTCCCGCCCACACCGCCACCCGAGACTTCGGATCGCGGAGCTTGTCGTTGAGCGTCTGGCCGTTGCTCAGGTGGAGAGCCTGGGTCACGCTGCCGTCGGTCGTCTTCTCGCAGGCACACGTTTGCACGCGCTCCGCGCGGCCGAAGGCGTCGAGGAACCGCGAGACGAGTTGCGAGTCCGGCAGCTGGCAGGCCCGCGTCCCGGCCGGGAAGCTGGTGCTGGCCGCGGTCCCGCCGCTGGTGCCGACCGTCACCTGGTTGAACGGCGTCGGCACGCCGGCCACGTCCGAGTACGCATCCAGGATGACTTCCGCGGGCAACCGCCGGACCAGGTACCGCGAGTAGAACCGGTCGTCCGCGGCGTTCCCCGGCAGCGGTTTGGACGACCGCTGGTACGCCGCCGAGTTGAGGATCGTCCGGCACAGGTGCTTCATGTCGAACTTGTGGGCGACGAAGTCCTTCGTCAGGGCGTCCATCAGTTCCCTGTTCGTCGGCGGGTTCGTCTCGCGGACGTCGTCTTCCGCCTCGACCAACCCGCGGCCCATGAAGTTCCGCCAGACGCGGTTGACGGCCGCCTTCGCGAAGAACGGGTTCTCCGGCGAGGTCATCCATTCGACGAGCTTCTCCCGCCGGTCGCCGGGGGCGTCGAGTGCGGTCGGCTTGCCGTCCAGCGGGGCGGGGAGCATCGCGGTCCCCCGGCGCAGGTGCAGCGCGTCCCCTTCGGGCAGTGCCCGCACGATCACCTCGCCGGGCCGCGGGCCGTCCTTCAGGCCGACCCGTGCGAACAGGTTCGCGAACGCCCAGTACTGGTCCTGGGTCCACTTTTCGAGCGGGTGGTTGTGGCACCGGGCACAGTTGATCGACGTGCCGAGGAACGTGACGGCGGTCGATTCGGCGGCGTCGGTCACGTCCTTGTGGAGCACGAAGTACGCCCCGCCGCCGTTCGCGAGCGTGCTGCCGGATGCGGTCAGGATGTCGCGGGCGAACTGGTCCCACGGCCGGTTATCCGCCACGCTTCGCCGGACGCTGCGGTAGAACGACCACATCGCCGGTTGCGGCAGTTTCCGGCTCGAAACGAGCATCAGGTCCGACCACTTGTGCGACCAGTAGTCGACGTACTCGGCCCGGTCCAGCAGCTTGTCGACGAGCTTCGCCCGCTTGTCCGCCGCGGTGTCCGCGACGAACGCGGCCGCCTCCGCGGGGGGCGGGAGAATCCCGCACGTGTCCAGGTACGCCCGGCGGACGAACTCGGCGTCGGTACACGGGGCCGACGGCGGCAGGTTCAAGAGCTTCAACTTCGCCACGACGTGATCGTCGACGAAGTTCCCGCGGGGCAGGTTCGCGAACGTCGAGGCGTCCAGCTTGTTCGCGAACGGGGACGTGACGGTGGACACGGCCACGCGGGTGCCGAAACTGGCGGAGACGCCGGCTTCGCCGTTCCCCGCGACGGTGACCTTGCCGTCCTCGTCGACCGTCGCGACTTGGTCTTCGCTCGACACGAACTTGGCGAACCGCGTCACGTCCTCCTGCGTGCCGTTGCTGTAAGTGGCGCGGACGCTCAGCCGCAGCGTGTCCTTCGGCTTCAGCAGCGCGGCCCTCGGGAAGAGTTCGATGCCGACCAGCGTCGGGTCCGTGTCGCGCGGCCCGGTCGCGCCGGCGGCGATCCATTCCTTCACGACGCGGTAGTAGTCGCCGTCCGCGTCGAACCGGGTGCCGCCGCCGTGGGGGACGACCCGCGCCCCCTTCTTGAGCAGCAGGCTGTCGTCCGGGTCGGCCGTGTCGACGCGGCGGGCGAGGGCCTGCCGGGTGATCGTGAAGAAGTCGCTCGGCGAGTCGTACCCGCGGAGCGACAGCTTGAACCCGCCCTTGCCCGCGAGCGCCCCGTGACACGCCCCCTGGTTGCAACCGGTGCGGGTCATCACCGGCTGGACGTGGTTGCGGAAGGTCCACTCGAACGGTTCCTTCACCTTCGCCACGCGGACCTTCGCGGCCGCCACGCGGTCGCCGACCTTCGCGGTGACGGTCGCCTCACCGTCGGCCACGGGGTGAACGGTGCCGTCGGGGTCCACCTTCACGACGTTCGCATCCGAGGACGCGAACGCGGCGGCGTCGCCGAGGTCGGCGGTGGCCCGGCCGTTCGCCTCGTCGACGACGAGCAACTTCGCGGACGCCTTCGGCCCGGTGAGGGTGACGTCCGGCGGCAACACGCGCAGGTCGCCGGCAAACGCGGGGGTCGCGGCGAGTAGCAACACGAGGGAGCGGAACATGTCGCGGGTCTCGGCGGGTTACTTGGTGCGCTTGGATTGCTTCAGGGCTTCGAGTTCGGCGCGAACGCGGGCGAGTTCGGCTTCGGCGGCGTCGGCGCGTTTCGTCGCGGCGTCGGCCTTCTTTTTCTCGGCGTCAACCTTCTTTTTCTCGGCGTCGGCCTTCTTTTTCTCGGCCGTAGATCGCAATTTTTCCGCTTCGGCGAACGTCAGGATGCGATGTGGACGGCCGAGCCGTTCCTCTACCA
>CAYUHJ010000028.1:0-14516 GCA_964444365.1 uncultured Alcaligenaceae bacterium | reverse complement strand
CGGCGAACGTCAGGACGAGATCACCCGACGGGGTGAAAAATCGTGGCCAAGTATCGCGGTTCGCTTGGTACGTCCCTTTCCACGGTCCGATCCACATGCCGAGGGAGTGGGAGGCGATACGGCCGCTCGGATCGACGTTCAACGGCTCGTAAACCCCCACGTCGTTCAGCCGCCAACCTTCGACTGTGTGTGTCGCGGGATCGTAGATGAAGTACTCGCGAGCTCCAAACTCCTCCGCGTACAGTCGCTTTTTCTCGCCGCGGTCGACATGAACGGTCGATTCGGACGCGAGTTCCACGATGACTGTGGGCAACTTCCCTTTTTCCCGCCATGAAATCCAGGACTTTCGAGGTTTGTCGTGGTTGGTGTTCAACACGACGAAAAAATCCGGGCCGCGGAAATCCTTGTTGAAGACGTGCTCGGGGCTGAAGTAAACGAACATGTCGCCGCCGACGAAAAAGTCTTTCCGTCCGAACCAGTGCTGTTCGATCGAGTCGATCAACTGATTCATCGCCGCACGGTGCCAGGGCGAGTCCATCGGGCACCCGTCGGAATAGGGAAGGTCATCTTCCGTCGGCAGGCTCGCGAGCGCGGCAGCCGGGTCTCGCTCCAAGTCGTCCTCGGTGGGCAACGACATGAGCGGGTCGGGTTGCTTCGCTTTGTTCCGCGGGACAATCACGACTTGCGCCTCCCACCTCAAAACAGTTCCGCGATCGGCTTGATGTTGAAGTCCGTCAGCGGGATCGGCCGGTTCTGGGGGCCGGTCAGTTCCTTGTGCGGGTCCAACCCGAGGCCCTTGTAGATGGTCGCCGCGACTTCGCCGGGGGTGACGGGCCGGGTCTTCGGGGCGTAGCCGAGTTCGTCGGACTCGCCGATGACTTTGCCACCCAGGATCGGGCCGCCGCCGATGAGCATGCTCCAGACGCCGGGGTGGTGGTCCCGGCCGCCGGCGGGGTTGATCTTCGGCGTCCGCCCGAACTCGCCGGTGGCCACCACCATCGTCGTCTTCAGCAACCCGCTCTCCGCCAGGTCTTCGAGCAACGCGGAATACGCCCGGTCGAAGTTCGGCACCACCTGCTTCGCCATTTCCTCGATGTCCGTGAACGGCCGGCTGCCGTGGATGTCCCAGGTGATCTCGTCGAAGACCGTCTCGAACATGTTCACCGTGACGAACCGAACCCCCGCCTCGATCAGCCGGCGGGCCATCAGACAGCTTTGCCCGAACCGCGTCTTGCCGTACTTTTCCCGAACCTTGGCGGGTTCCTTCTGCAAGTCGAACGCATCCCGCGCCTTCTGGGACGACATCAACTTGAACGCGAGGTTGAAGTTGTCGTCCATCTGCTGGGCGGCGGCGTTGCTCTCGAACGAGGCGATGCCACCGTCCACCGCGTCGCGGAGCTTCTTCCGCCGGTCGGTCCGCACCCCGGAGACGTAGTCCGGAGGCAGCAGGTCCGGCACCTTGAAGTTCGGCGTCGACGGGTCCGCGTTCAAGACGAACGGGTCGTTCGGCTTGCCGAGGAACCCGGCCGCGTGGCCGTGCGGAAGGTTGCCCCCGGTTCGACCGATCGGCCGCGGCAGCAGGACGTGCGGCGGGACCTCGCCGCGGCTGCCCTTCAGGAACCCGGTCACGCAGCCCATGCTCGGGTACTCGATGCCGCCCGAGAACAGCCGGCCGGTCTGCATCACCTGGTGGCCGGAGTCGTGGACCGCGTTCCCGGCGTAGTACAGCGAGCGGATCACCGAGAACTTGTCGGCGTGCTTCGCCGTCTCGGGGAAGATCTCGGAAATCTCGACGCCCGGCACCTTCGACTTCGCCGGGCTGAACGGGCCGCGGACCTCGGCGGGTGCCTTCGGCTTCGGGTCGAAGGTGTCCAGCTGGCTCGGCGCGCCGACCAGGAACAGGAAGATGCAGTTCACGTCCTCGTCGATCGGCTTGCCCGCTTCCTTCGCGGCGGCCTTCGCCCCCATCAGCCCGGAAAGCCCGAGCCCGAGCGGGGCAATCGCCCCGGCGTGGAGGAAGTCTCGCCGGGTGAACTCGTCGCAGAACGAGACGGCCCGCGGGGCGTCGAGGCGGATCATCGGGAGAACTCCCGCGAGGGGAAGGGACGGTGGAGTGAAAGCAATCTTACCCGAATTCGCACCCCGATTCTTGGACGAGCCTGCCCAAATTTGGTACTTTCGCGGCACGCCCATCGCGGAGACGTCGCGGTGCCCCACCCCCTGCTGTGCCCCGGTTCGCGGGACGAGTTCGCGGACGTCGGCGCGGTCGCGTCGGCAATGCTCAGCCTGTTCGACCACCTCCCGGACGTGCTCCTCTTCGCCAAGGACCGCGACCACCGGTTCCGCATCGTGAACCGGGCCGAGGCGGCGTTTCACGGCGTGTCGGACCCGGCGGAGATGCTCGGCAAGAGGGACGAAGACTTTCACCCGCCCGTCCTCGCCCGGCAGTACGTCGCCGAGGACGTCCGGGTGATGGAGACGCGGACGCCGAGCGTGAACCAGGTCTGGCTCGTCGGCGGGGCGGGCGGTCGGCCGAAGTGGTACGCCTGCACGAAGGTGCCGGTCGTGACCCCGGACGGCCGCGTCATCGGCATCGCCGGCATCTCCCGCCCCCACGACCGCGTCGGCACCGCCCCCGGCGAGTACGCCCGGCTCACCCCGGCGGTCGAGCACGTCCTCGAACACTACGGCCACCCGATCGCGATCGCCGAGCTCGCGGCCCTGGCGAACCTGTCGGTCAGCCGGTTCCAGCGCGAGTTCCGCCGGCTCTTCGGCATGACCCCGCGCGACTACCTCCTCGAAGTCCGCCTCCAGGCCGCCCGCCGGGCACTCGACCAGTCGACGGCCTCCCTCGGGACGATCGCCCTGGAGTGCGGCTTCTGCGACCAGAGCTACTTCGTGAAGCGGTTCAAGGCCGCGACGGGAATGCGACCGCTGGACTACCGCCGCCGGTTCGGCAAGCCACAGACCCCGAATGAGTGAACTCGTTCCACGCCCACCAGATGATTGGCTGACGCCGGGAAATGGGGTAGAATCCCTATTGCCTGCCGCCGACGTCGTTCCCACCCCACAGGCACTTCCGATGCGCACCCTTGCCGCCCTCGCTGTCGCCGCGCTCGCCGCGCCGGGATTCGCCGCCGAACCGACGCCGGACCCGGCGGGGGTCGAGTTCTTCGAAAAGAAGGTCCGCCCGCTGCTCGTCGACCACTGCTACTCGTGCCACGGGCCGAAGAAGGCGATGGCCGGGCTGCGGCTCGACTCGGCGGACGCGGTCAAGAAGGGGACGGACGAGGGGCCGATCCTGGCACCGGGGAACCCGGACAAGAGCAAGCTCGTCGCGTCGGTCAAGCGGAGCGGCGACTTCCCGATGCCGCCGACGAAGCCGCTCCCGCCCGACGCGGTGGCCGTCTTCCAGGAGTGGGTCAAGATCGGGGCCCCGTTCCCGGCCGGGGGTACGACGACCGTGGACCCGACCGCGGTCGGCAAGAGCCACTGGGCGTACCAGCCGGTGAAGGAGCCGAAGGTTCCCGGCACCGCGGCGAACCCGATCGACTCGTTCCTCCTGGCGAAGCTCGCCGAGAAAGGCCAAAAATTCTCCGCCCCCGCGGACAGGCGTGCCCTCATTCGCCGGGCGTACTTCGACCTGCACGGCCTGCCGCCGACCGCGGACGCGATCGAAACGTTCGTCGCGGACACGGACCCGAACGCCTTCGAGAAGGTCGTCGACGGGCTGCTGAAGTCCCCCCGCTACGGCGAACGCTGGGGCCGGTACTGGCTTGACGTCGCCCGGTACGCGGACACGAAGGGGTACGTCTTCAACGAGGACCGCAACTACCCGTTCGCGTGGACGTACCGCGACTACGTCATCCGGGCGTTCAACGACGACAAGCCGTACAACCAGTTCATCACCGAGCAGATCGCCGCCGACCGGCTGCCACTGGGCGAGGACAAGTCGCCGCTGGCCGCCCTCGGGTTCCTGACGCTCGGGCGGCGGTTCCTGAACAACACCGCGGACATCATCGACGACCGCATCGACGTGGTGACGCGCGGGTTCATGGGGCTTACGGTGCAGTGCGCCCGCTGCCACGACCACAAGTTCGACCCCATCCCGATCGCGGACTACTACTCGCTGTACGGCATCTTTGCCAGCACCACGGAGCCGAAGGAGTTGCCGCTCATCGGCAAAGTGGAACGGACCCCGGAGCGGGAGAAGTACGAGGCGGACCAGAAGAAGCTCGACGACGCGGTCGTCGCCGACCGCGAACGCCGGCTCGGGATCAAGCTGGACGCGGCGCGGTCGCTGCTCGGCACCGGCGTCGTGGTGAAGGCCCCCGAGAAGCTGCTCGACCGGGCCGACACGGACGCCCTCGCGAACCTGCAAACCAAGGCGGACAAGTTCCGGGCCGCGTCGCCGTTCGCGCCGCCGCGGGCGATGGCGGTCGCCGACGCCGCCAAGCCGTTCGACCCCTACGTCTTCCTCCGCGGCAACCAGTTCAACCACGGGCCAAAGGTGCCCCGGCAGTTCCTGGCCGTCGCGAGTGTCGGCGACCGAACGCCGTTCCCGAAGGACTCCAGCGGCCGGCTCGAACTGGCGAAGGCGATCGCGAGCCCCGACAACCCGCTGACCGCCCGCGTGCTGGTGAACCGCGTCTGGGCGTACCACTTCGGCACCGGGCTGGTCCGCACCCCCAGCGACTTCGGCGTCCGCAGCGACCCGCCGACGCACCCGGAACTGCTCGACTGGCTCGCGAAACGGTTCGTCGAGGACGGCTGGAGCATCAAGGCGCTGCACAA
Source organism: uncultured Alcaligenaceae bacterium (assembly GCA_964444365.1). Classification (GTDB taxonomy): domain Bacteria; phylum Planctomycetota; class Planctomycetia; order Gemmatales; family Gemmataceae; genus CAYUHJ01. Next base: position 9,722 of record CAYUHJ010000028.1, on the reverse strand, counting down.
GCGGATGATGCTCTCCACGGTGTATCAGCAGTCCGCGGACGTGCGGCCCGATCTCGCGAAGGTCGACCCCGAGAACCGACTGCTCGGCCGGCAGAACCGCCGCCGGCTGGATTTCGAGGCACTTCGGGACGGCATGTTGTTCGCCTCCGGCACGCTCGACCCGAAAATGGGCGGCAAGCCAGTCGATCTGTTCAAGGCCCCGCTCACCGGCCGCCGCAGCGTGTACGGGTTCATCGACCGCCAGAACCTGCCCGGCACGTTCCGCGCGTTCGACTTCGCCAGCCCGGACGCGACCAGCCCGCAGCGCTACCTCACGACGGTCCCGCAACAGGCGCTCTTCCTGATGAACAGCCCGTTCGTCGCGGAACAGGCGAAGGCGGTGGCACTGCGGCCCGAAGTCAAGTCTGCCGAGGACGACGCCGCAAAGGTGAAGGCGGTCTACCGCGCGGTGCTGGGCCGCAACCCGACGAAGGAAGAAGCGGTACTCGCCGCCGACTTCCTCGACTCCGCAACGGAAGCCAAGGCCGCCGCGAACCAACTGGGGGCACTGGAGCAATTCGCGCAGGTCCTGTTGCTGAGTAACGAGTTCGCGTTCTTGGATTGACCGTGTGTCTTGAAGCCGGTATCGAAACCCGCGAGGCCATGCTCGCCGCCGCCATGATCCAGGGATGGTGCGGTGGCTACACCCGGCCGAGTCGAGTTTCGAGACACCCTGTCGCCGTGTCCAGAGCGACGCAAAGATTCGAGTTCGGCCGATTCAGTAGGTCACTCGCTCCGCGAGTGACTGCGCGTCATCCCTTGAAAACGAGTGTTGCGTACTCGGGACACGAGCCCGCAACTCGCGGAGCGAGTTGCCTACTTTTTCGCACTGCGTCGCCCTGTCGCCGCGTCGAGCCGGGTCCCGTCCGCGCGGCGGAACTCGGCGGCGTCGATGCGGGCGAACCGGACGCGGTCGCCGACGCGGAGGGGGAAGAAGCCGTCCGCCACGTCGACGAGGGTTAGCGGCGTGCGGCCAATCAGGTGCCAGCCGCCGGGCCGCGGGAGGGGGTAGACGGCGGTCTGCCGGCCGGTCACCCCGACGCTGCCGGGTTCGACGCGCAGCCGGGGGCTCGCCAGCCGGCCGACACCGCACAAGGGGGGCGGCAGGTAGCCGAGGTACGCAAACCCCGGCACGAACCCGACGGCGTAGACCGCGTATTCCACGCTCAAATGAAGGCGAATCACCTCGTCGGCCGGCAACCCCGTCCGTTCCGCGACGCGGCCCAGGTCCGGGCCGAGTTCGTAGCACACGGGGATCGTCCAGCGGTTCCCGACACTGACTGTGTGTTCCCCCGCGGGAAGTTCTGTCAGCCACGCGGACACGTCGCCGACGCGGATGCGGTCCGCGTCGAAGTGGACGCCGACGCTGGCATACGCGGGGACGACGTCGTGCAACCACTCCGGGTTGGCGGCCCGCACCGCCGCGGCGAACCGCACCGCGGCGGCTTCGTCGTCGAGGTACGCCAGGACCGCCTGATCGCCGAGGGGGGTGAGCCGCATCGAGGAGGCCTCTTCCCCCTCCCCCTTATGAGGGGGGAGGGTTGGGGTGGGGGTGAAGGCTTCCAGCCCGAAGCGACCCCCACCCTGACCCTCCCCCCTCATAAGGGGGAGGGAACAAAGCGTGTTGCGGTTCGCGGCAGGTAGAATCCCGTGAAACGTCCCCGCCCGCCCGTCGTCATTCGGGTGTCATGGCCGCCGAACTGCTCGCCGAACTCGTCGACCGGCACGCGGCGGCCCTGGTGCTGTTCGCCCGGCAGTGGTGCGCCCACCCGGAAGACGTCGTGCAGGAAGCGTTCCTGAAGTTCGCGAGAGAACGCACCGTGCCGGACAACCCCGCCGGGTGGCTCTACAAGGTCGTGCGGAACGCCGCCATCGACGCGTCCCGTTCGGCCCGCCGTCGGCAGAAGTACGAATCCGCCGCCGCGACGCAAGCCGTGCCGTGGTTCGCCCCGCCGGACGACCCGACCGGACTGGACGCCGCCACCGTGACGGCCGCACTGAACGACTTGCCCGCCGAGGAGCGCGAAGTCGTGGTCGCGCACCTGTGGGGCGGGCTGACGTTCGCCGAGATCGCCGCGAGCCTCGGCGGGTCCGCCCCGACGGCGCACCGCCGGTTCCACGCGGGCATCGCCCGGCTGCGGGACCGGTTGCGGGTGCCGGTGTAAAGAGCCGCGAACGCAAGTGAGCGGTTCGCTTCCGGCCAGGTGACGCAGTCGTTTTTCCCGTGGAGTCAGCCGCTCACTTGCGTTCGCGGCTCTGAGGAGGAAAGCGTGGAGCCAGACCCCCTGACGACCGCGCTCGCCCGGCTGACGCCGGTCGCCCCGGCGATCGACCGCGATTCGCTGATGTTCGCCGCGGGGCGGGCGTCCGTCGAGCGGACCGTCGCGGTCTGGCAGCGGACCGCGGCGGGGCTGGCGGTGTCGCTCGTGGCGGTGGCCGTCTATTCGTTCGTGCGGCCGGACCCGGAACCGCGGGTGCTGGTGCAGGAGCGCATCGTCGAGAAGGTGGTGGAAGTGCCCGCTCCGGTGCCTCCGGTGCCCCCACCCCCGGTGCCCCTGCCGCCGTCGCGCGACCCGGACCCGGTGCCGGTCGCGACCGCACCGCTGCACCCGTCGTCCGCGTTCCGGCTCCGGCAACTCGGCGTCACGAAAGGCTTGGACTACTTGCCGCCCCCCAGGGTGCCGACGGCGGGGGTGTTCACCGCGTCCGATTACTCCGATCTGTTGCGCTGATGACTTCGAGAGCCGCGAACGCAAGTGAGCGGCTGGCTTCCTCCCCGTCGAGGCAGCCGTTTTTCCCGTGAACTCAGCCGCTCACTTGCGTTCGCGGCTCTTGAGGACTCCCATGTTCACGTTGCTCGCCGTGGCCGCGCTGGCGGCCGCGCCCGCGGACCGCCCGCTCACCCGGCCGTTGGCCGTGTCCCCCGCCGTCGAACCGCGGCCGGCCCTGAAATACGACCTCTTCCCCCGGCTGCGGGACCGGACTTCGGGGAACGCCGCGATCGGGTATTACCGGGCGATCAGTCACCGGCCGAGCCCGCTCGCGGACCCGAAGGCCGCCCAGAAGGACGCCGAGACGGTCGAAGGCTGGATGACCGGCGACCTCGCCGCACTCCCCGTTGCGGACGTGAAGAAGTACCTGGCGCAGTACGCCACGGTGCTGCGGGAGGTCGACCGCGCCGCCCTCGCCGACACGTGCGACTGGCAACTTCTTCCCCGGCTCCGCGCGGAGGGCATCAGCCTGCCGATCGGCGAGATTCAGGAGTGTCGGACGCTGGCGCGGGTACTCGCCCTCCGCACCCGGCTGGAACTCGCGGAGAACCGGTTCGACGACGCCGCCAAATCCCTCCGGGCCGGGTTTCAGATGGCGAAACACGTCGGCGAAGGGCCGACGCTCATCCAGCTGCTCGTCGGCCTCGCGGTCCAGAGCATTTTTCTCGAACGGGTCGACGACTGGATCGCCCGGCCCGGCGCGCCGAACCTGTACTGGGCGCTGACCGACCTGCCCCGGCCGCTCGTCGACCCGCGGATCGGGTTCCAGGGGGAGGAGATGTTCCTCGAAGCCCTCATCCCGAGCCTCGCGAAGCTCCGTGGCGGGCCGCTGCCGAAGGACGAAGCCGCCCGGCTGGTCAACAAAGTCTTCAGCGACATGAAGGGGTCGCTGAACGTGCTGGACGGCACAACAGGAACTGGTGGCTCCCAGCCAAACTCGCCGGTGGATCAGGCGCTCGCCGAACTGGGTCTCATGGGGTATCTGATGTGGGCATACGAATCCAGCAAGAAAGAGATGCTGGGCCGCGGCCGGCCGGAGGAAGAGGTCGCGAAGATGGCCGCGGCCCAGGTCGTGTTCCTCAATTCTTACGAGCGGTTCCTGGAACTCCGCGACCGTCAACTCAAGTGGCTCGGCGTTCCGTACCACCTGGCCCGACCGGGGCTCCTCGAAGCGGAACGGAGCTTCAACGCCACGGCCGCCGAGTACAAGCTGGATCTGTTCTTTCAAGTCTACCGACTCCTCATGCCGGCCTTGGCCAGGGTCATGTGGGCGACCGTACGCACCGACCGCCGGGTCGCGCTGCTGCGGACGCTCGAAGCGGTCCGGATGCACGCGGCGGCCCACGGCGGCAAGCCCCCGGCGAAGCTGGCGGACGTCACCGCGGTGCCGGTCCCGGACGACCCCGTCACCGGCAAGCCGTTCGATTACGCGGTCACGGCCACCGGGTTCACGCTGACCGCCCCGCCGCCGGGGGGCGAGAAGGGGACGCAGCAAAATGCGGTCGTGTACGAGGTGACGATTCGGGGGAAGTAACCGTGTCGCCGCGACACGGTTACTTCGGCTCGATCACCGCGATGTCGCACAGCCCCCACGGCGTCGCGCCGACGAGCTTGTTCCCGTCCGCCCGCTTCAACGAGACGTGCTCGGCCACCCGCAGACTCGCCGGCAGGGCCTCGCGGAACGCCCCGAACGAGTGCTCGTGCGTGAACAGGATCACCGTCCGCGGGCGGAAGTGGCAGTCCACGAGCATCTGGTTCACGTCCTTCGTCCGGACCGTCCGGAGGTCGGCCCGGCCGCTGTAGAACGCGACGGAGTCGACGTGCCGGGGGTACGTCAGCACCGCGGTTCCGGGGTCGGACACGAACCGGCCCACCAGTTCCGGCCGGCCGACCGGCGACCGCTCCTTCGCGTACCACGGCACGAACGCGAACACCAGCCCCCCGACGAGGGCCGCGAACCCGACCACGAGTCCGTGGGCGAGCCGCGACTCGTTCCACCGGCTGCGGGCCAGGAACTCGCCGAGGGCCAGGCACAGCGGCGGGAACGCGGGCAGGATGTACGTCGGGAGCTTGCTGCCGGAACAGGAGAAGAAGAACACGCACCACAGCCCGGAAAGCAGCCAGAAGCCACCAGCTTGGGTGCGGGTGGGGTGAAGAGGAAGACCACCCCTCCCCCCAGCCCCTCCCCGAAACGGAGAGGGGGAGTCCGAGGGTCTTTCACCCCTCTCCGTTTCGGGGAGGGGCCGGGGGAGGGGTTGGGTTTGGAAGTCACAGACGTGCTCACCGTCCAGGGATGACAGGGCACCAGTCAGAAGGCTCCGCACGTACGCGACGCCGACGATCACCCCCGGAAGGAAGCCGCCGAGCAGGATCGGGACGTAGTACCAGACCGGTTGCAGGTGGTCGAACGGGCGGACGAACCGCATCACGTTGTGGTCCCAGAAGAAGTATCCCAGGAACGCCGGCTGCTCGCGGTAGATGGCGACGTACCAGGGGACGTTCACCCCGGCGACGATTCCCGCGAACAGGGCGACGTTCTTCCACCCGACGCGGGCGGTCGTCCCGTTCAGGTACGCGAACGCCAGCAGCGGCGGGAACAGCAGCACCTCGGAGATCGGCCCCTTCGTCAGAAACCCGAGCCCGGACGCGACCGCCGACGCCACCCACCACCCGAGTTTCAGCCGGCCCGTCCGCACCGCCTCGAACCCGCACAGGACGGACGTCGTGACGAGCAGCGTCAGCAACCCGTCGAGCAGCAGCAACCGGGCGACGCCGAGGTAACCGGGGGACACGCTTAGCAGCACGGCGGCCCAGAACGCGCCCTGTTCGCCGACGCTTCGTCGCCCGAGCAGGTACACCAGCAGAATCGTGAGGTGAACGCACACCGCGGGGACGAGCCGGGCCGACGCCTCGCCGACGCCGAACGCCGCGTAGCTGCCCGCCACGAGCCAGTACATCAGCGGCGGCTTGTCGAGGTACGCCTCGCCCTGGAGCGTCGGCACGACCCACGACCCGCGGTCGAGCATCTCCCGCGGAATCTGCGCGTACCGGCCCTCGTCCGGTTCGAAGAGCAGGAAGTCCCGCGAGGGGTAGAGCAGCACCGCGGGCAGGAGGAAGACCAGCAGCAGGGCCAGCGGCCGGACGCGCGTCGCCGGGTCGGGCGTCGCCGGGAAGAGGACGCGGGTCCACAGGAACGGCACCCACCCGAGGACGTTTCGCGGCAGGTGGACTTCCGACGGCACAAGTGCGGACACGGCGAACCCTCCGGGGCGGACGCGCCGGAGTGTACGCCGGCACCGGAAGGCGGGTCAACGCGGACCGCCGGTGGACGTTTCGCAGTCAGGCGTGGCACCGTCGCGACCGCGCCGCACGGGAACGACCCCCTCGATAGAAGGGTTTCTCACGGCGGCATCCGAATTGCCCCGGTAAAATGGCTCCCGACTCGTCCACCACCGAGGTTCCCGACATGCCCGCACGTCCCGCACTCGCCGTCGCGTTCGTCGCCGCGGCCCTCCCGTTCGCCGCCTCCGCCGACCCGGCCGCGAAGCCCGCCAAGGCCGACTGGCAGCAGGTCGTCGACAAGGCGACCGGCTACCTGAAGTCGGCCCAGGACGAGAACGGCGGGTGGAGCTCGAAGAAGAGCATCGGCGTCACCGGCATCGTCGTGACCGGCCTGCTCGAGTGCGGCAAGGGGCCGGACGACGAGCCGACCGCGAAGGGGCTCGCGTTCGTCGAGTCGCTCGTCAACAAGAAGGCGGGGCACATCGCCGGGCCGGACCCGAAGCCGGGCCTGCAGAACTACGTCACCAGCGTGAACGTGATGGCCCTCGCCGCCGCGAAGAAGGACGACAAGTACAAGCCCGTCATCGGCGACGCGGTCGCGTTCCTGAAGAAGCTCCAGTGGGACGACGGCGAGGGGAAGAAGGCGGACGACGACTTCTTCGGCGGAGCCGGGTACGACAGCAAGTCCCGGCCGGACCTGTCGAACACCCAGTTCTTCCTCGACGCGCTGAAGGCCGGCGGCGTCAGCCCGGACGACGAGGCGTTCAAGAAGGCGGTCGTGTTCGTCAGCCGGTGCCAGAACCTCGACACCGAGCACAACAAGATGCCGTGGGCCGGCAAGATCAACGACGGCAGCTTCATCTACTCGGCGGCCGGCGGCGGGTCCACCAAGACCAGCGACGACCCGAACGCCCCGCTCACCGGGTACGGCAGCATGACCTACGCCGGCGTGAAGAGCTTCATCTACGCGGGCGTCGGCAAGGACGACCCCCGGTTCAAGGCCGCCCTCGGCTGGCTCCGCAAGAACTACACCACCGAAACGAATCCCGGCATGCCGAAGGAGCTCGGCGGCCGCGGCCTCTACTACTACTACCACACGATGGCCAAGACCCTCGACCTGCTCGGCGAGGACCCGTTCGTCGACGACAAGGGCGTCAAGCACGACTGGCGGGCCGACCTGCTCGCGGCCATCGCCCAGCGCCAGAAGCCGGACGGCAGCTTCACCAACGACACCGACCGCTGGATGGAAGGCGACCCCAACCTCGTCACCGGGTACGCCCTTTTAGCATTGTCCCACTGCAAACCTCGACAGTAGTACACTGCTGGACCATTCTTCACCCAGCCTACACACTTGCGGGTTGGCTGGGTGAGGACGATGGAATGTCCGATCCTGCGGCATCGAGAAGCCATGATGCTTCCGGTTCTTCTACCTGGGCAACAGCACCCCCTGACCAACGCCGAAGAAACCCGGTGACGGGTGGCCTGGTCCGCCTGTATAGTGACCGTGCGTATACACTCAGGGCGGGCGGGAAATGGTCAAAGGTATCGACCTCTTTGCGAGTGCGGGCGGTTTGACTCTGGGCATGAAGGCCGCAGGGGTCGAAACCGTTTGTGCCGTGGAGGTCGAGAAGTACCGGACACAGACGTTCGCCACGCACACGCCAGACGCCGAGATCATCACTGGTGACATCCGCACGGTGGGGTTCGCTAAGTACCAAGGCAAGGCTCAACTCGTTTACGGCGGGCCTCCCTGCCAGCCCTTCAGTTCCGGGGGCCTTCGCAAGTCGCACGCCGACGAGCGGAACATGGTGCCCGAGTTCATCCGCGTAGTCGAGGAAGTCCGGCCCGACGCCTTCGTAATGGAGAACGTCCCTGGCTTGGTCGCCGGGGACCGACTCAAGTACCTAGCGGAAGTCATCGGGCAGTTTGAAGACCTCGGGTTTCAAGTCGCGTGGCAGGTGCTGAACGCGGCCGAGTATGGCGTCCCCCAGAAGCGGCGGCGGTTATTCGTGGTCGGCCTGAGGGACACGCCGTTTGAGTTCCCCGAACCGACGCACGGGCCGGGCCGGCCGCACCCCTTCGTCCGTGTTCGGGACGTTCTCCCCGAGGAGCAGGTGGGGGAGCCGAACCCGGCGAAGGTGTGCTACGCGAAGAACCCGGACCTGAGGCCCAGCCCGTATGACGGCCACGTCTTCAACGGCGGGGGACGACCGATCAACCTCGATGAGCCGTGCCACACGATCCTAGCCTCGGCCGGTGGGAACAAGACACACTTCATCGACACCCTCGGCCTCGTCCCCGAGTACCACCGGCACCTGAGCCAGGGCGGGAAGCCGCGAAAGGGGACGCTACCGGGGGCTAGGCGGCTCACCGTGAAGGAGTCTGCGTTGATCCAGACGTTCCCAGAAGACATGGAGTTCTGCGGCCCGAAGTCAGCCCAGTACCACCAAGTTGGGGACGCGGTGCCGCCGCTCTTGGCCCGCGTCATCGGCACCGCCGTCATCGAGCAGATGGGGGGCGTAACTGGCGTGAAACCCCGGAAGCGGGCGGTTCGGCAGAACGTCCTCTTCTGAGTCTACTCGACCAGGCCAAGCTCCTGGCAAATCTTCACGAATCGCTTGGCGTGCTTTGTCTCGGGGAGCTTGCGGATCAAGTCGTAGGCAAACCGCAACGCATCCTCCACGCCGCCCGCATTCGGGAGCAATGCCACCAGCACGGGCAGGGTGGTGTGCAGGTCGAGTACCTGTATGTTCAGCCGTTCGGGGTCGATGTGGGCGGGTAGGCCGCTCGCCTTCAAGCGGTCTAGGACCATAGCGGGGGTGTCCGAGCCGAGGTCGCCCAGGATTGTCACCCGCTGCTGCCCGCCCTTCTCGATGGCGTCCACGGCCTGGTTGATCTTGTCGCGGCCGTGCCAGGCGTGAGCCGTCACCTCAAACACGTCAACCGTGTTCCCCCGCCCCCGGACGATCTGGATGTCGCCCAGCACCCCGGCAGCGGCATCGCTCGCATGCCGGTCCTTGGTCTTCGCGGTCAGTTGCCGGTCGAAGCTCTCCACCAAGGCCCGGAGCAACCCGTAAGCAAGGTACTGTTCTACCGCCCCGCCCGACCCCTCCTCCATCGTTCGGTCTATGAGCAGGCAGACCGAGCGGTGGATCAAACGGGACCGGAGCAGGGCAGGGAACGGTGGTGCGTCGTTGGCCGTGGCGATGATCTGGGCGAAGATATAGTGGTAGGCCGCGAGAACGTCCTGGGACGTGGTGTCCGCCTGCCGTGCCCACTCGATCACGGTCCTCAGGTCTGCCCCCCGTCCTTTCACCTGGGCGTTGGTAATGATGTAGCCGTGCCGGAAGGTGTTGTTGGAGAGGACGCTTTTGACGGCGGTGACCGAGAGGGCGTTGTTCAAGTGCGAGCCGATTGCGTCCGACGCCGTCCGGTCGCCCTCAAACCGTTTCGATATATCGGTCGTCGGGTCGCGGATCAGTTGCCCCAGCAGGATGAGGTTGGCATCGCGGTAGCCGTCCGCCCGCGTCAGCAGGCGGTCCAGCACCGGCTTGATCGCCGCCGGGGGCGAGGCCAGGTCCGTCACGGCAGAGTCTTTGCGGGCGTGGGCATTGGCGTCCTCGACAAGCT
>CAYUHJ010000027.1:0-43730 GCA_964444365.1 uncultured Alcaligenaceae bacterium | reverse complement strand
GCTCAAGACGTGGGCCGAAACGGGGCGGGCAAAGGGCGACGACGCCGACCTGCCGCCCGCACCGACGTTTGCCGAGGGCTGGCGGTTGGGCAAGCCGGACCTGATCGTGAAGATGGCCGAGCCGTTCACCGTCCCCGCTGACGGCCCCGACCTGCTCCAGAACTTCGTCATCCCGCTCGACATCCCCGAGGACAAGCTGGTGGCGGCGGTCGAGTTCCACCCCGGCAACAAGCGGGTCGCCCACCACGCCGTCCTGTTCCTCGACGGCAGCGGCACGGCCCGCAAGCTGGACCGGGCCACGCCGGAACCGGGCTACGCGAACTTCGGCGGTCCCGGCTTCCTGCCGTCCGGGGCGTTGGGCGGGTGGTCGGTCGGCAACACGGCCCGCCCGCTGCCGGGCGGCATGGGCCGCTACCTCAAGAAAGGCTCCGACCTCGTCGTCCAGATGCACTACCACCCGACCGGCAAGGAGGAGTTCGATCAGTCCGAGATCGGGCTGTACTTCGTGCCGAAGCCGGTGGCCGAATCCCTCAAGGAGAAGGCCAAGCTGGTCGGGAGCATCTGGCTGGCGAACTACGAGATGGACATCGCGGCGGGCGAGAAGAACTACCAGCGGTCCACCTCGTACACGCTGCCGAAGGAGGTCATCATGGTCGGCGTCGTGCCGCACATGCACCTGCTCGGCAAGTCGATGACGGTGACGGCGACCCTGCCCGACAAGTCCGTCAAGACGCTCATCGACATCAGAAACTGGAACTACAACTGGCAGGACGAGTACTACTACGAGCGGCCGTTCAAGCTGCCGGCCGGCACCCGCCTCGACGTGACGGCGGTGTTCGACAACTCGGCCGACAACCCGTCCAACCCGAGTTCGCCGCCGAAGCGGGTGACGTGGGGCGACGGGACGAAAGACGAGATGCTGTTCTGCTTCTTCCTGTTGTCCGCCGAGAAGACGGAAGACCTGATCCACGTCGTCTTCGACAACCTGAACCACGACACGAAGCAACCCCGCAAGCCGGTGGAGAAATGAGCGTCACGCCCCTGCCGGCGGTGCGACCGCCGACGAACGACACGGAAGAGCGGCTGCTCGACGCGGCCCTGACGCTGTTCGCCGCCAAGGGCTACGAGGCGGCGAGCGTGCGGGAGATCATCGAGGCGACCGGGGTGACCCGCCCGGTCCTGTATTACTACTGCTCCAGCAAGGAAGACCTGTTCAAACGGCTGGTGCATTGGAAGCACGACGAGGCGTACCGGGAACTGGGCCGGATCGTGAGCGAGGCGACCGGGTGCGGCCACCGCCTGCGGGCCATCGTGCGGGGGTCGTTCGCGTTCAGTGCCGCCGACCCCCGCGTGCCCCGGCTCATGTTCCAGACTCACTTCGGCCCGACCATCCCCGGCATCGCGGAGTTCATGGCCGAGGTCGCCAAGGTCCGCTTCCTGCTAGTGCATCGGGTCATGCAGGACGGCCTCGACGCCGGGGAACTTCACGGCGGGGACGCGGCTTCGTTGTCGCTGGTGTTCTGTTGCGTCATGGACCAGCACATCAACGTGCTGGCCCGGTTGCCCGAGCCGAAGCACCGGCTCACCCCGGAACTGGCCGATGGGCTGGTCGATGTTTTCTTGTACGGCGTCGGGACCGGGAAGCGTGGCCGGGCCGACCTCCCACCGTTCGCCGGGGCGTGACGGGGGTGCAACCGAGTTGAGGTACAGTTCTCACACCGGCCCCATCGGCGTGTCGCTTCCGTCCACTGCCGGACGATGTCGGTCGGGACGTGGACACCACAGTAGGGCTGTTCGGTCCCCGGTAGGAGAAGGATGCCCCGGCGGCGGGCACGTCGCCCCGGCCCCGTTCTAGCAGCCAGCCCCGGCCCGGAAGGGGTCAGTACGCGAGCCGGTCGCTGGCCTGGGCGAGTTGCTCTTCCGACCGCCGGGTGTACCGGGCCGTCGTGTTCAGGCTTTCATGCCCCAGAATCTGAGCCAGACTGACAAGGTCGTTGCCGGTGTCCGCGATGAACTGATGGGCGAACGTGTGACGCAGCAGGTGCGGGTGATGTCACTCTTCGGCCGGATTTCAGAGGTCATCATCAAGAAGCTCCTGGGCAAGGGTAAGGATCAGGTCCAGGGAGTCGGGCAGCGTGTGGCTGTCGGTGACAAGGATGAGGTTGCCGCCGATGTCGCAGCGGCCCGCCAACTCTTCGCTGTCGGTGTGCGACACACGCTCGTCGGCCATGCCGTGGACGATGTAGGTCCGCTGGTTCGGTACGGTCGGCTCGATCCCGCACATCTTCCAGGCAGGGGCCAGCAGCAGAACCGGCGAGTTCGTCTTCAGGCCCATCGCCACCGCCCCGCCCCGGCTCGACCCGATCACCAGATCGACGCCGTCGAGATGGGCCTGGGCGATCTCAACCGAGTGGGCGTAGTCGTCGGACGGAAGCTCGGGATACACGATGTCGTGCCCGAGATCGATCAGCCTTTCCGTGCGGGGGCCGGCCCGTCGTCCCCCGAGTCCGTGCAAGTACAGCACCCTCTTCTTCGATACCGTCACTCCGTTACCTCCTCCCGTTGTTGGTGATCGAGAACGTTGCCACTCCCTCGGTCGCGGCCAGGTACAGTTCCGACACCGGCCCCCACCGGCGGGTTGCTTCGACCTGTTGCCGGACGAGGTCGGTCGGGATCACGACCCCGAAGTAGTCCTGCTGCTCGGCCGGCAAAAGGGGCAGGTTCACCCGGCGTCCCCGCCGCTGCACGTCCTCGGCCGTGAGGTCGAGAACGTGCCCCCGATAGACGTTCCAGGCGTGATGGACGGGATCGTTGCCGGCCGCGAACCGCCAGTACCCTTCGACGTACACGGAGTACGGGTGAGCCAGGGCGAACTCGGCGGCATTCTTGTAGCAGCGGTGCCAGCGTGGCCGTACCCGTGCAACCCAACGTGCCGAGTCTCGCAACTGCCGCGACGGCGTTCGGCCCCGGCACTCACGGCCGTGGGCGAGGAGGGCGGCGTGGAACAACGAGCCGTTCGCAGCCAGGGCCTCGATAAATTCCCGGAGCGTCACTCGCCATCCCCTTCCACCCGGCGGCTAACGTCTGCCTCGTCCCGCCAGCCGTGCAGCCAGACCTTGGTGCTGCGGCGTGCGGCCTTGTACCCGAACCGCTTGCCCACCATCGCACGGAAGCCTTTCGTGTACCCCTTCGGCTCGCGGCGGTCGGCGTTCCGGCCGGGCAACGGCACCGGAACACGAACGGCGTCGTTCGTCGGGTCAGTCACAGTTGCCCTCCATTCAGGTGATCCCACAAGGCGTCGGCCTCGCGGAGTACGGCGTCAGGATCGTGGTCCGGCCGGGGCGGCTTCGGATACCGAAAGTAGGTCATCTTCGGGTCGGCGTTGACGAGGTGCGGGTAGCTGGCCGAGTCCACTCCGACCACCCGCAGCAGGTCGCCCAGGTCATGCGTGTGCGACAATGCCCCGAGGTCGCCGGCCTGCCGGAAGATCAAGCCCTTCAGTAACAACTCGGTCGCGTGCAGGGCGAGGAACATCTTCGGGTGGCCGTCCGGTGCGGTGAGTGCAGCCGCCCGGTACTCCCCGGCCCGCGTCAGCCAGTCGGTCGCGGTGATGGTCACGGTCGTCTTTCTTCGGCTCGCAGGTGGCTAATAACAGGAAGGCGTCAGGACGCAGGTGCTGCTGCGGTCATGTTCCGTGATCACCCAGACCTTCTCTCCGGTCGCCAAGACGTACACCGAGAAGATGCGGTCGCCGTTCAGGACCGCGTCCTCGTTCGCCTGTCGGTCGTGGGCGTCACACTCGCCCCAGTCCCCGGTCGCGTGGCGGCGGACCAGTGACAGCGGGGTGACACCCGCCCGCTCCAGTGCCTGGAGGGCGGCGGGGGTGGCGACCATTTGGCCCAAGTCGAACCGCTTGGCGTTCGTTGCGATCATGCAAAAAGCTCCTTTCAGTGATGAGGATCGGTTCTCGTTGTCGGAATCACAAGCTCGGTGGCCCCTCGGGCTGCTCGCCCGCGTCGGCAGGATCGGGACGGCCGAGGGTCTGCTCGGACGGCTGGCCGACCTCCAGCACGGCGATCTCGACGTGACCGGCCTCGTCGTAGGGCGGGCGGGTGACCCGCAGCAGCACGCTCCCGGCCCGTTGATGGAACAGCACCCGCTGCACCACGTTCGCCACGTCGGTGACCTTCGCCCCGCCGAACGTCATCCCTGGCTTGATGCCGGGGGAGCAGAGGTCGATGTTCGCCTCCTCCGGGAAGCCGGCCTCGCGGAGAATCTTGGCCTTGGCCTCACGCCCCTCAGTGTCCAGCGAAAACAACTGATCGAAGAACTCCTTGTGCAGCCGGTCGAAAATGCTCATTCAGCCCTCCTTCCGGTTCGGGTGCGGTACTTGTTTGTCTCATGAATCAGCCAGCCGGCAAGCAGCGGGTCGGCGTCCCCGGCAAGGTCCACCAGCAGGTCACACGCTGCCAAGTCCGGGGTGCCGCCGCCGGTCACCTGCACGATACGGTCAGTGAGCATCAGTCGCTTCGCCGGCTCGCTGGCCGACGCCATCTTGTCCTGGGAGCGGAACCCCTCAGTCACTTCCGACACCAAGGCGACGACGGCGTCCGCCACCGCCTGCTCGGCACCAGCGGCCATTAGCCGACTCGTCAGTTCGGCGGCGTGGACGGGAGTGTTCGGCAACACGCCGAGCAACACCCCCGCCGCCATGTCGATCTCGTCCACGCCGTCGAGAGTGCCGACGATCTCCGCGACACGGCGATGGTGTGCGAGGTACGGGGTGCCGGGCGTCGAACGGCCCGCGTGGGCGACCTCCGCGATGCGGATCGCGGTTCGCACCAGGGGGTGGGTCAACAACTTCGGGTCTGCCATCCAGTCCTCCAAGGGTCACCGGCCGACCGGGGGCGTCACGGTGACGCCCCCGGTCGGGCCGGGTAGTAGTCGTTCGTCGTGTTTTGTGCGGCAGAAGTGTGTGGTTGCCGCGAGGAGTTGTGGAGACAGGCCCCACATGGTGTTATTCGCGTTCGCCGGACCCAGATTTTCAGGCACATGGAGAGAAGCGGCAGTGGGGCCAGCCAAAGAAACAGCCATCAACTCCCTTGAAGAATGGGGCCACGGTCGGCTGGCTCATGGGCCAGCCGGTCAGTCGGGTTCAATCGTTGTGGGGGATCGTGCGGCGAGGTGTCGAACGGGTGCCGCGAGAGCCGGACGAGCAAGCAGTACCGGACTCATTTCCCTTGGTAATTCTAGGGTTGTTCAGCCTCTTCGGCCACCCGCGTGTGCCTGAAATTCAGCACGGTTATCAGGCTGGAGTCCTACCTACTGTGTGCTGGTGTTGTCACTGTTTCCGGGTGCCGATCTGCGGGGCTTGGCTTTTGAGCAGGTCGGTTTCGTGGTGGTTCGCGGCCCAGAACTGATGCTCGGCCAGGACATCCGGGACTGGCACTCACTGCCGGGCCGGTTCGATGGGGTGATTGGCGGGCCACCCTGCAAGTCGTTTTCTCGGGTCTGCAAGGGCAACAGGCCGACCCAGGGCAACCTGATCCCCGAGTTTGAGCGGGTCGTCGCGGAGTCGCAGCCCGTGTTCTGGGTGATGGAAAACGTCCCCGCCGCCCCGGTGCCGGACGCGGCCCGGTGGTCGGCCGTCCTCGACGCCTGGGCGTTCGGGGCCGGGCAGCACCGCCGCAAGCGGTTCTCATCGAACCTCGTCCTCGACCCTACGCCCGTTCCCGACGACCAGCGGTGCCCGGACCCACTGCCGTGCGTCACGGCCTACGAACACCGAGGCTGCGACCGCCGAAAGGCCGGCAGGAAGCTCGGCCGGCGGATGACGCTGGCCGAGGTGAACGAGGCGATGGGCTTGCGGGCCGACTTCGCCACGCCGTGCCTGAAGGTCGAGTACAGCTATATGGTCCGGGGGAACGGCGTCCCGCTCCCGATGGGCCGGGCCGTTGCGGAGGCGGTGCGACAAGTACTGGGGGCGTCCGGCTCGGGTTACTGAGTTACGCCTCGACCTCGACAACGGTCAGGTCCGGCGAGGTGCCGTCCGCCGGCAATTCCTCGACGTGGCTCCCCAGGAATTCGATGTTGATGCAGTCGCAGTCCTCCCACTCGATACCGGCATCGTCAGCCAGTTCCTCCAGTTTGGAATCCGACAGTTCCTCCGGGTTCATGTCGTCGGGCACCTCGATCACGAACGTCCGGTCGATGTCGTGTTCACGAACCCCGGTCTGCGTCACGATGTATCGCTTCATGACCTGTCCTCCAGCTTCGACCGCGTGTCGGTCGGCTGCTACAGGGTAAGCGGGCCGTCGAACTCGGACCACACGCCGAAGGGCTGACTGAACCAGTCATCCCGCCGCCTCCGCGATCCACCGCAGCCCCTTCGGGATTCGGGTGTCGGGCCAGCAACTGAACCCGGACCCGTCTACCGAGTCGCACCGCCAGGATGCGGCAAGCATGATCCGCGTCCGCGAGTTGACCCTCCCCATGTGCAGCCATTTGCCCCTCGCCTTCGCCTCGACGGCGAGTCCCATCGCCTCGTTCCCGAGCTTCCACTCGGTGGTTCCGCCGAGGAACAATGCGTCGATGTCGTTCCACGGCACGGGAAGCCGCTCCTGACCGTCCTGGGCGACGAGGGCGACCGGCAGGTTCTTCGCCTTCAGCACCGGGTGCCAAGCCCGGAATAGCCGGAGGGTGCAGACGACGAGCGGCAGGTGCGTGGGGGCGTCGGCGGGAAGCTGGTTGAGGACGGCGACGGCGAGGTCGCGGGCGGTCGGGAATGTGCCGCCGCCTGTGCCGTCCGTGCCGACGAAGTCCGTGTCGCACCAGGCCGAGCAACTCGGCCCCCGGTGCCGGTCCTCCTCTCGCCCAGACCACAGGTTGCAGCCGGCGAACCGCACGAAAATGGACGGCTGGCCGGTGTTTGCCCCCTCGCCCTGCAACGTGTAGAAGATTTCCTTAACCCGGTACATGCCTTATGTAGGGCCGAGTCCTTGAAGCTCGCGTCGGCAGGACGGTTCGCGTCACGGCGTCTTAGCCACCTGACCCATCTTTGACGGCGGGACGCGGTGGACTACGCCTGATCCGTCGCCCTGCCCCCGCACCCAGGTGCCGCCGTGACGCCTCTGCAAAACTTGGAAGTCCGCATCTGCACGCTCCACACGTCCGTCTCGCTGCGGCCCACGCTGGAGCGGGCGGTCGAGATCGGGAACCTCCTGGCCGAGGTCAAGCAACTGCTCCCCCACGGGGAGTTCCTGCCGTGGTGCCGCCGGCTCCCCTTCTCGGCCCGCACCGCCCGCGTGTACCTCCAGATCACAAAGTGGCAGCAGACTGCCACCGCCCTCCCGGAGAACGTGACCATCGACCAGTTCCTGAGGATCGCCAAGACCCGGACCCGGCCGGACCCGCCGGCCGGGGACGCCCCGGCGGTCGCGGACTGCCGGGTAGTGACGGCGGACTGCCGCCGGTTCGACTGGCCGGACGACATCGCCGTGGCGGCGACCGACCCGCCCTGGGCCGAGGACTGGGCCTACGACTGGCTGGCCGAGTTCGCGGCGAAGAAGCTCCGTGACGACGCCCTCGCCCTGGTGCAATGCGGGGTGGGCGACCTGCCCGACCGGGTCCGCCGGCTGTCCCGGCACCTCACCTACCGCTGGACCCTTTCCATCGTCTACGAGTCGTCCCGCAGCACCCGCCCGTATGCCGGCATGGTGCCGAACTGGCGACCCGTGATCGTGATGGTGAAGGGGAAGATGAAGGGGGTGACGCCGGTTTCCGACGTGATGACCGTCGCTCACGCGAAAAAGACCCACCACCCGTGGCAGCAGCCGGCCTGGCCCTGGTACAAGTGGCTGTCGGCGTGGACCCGGCCGGGCGACCTGATCGCGGACCCCTTCGCCGGGAGCGGGACGGTCGGGGTCGCGGTGCGGGCCATCGGGGACCGGACGTACCTCGGCACGGAGGTGGACCCCGACCACGCCCGCACGGCCCGCCTGCGGATCACGAAGGTGACCGCCGGGTGGGCGGACGACTACGAGGGGTGAGGCGACGGTCTAAGCAGAGAGTGTTCCGTCCTCAAGGAATCGATTCCGCCCCGCCCTACATAGGGCGTGGAACACTACGTTTTGAACCTCGGGGCCGGCGTCCAAAGTACGGCCCTGTACCTCATGGCCCTCGACGGCAAGCTCAGGATCGACCTGGCGATCTTCGCGGACACCCAGGACGAACCGGCGGCGGTCTACGCCCACCTGGCGTGGCTCCGGTCGCTCGCCGGCCCGCCCATCTGGGTGCGGACGGCCGGCAAGCTCGGGGACGACCTCGTCGCCGGAATCGACGGCCGGGGGAATCGGTTCGTGAGCATCCCGGCGTTCACCCGAAACGAGCAGGGCAAGGTCGGGATGGTCCGCAGGCAATGCACGAAGACGTACAAGATCGAGGTGTGCGAGCGGGCCATCCGCCGCGAACTGCTCGGCCTGGCCCCGAGGAAGCGGGTGCCGAAAGGCACTACAGTTCACCAGTTCTTCGGCATCTCCACGGACGAGGCGGCGAGGGCCGTCCGGGCGGCGAAGAGGTTTGAGGCGATCAAGTGGTCGGTCCCGCACTGGCCGCTGATCGAGATGGGCATGAGCCGCAAGGACTGCGTCGAGTACCTGCGGGGCCGCGTCCCGCACCCGGTCCTGAAGTCGGCCTGCACCTTCTGCCCGTACCGGACGAATCAGGAGTGGGCACGGATGCGGCGGGAGGCCCCCGAGGACTTCGCCCGAGCCGTCGAGGTGGACGAGGCCCTGCGGCGTCCCGAGAGCATCTGCACCCGAGGGTTCAAGCAGGCCCTGTTCGTCCACCGGACGTGCGTCCCGCTCCAGATGATCGACTTCCACGCCGCCGCCCCGAACACCATCGACCCGATGACGGTCGGGGAGTGCCAGGGGATGTGCAGGCTGTGACGGGTGGCCGTCACTGCCCCCGACTTCATCAGGTATCACCCCCCGGCGGGCCTGTCAGGATAGCCAAGCGTCTGGATCATCCGGGTCAGCCTCGTCTATCTCCTTGACGCTGTCCACCCATACCCAATAGAAGTCGTCCCAGTGGGGATCATAGTTATTCGGGTCGATCCCGAGTACCGTGAGAACATGGGCGAGGACTTCTTCATCGACCAACCGCTCGACCTCGTCACGCCACCTATCCCGGTATGTCTCTGGGCAGCGGTCCTTGTAATTCCAGCAGCCGGTTTCGCGGTCGAGTACCTCGCCTAAGTTCGCTGGCTCCTCATCCTCATCCTCATCCTCATCCTCCCGTGCCTCTCGGACGATCTCGGCCAGGGCCGATGTCCAATCCGGCTCGGCATTCTCCGCGACCGTCTGCCACCAGCCGGAGAGTATGTCCCACTCCAGGCTGGGCAGGTCCGACTCGTTTGCCCCGTGATCCTGCAGCCAGTCCCGAAGGATGTGTAACGGGATGGATGGCTTCAGTGCATTCGACGCCTGATCCGCCAACTCCCGTAGCCTGCGATCATCGCGTTTCGTCCGGGCCATCTCGTACCTCCTCAGGATTAGAAGTTCGTACCCACGGCGGTTGGCCGTATCCGCAGCATCCACACGTCGATCACCCTGGCCGGTTCTCCCCGCCCCTTGCGGACAATGATGCCCCAGCCGCAGCCCGTGATGGGGCGGTAGGGTCCGGTCGTCTGGCCGAGACGGTCTTGGGTCGGTCAGCGATTCCGACTCGTTGGTCGCTGGGGGCGAGCAGCGGCCACGGTCACCAGCAGAGTAGACACCACCGGAATCGTGTCAAAGACGCGAACCCCCTTGTTTCGCAGTCCCAGCACGCCCGCGTCACCAGCGTTCTTGACGGCCCTGGTGAACCCGGTGTCACCGGGCGTGAAGTAAGCGAACCCGAACGGAACCGGCCCCAGTGACGACACCTCGATTTCGGCGTAGTCGGTGTGCTTGTACATCGTCTCGCTCATCACTTGTACATCCTGACCAGGCGGCGGAACCGCCGAGTCTGGGAGGGAGTGAGCGTCCGCCCGTGGAGAGCCTGGAGCAAGCGTCTCCCGTTACGGCAGCACGTCTTGGCCCCATCGATTGCCAGTACCATGTGGTCCAGCACCTCGTCGGCCGTCATCCGCGAGTCGTCGGGTGCGGGCAGCGGATCGTCCAGGGCGACTGTGCGGGCAAGTTCGGGGTAAGGTGCCAGGAGCGTGCGGAGTCGCTCGGCTTGGGCGGGGGTGAGGGCGTACTCCGAGCGGAGGCAAAGGCTCAGGTCCACGAACTCGACCCAGTCGGCCTGCGTCGCTTCGTATGCCTCCGCTGCGTACTTGAGGAGGTCGTGCGTGGTGGGTAGCTCGTCGTTCACGGTTTCCGCACCCCCTTGAGGGCCAGAGCGGCCAGGTCGTTCCGGTCCCCGATGACCGAGAACACGTCCATCGCCAGCGTGTCCGAGGCCGACCTGTCCTCCCGCTCGGCATGGGAGCGGGCCTTGGCGAGTGCCTCGCCCCTGGTCCGGGCCGGCACCCAGACGTACTTCACCCGCTGCGGGTCCAGCCCGCCTGGTTTGGTCCCGGCCGGCACCCAGGCGTACATGACCATCCACTCCATGATTCCATCTCCCTGTCAGTGGAAATTGCCAACCGGCATCGGGCCGGATGGGACGGCGAGCGAGTACGTTCGGGGGTGTGTTCATACGGCTCCACCCGGTGCCACCCCGCACGCCAAGCGTCATCCTTCGGCAGGCGGGCTGTGAGGCCCGCTGTGGCGACAATCACACGGCCTGCTTGATGTCCACCGGCGAGTACTGCACCTCCTCGACCCGGTAGCAGAGAGCGGGCAGGTAGTAGGCCAGCGGCACCGGCGGCAATCCGGTCAGGTCGGCGTCTGTGAATCGCCGCCCGTAGTCGTCCAGATCGGCACCGGGCGTGTCCGAGACGGCCGGCGGCTTGGCGTAGCTGTGGAAGCAGTACGGCCGTCCGGCGATGTTCAGCCGCCACTCGTACAGTGTCGCACTGCGGTACACCCCGGTCCCCCAGCACCGCCGGCAGGTGTCGTCCGCGTACTCGTCACCGATGCCGTCGTACTCGTCCCAGTCGTCCGACCGGGACCGGCCCTGGTAGACGCCGGTGCCGTGACAGCCCCAGCACCGCTTCCGCTCGACGCGGGCCACCCGCCCCTCCACCAGGCAGTCGGCGTGCAAGGCCAGGAACCGATCCTTCAGGGCGTAGAACTGCCGCCTGAGTGCGGCGTCCAGCTTGGCGAGCCGGTTCGCCACCCAGACCGACCGCGTCAGGGCCAGCGACTCGTCCCCCCGGTAGTGCCGGAGCAGGTAAGCCCAGGCCCGGTCACCCGCGACCGGCTTGCGGGCCGGGAAGGTGGGCGGGTGGTCGTAGAGCGGGAGCAGCCGCCGGTCCCCGATGACGTACCCGGCCGGTCGGGCCGACCGCCGCACCCCGTACCCCAGCCGCCGCCACTGCTCGCGGGTGTACAGGCCGTGTGGGGCGGCGTCGGTCGAGTCGTAGAGCCACGCCTCGGGTCGCCACGGCATCCGGGTGTGGTAGTGCGGGTCATGCACGTCGAGTCGCCCGACCAGCTTCTTGACCTGCCTGGTTGGCATCCACGGGCAGCGGGCGGACACGGCGGCGATGGTGGCGGCGACCTCATCTGCCCGCCGTTGGTCAGAGGCCCGACGACGGGCCTCGGCCTCTTCGGCCTCCCGCCGTTCCCTCTCCTCCCACCCCGGCTCGATCTCCTCTCTCGCCTGCTTGAAGATCGCCTCTTCGACCTCGTAGGCGACGACTTCCCGGCCGTACCCGTTCCACTCGGTTTCGGTGTGGACGGTCACACCAGCGGCGGCAGCGAGCTTCTTAACCCGGCGGGTGAGCTTGGCGTCTCCCGGCGGAAAAGAAATGGTCTCCATGTGAATCTCCTTGAACAGTCGCTGAACCTGAAGGCAATAGGAATCCGGCTGCACCCCAGTGAGGTGCAGTGGCGTTGATCACGAACGGCTAATGATCCGTCGCGGATAAACCCGAACCGGACGGGAAGCGAGGGAAAGCGGTCGCAGGTCAGGCGACAGCGGCGAATCACGCCCGCTGTGGCGTGACTCGCCCCAGCTTCATCGAGGCTTGCGTCCCCGCCTCCGCGTCACGGAACTCTTCTTGACGTGGCGGTAGATCGGTTCGTACACGTCGCCGTCGCCACAGTACGCCGCCATCACTTCCTCCCGCAGTCGCCGGTCCCACCCCCAGCGAGAGAGGAACCAAACTGCCGAGTCGATCCCCGGCATCTGGACCACGGCGACCGCCTTCGTGGAACCACGACGGTGCAGCGGATAGATGGTGATGTTGACGGCCGGTTCGATGCCGTCTTCGGCGTCCCAAACGTCGTAGTCCAGATCGATGTCGTAGTCTCCGAGTGTGAGCAGCGTGCCTTCCTCTCCCTCCTCGCCGTCCTCGGTCAGTTGCCCTCGACTCTCCACCTTCAGGCCAGGGATCAGTTCCCGCCGAATCGCCCTCACCATGCAGTGATCAGCGTCCTCCCACAGCACATACGGCAGCAGTGACATTTGCAGTCTCCTAGACAAAGGAAAACGAAACTCCGGCCGCACTCCATAACGGAGGCGGTAGCTTGAGTCGGCCAGTTGGCCGGGTGATTGCTATCAGGGGTTACGGGCCTATGGTCATCGCCACCCGGAGTAGCGATCCGTCCTGCAAGGGCTGTTGCCCAAGCGTCGTCACAATCAGGTTAGCCATCCTGAAATCGCTGTCAAACACGCCAATCGCGGTGATTGTGCGTCTCCGTTCGCGGCTCCTAAAGGCTATCGTGACGACTTGCGGAAAGTTACTTGAGTGCCACACCGCTGCATGTAACTTTCCGGTATCAGGATGTGCAGACTTGGAACCACGCATCATGCGGGGTGGGCGATAAAGGTTACATCGCGGCCGATCATGAATGTAACTTTGCCTAAGTATCAATCCGGTAGCACCGCGTCAATCGCCGCAAACCTGCAACAAAAAAATCGAAAAAAGTCCATTCCGCGTGTCCGGCCGAAGTGTCTTTGCGTGAGACTGTGACGCCTACGTTCCCTCGCTTGGGTTGTCGGAGGCCAGGACGAACCGCTCCATGCGGTAGTTGGTCAGCACCATGCCCCGGACGGTCACCTCCTGCTCGGCCACGACCTTGAACCCGTGCCGAACGAAGAACGGTCGAGCGGTGATGCTCACTTCGGCAAATAGCCGAGCGATGCCGAGCCGCCCGGCCTCGGCCACCAGTTCGGAAAGCATCGCCCGGCCGACACCCTGCCCCTGAAAGTCAGCATGGACGAAGAAGCGGTCAATGTGCCCGTCAGGCTCCAAGTCGGTGAACCCGACGATCAAGCCGTCCACCTCGGCCACCACCGTGTGGCGGTCGGACAGGACGGCCCAGCGGGACGGGTCAACGTCGTCCGGTGCCCAGGCCCGTACCTGCTCGGGGGTGTAGTCCCGGCAGTTGACCCGGCGGACGGTGTCGCGGAACAGGGCGATCAGGGTCGGGGTGTCGTCCGGGCGGAACCGCCGCAGCCGCAACGTGTCGATCATGGCTTCTCGTATCTGCAAGTTCGGGCGTGGTCACGGCAAGCTCAGGGCACGGGCGTAGGCGATGAACGACGGCGTCCGCTCGTACAGCCCCTCGGCACGCAGGATTACCCCGAGGTGTTCGGCCCAGATGTCGATGGCGTCTGTGTCGAGCGTCGATCCGGCGACTGCGGCTCCGTGCCGGTCGCGGGCCACGCCCTCACGGGAGATGACGTAGTTGCGGTCGCCGGCCAGCACGGCGGCGTAGTCGATGGCCCGCAGGGCCGTCGTCGGGACGGCGGCAAGGAGTAACATCCCGTGCGTCGGCCCGCACACCATCACCCGTTGGACGTGCCTCGGGGCATCGGACGCGGCGTCCCGGAGTCGAATGACGTTCTCCTCGTCGGTCAGTGCCGGGCGGAACACGTCGAGCAGGATGAAGTCGGTGTGCCACGGGAGCAGCCCGGCCAGGCGGCGGTCGAGGTGACCCCGGCCGCGAAGAACGGCCATCAGCAAGTGGTGGTAGCTCCTCACCGGGCGTGCCTCCCGTCGTCCCTCGCGTGCATGTCCTCGGTCCAGTCGAACTCGGCCACCAAGGCCAGGTGATCGGACGGCTGATCCTGCGACGGCAGCTTCGTGTCGTCGGTGATCGCCGGCGGGTCGAGCGGCCGGGCCTTCAAGCCGGCCGTGTGGAAGACGTAGTCGATCAGCTTCGCCCGTCCGTTCGCCACGGCGGATCGGGCGTCGAGCCGCTCGGCGTGGGCTAACCGGAACCCGGCGTCCCGCATGACGGCGACGACCTCGCTGTCCGGCTTGAAGTTGAAGTCGCCGCAGGCGATCCAGTCCGGGCACTGCGGGACGAACCCCCGGCACGCCTCGACCAACTCCGTCACCTCGCGGAGGCCGACGTTCTGGTCGCGGGGCGTGTCCGGCGACTGCCACCGGATGTGCGTGTTGGCGACCCCGATCCAGTGCCCGCCGTGTTCCAGTGCCAGCAGGGCGGCGATCTGCCCCGAGTGATCGTCCGGGCCACGCTCGCGGTCCCGGTACTCCACCCGCCGGGCCTCCCGCAACGCGAACGTGTCGTGGCGGAAGAAGGTGGCACAGCCATCCGGCTTGTTCTTGCCCTTCGGCTCGTACCGGCCGCTGTACCCGAGCGGCCCGAGTCTCCCGTCCAGGGCGGCGAACACGTCCGGCTCGACCTCTTGAAGGCACAGGATGTCGGCGTCGAGGGCTGCGACGTGGCCGACAAGGGCTGGCACCCGCCACTCGGGCCGCAGGAGGTGTTCGGGGACGCCGGGGAAGTAGTCCGGCTTGACGTAGGCGGTCGCCAACACGTTGTACGTCGCCACGGTGAACGGCATACTCGTCTCCCGAGAGGGATCAATCGACGCTGACCTCGTACCCGGCCGCGTCTGCCTCGGACTCGTCGCGGAACACGACCGCGTTGCCCGACTTGATCACCCGCCAGTAGCCGCGTGTCCCCCACGGGTAAGCCCGCCGCGACCGGGGGTTGCCGGCCAACTGTCGCTTTTCCCGCCAGACCGCCGCCGGGACGATCTCGTCCTGATAGAGGTCGGCGTAGACGCACCGCCGGTTCCCGCACCGGCCGTCGCGGGTCAAGCCCGACTCGCACTCCCCGCAGACGCCGCCGCTGTAATCGTAGCCTGGGTCACCAACGCAAAGTTCGTCTTCCCGTTCGTCCTCATCGGGAGCGGGCGGGACCGGGGGGCGGGTGTCGCTCCCCTTGCTGACCGTTGTGCTGGAGTTCGGCCTTCTCCTCATTCCGCGTCTCCTAAGAATTCCTTGACGAGTCCTAACTCTGAGCGGCCGGCCGTGAGGATCGCGTCCGGGGGCACGTTCAGTTCGGCCACTGTGATCTTGAGCAGATCGAGCCAGGCTTCCGGCTGGCTCCACAACATCAAGACCCGCAGGCCACGGATACTTCCGCATCTCCCGAACAGGTTGTGGACCTCGGCCCGCCGACGAAGTTCGATCCAATCCCACGATTCCTTCTTCCGGCCCGAGGGTTCGTACCGCGTGCCCCCGAACTCGTCCCGGACCTCGACGTACTCGTCGTGTGTGAACAGCAGTTCCTTGCGGGTGCCGGGGAGGGCCGGCCCGAACATGGCCTGGAGGATGCCTTCCTCGGTGAAGAAGCTCTCATGGCCGCGAGCGGCGGGGTACTTGAAGAACCGCCGCCCGCCCCCCTCGTCCGCCGATCCGCTACACGGGTCGCCGGGTGCCGGGAAGCGGGTGGTGATGAATGCCCACTCGCCACGGCCGAGGTGCCCGTTCTTGGTCCCCGGCCTGAGAACGTCTGGGCCGTTGCAAAGCTCTGCGGTTCGTAAGACTCCCGGCACCTTCTCCGACATCACCGCCTCCCCGATCCTGATCAAGCCATCGCCCCGCTGGACATGCCGGTTAGACACGCCGCTGCCGCCAGAGGTTACCGAATGTGGAGGCTGATGCCCCAGCTTCGTAGCAAGACCAACTCCACCAACCCCGTCTCACTCACGACGACTGCGTGACCTTGGGTTCGGACGCCAGGGCCAGGACGATGAGGACGAGGCCCGTGAGGAGGAACCCGCCGGTCACCACGGCGTCCGGTGAATGGATCGTCTGGTAGGCGGCAAAGCCCAGGCACCCCGCCCCGGACAGAACGGTGATGAGCCGCATCACCGCGTTCATGACCCGGTCGTCCTTGAGCAGCGTCGTGGTGTCCGGCCGCTCCTCGTCTCGCACCTCGCCCGCCATCACGGCCTCGCTGTTCGTAGGGACCGCTCCGCTACTCGCTCGATTGGAAGACATGCACCTCGCCGGCCCCGGTCCCGACCGCGACCCGCCGGCCGTCGTCCGAGATGCCCGCCGCCGTGACGCCCGGTAGCGGGGCCTGCCACGTCCCCGTCATAGACCCGGCGTCCCAGGCGTGGACCGCACCATCATCCACCGAGACTACCGTGTCCGCCGTTCCGGCCACAGCCAGGTAGCGGACGGGCTTCGCGTGCCCCCGGTAGATGCCGACCGCTTGCCCCGAGCCGAACGCCCACCCGTACACCTCGGCCCCGACCGCCGCCAGCATCACCCGACCGTTGACCGCGAAGGCGGTGGCTCCGGCAGACTCTTTCGGGCGGGCGATCCCCAACGGCTGGACCGGGTTCTCGGCCTCCGGGTTCACCCGCCACAGCCACACCTCGACCGGCTTCCCGGTCCCGCCGCCGGTGGTTACAGCGAACTCCCGCCCGCCGGGGAGGAACCGCACGGCCAGCACCGACCCCGGCGTCTGCGGCAGCTTGACCGTCCTCGGCTTGTCCACGGCCAAGTCCCACAGGAACGCACCGGCCGAATCGCCGGTGACCGCGAGCCGGGCGTCGGCCGACGCGGCGACGGTGACGGCCCCGTCGTGCCGGGCGAACGCGGTCAGTTCCTTCGGCTCGGAGCCAGTCAGCGTCCAGACGCGGACCTGGCCGTTGGTGGTCCCGACCAGCAGCCGGTCGCCGGCCCGGACGACGGCGGTCACCGGCTGCGTCTGCGGCAGCGTGGCCCGGACCTTACCCTCACCGAGGTCGTGCCAGACGACGGCCCGGTCGTCGCCGCCGGTAAACACGGTGCCGTCCGCCGTGAACGCGACGGTGCGGACGGCTCCTTTGTGGGCGACCGCCCGGTACGCCTCCCGGAAGCCGGCCACCGGGGCGGTCAGAACACGGGGGTGTTCCGCCGGGGCGGCAGCGGCCGGCACGGGCGTGACCGGCGTCGGCCCCGCGTCCGGCTCGGAACCGCTGCGGCCCCGGAGGGCGATTCCCACCGAGGCCAGCCCGAGGATGGCGACCGCCGCCGGCCACCGCCACGCCCGCCGCGTGCGGGTCGCCATCTCCACTGCCCGGACGACCTCGGCCATCGACGGGTAGCGGTCCTCGGGCTGCTTCGCGGTCATCTTTTGGAACACCCGGTCCAGCCCGGCCGGCACGTCCGGGCGGGCCTCACGGAGCGACGGGACCGGGGCATCCCGGTGGGCCTGAATCACCTCGGGGATCGAGCCGGTGAACGGCGGTCGGCCGACGAGCAGGTGGTACAGGGTGCAGCCGAGGGCGTAGATGTCGGCCCGCTCGTCGGCGGTCGCGTCCGGCCGGGACAGTTCGGGGGCGAGGTAGTCGGCGGTTCCCATCAGGGCCGCGTCGGGGACGACGGCCTCTCGCCTGCGGGCCAGCCCGAGGTCGAGGAGCTTGACGACGCCGTCCGGGCCGCGAAGAAGGTTCGCCGGCTTGACATCAAGGTGAAGGATGCCTTCGCGGTCTGCGTAGGCCAGGGCGGTTGCCACCTGGGTGACGATGTGGACCGCCTCCTCGACGGTCATCGGCCCCCGCTCGCGGATCACACGGGACAGGTCCGGCCCGTCCACGAACTCCATCACCAAGTACGGCGTGCCGTCGTCGGCCAGGCCGGCGTCGTAGGCGGCGACGACGTTCGGGTGGGTCAACTTCGCAGCGGCCCGGACTTCGTTCTGAAATCGCTCGGCGTCGGCACCGGCGAGCGTGCCCCGCGTCAGCACCTTCAGGGCGACGACCCGGTCCATCACGGGGTGCCGGGCCTTGAACACCCGCCCCATCCCGCCGGAGCCGATCAGGCTCAGAAGTTCGTAGTCGCCGCAACGCGGCGGCGATGCCGGTGCGGTGAACGCCGAGAGCGGACGGTTCAGCCAGTCAGTCGTTTTCAGGCCGGAAATGGCCCGGCGAAGTTCGGGCAGCAGGTCGGGGCGGTCGGCGGCGAGTTCCTCGGGCGTGGGTTCATGCCCCTGCCGGGCTGCGTGTTCCCAGCGGGCGAGCAAGTCCCAAATCGGAGAGTCATCCGCCGGCGTCATCTGCAATGATCCTTCCCAGCTTCAACCGGGCCGAGTGCCACCGCCTTAGCACTGTCCGCTCAGTTACACCGAGGACCGCCGCCGCCTCAGCCTGGGAAAGCTCCTCGTACCAGAGCAGTGTCGTCACTTCCCGCTCGTCGGGGGGCAAGGCTTCGACCGCTTCGTGGAACTCGCCCCACGCCGCGAGATCGACCGGGCACCCGTCGCGGCCGGGCGGGTGAAGGGCGGCTGCGTCGTCCGGCATGAGGACGACCCGCCGGCCGTCGCCCCTGTTCAGCCGCCGGGCCACGTCGATCAGTTCGCGTCGGATGGCCTGCCCGGCCAGGTTGAAGAAGTGCCTCAGGCTTTCGGGCGTCACGTCGGCCAGGGCCGCGTGTAGCCTGAGCAGCGACCCGTTGAGGATGTCGTCGGTCTGTTCGTGAGCCTGGACCGCTGGGAACGTGCCGAGCATGGTCCGTGTGAGAAGCCGAAGCCGGTCGCACGCCCTGTTCAGCAGGCCGGAACGGGCCTCGGGCCGACCCGCCTGGAGCAGATCGACCCATCTTTGCAAATCTGTCGTTGTTGAACCCGAAGTGGTCATCCGGGGCGTCCCCGAGCCGAGCGGCACCGGGAACCGCACCTCGCTGCTCCGACCCGAACTGCCGCACAAGGCTCATTTTAGTGCCGCCCACCTTGGGGTCGAGAGTCGCCACCGCACCTTACCTTGCGGACGAGCCGGCATCGGGCTGACAAAAATCGTGCGGTTCCTGTCAGTGAACTCGGTCCCCGTCCGCAAGGTGAGGCGAACCTGACTTACTTCAACCTCACACCCGAGACGACCATGCCGGAACCGACCACGCTGGGAAAAGCCGCCGACGCTGCCCGCGAACACTTCCTCGCCACCCTTCAGGAGACGTTCGGACGGGACATCAGCGTCACGTTGCGGCCGGACGAGGTGCCGGTCTGGCAGGAAGCCGTGGACGTGTACTACACCTCGCCGTCGCTGGCCGCGAGGCTCCTGGCGTTCTTCACCTCGGTCATCGCCTTGGTCACCGGGATGCGGACGAGCGGGGTGGTGGTCTGCACGAACCGGCGGGTGGTGCTGGTCACACGCCGGTTCTTCCTGTGGGTGCTTCAGACCGGGGCCACCTACGAGACGATCTTCTGCGACCAGTTGAGCGGCGTGGACGTGGGGTCCGAATCGACCCTGTTTTTCCTGTTCAAGAAGAAGGTGATGCACCTCTACGCCGCCGGCCGGCCGACCGTGTCGCTGGCGTTCCGGCGGATCAACGAGCGGGAACTGTTCGACCGGATGGCGAAGCTGACCGACGCCAAGTTCGGCTGCTCCTCTTGACCGGGCCTACCCGGCGTCGTCCGGGTCCGGCTCCCGTTCGGCTTCCCCGACAAGGACCGCCATCGTCACGCCGAGGGCGGTGGCGACCTGCTGGACGACGACCAGGGTCGGCACCCGCTCGCCCCGCTCCAGCAACCCGACAGTGTTCCGGTGCAAGCCTGCGGTCGCGGCCAGGGCCTCTTGCGACAGCCCGGCCTGCTCCCGCCGCCGACGTAGCACGGCCCCGAACTGTCGTGCGAGCGGATGCAACGGCTGCTTCCCCGAAAGCAGCCAGACCACCCGAACCTGCCAGATGCGTCTACACACAGTTGTGTGTGGACGACCCCTCCGATACATTCGGCTTCTTCGACTTCCCGACACCCCAGGAGATCGACCGTGCGTTACGCCCTGCTCCTCGTCACCCTGCTGGCGGTCGGGTGCGGCCGAAAGCCGGCACCCGACAACACCACCCCCGGCCCCGAAGCCCCCGGCGGGGCCGGGACGGCGACAGCCAAGCCGGCCGACCTGATCGTCGGTAAGTGGGAGCCAATCCCGAAGGTCGGTGAGGACCAGCCGAAGATCGGCCTGGAGTTCACGAAGGACGGGAAGGTCAGCCTGATGCCGGTGATCGGGGGCACCTACCTGTTCACCGCCGAGGACGTGGTGGTGTTGACCATCCCGTTTGCCAAAGAGCAGATCAGCCTCAAGGTGAAGGTGACCGGCGACGATCTGGAGGCGACTGAACTCGGCGGCGAGAAGAAAGGGCAGGTGACTCAATTCCGCCGCGTGGCCGAGTTCTCCGAGAAGTACCGGACGCCGGGCAAGGTCGGCGGCAACGCCAGTACCGCGACGACTCCCACGGCGAAGCTGACGGAGGTCACCACCTTCAAGGGCCAGGAAGGGGCGGTGAACGCCGTCTGCTTCAGCCCGGACGGTGAACTCGTCGCCAGCGGCGGGGACGACAAGGTGGTCCGGGTCTGGAAGCGGGCGACCGGAGACGTGGTGGCGAACTTGACCGGGCACCAGCAGAAGGTCATGGGCCTGGCTTGGTCGCCCCGAGGCGATTTGATCGCGTCGGCCGGCGAATCAGGCGAGGTCAAACTGTGGGCTGTGCCGGCCTGGAAGGAGGTTCCGACGAAGGTGAACGAGGGGGCGTTCGCCGGGAAGTGTGTCCTCTTCGGACCGGCCGGCGACAGGCTGATCTGCTCGGCGTTCGTAGCCAAGGAGGGGTTTGCCGAGGCTGGCCGGGGGGTTCGGGTGTGGGACATCCAGGCCGACCGGGCGGTGATCGACCTGAATCATGATCGGGCCGTGATGGGCTTGGCCGTCAGCCCGGACGGCCGACACCTCGCGGCCACCACCCAGGACGGCTACGCCAAAGTGTGGGAACTACCGGGCGGGAAGGCGGTGTACAGCCGGAAGCAAGACCAGACACGCGGGGTCGCCTTCAGCCGCGACGGAAAGGCACTGGCGGTCGGCTGGAACGGGGTGGAATTGCTGAACTGGGAGGAGGGCGGCGGGGCGAAGGGCCAGCGGCTCAAGACGCGGAGTTCCTTCCCGAACCATGTGGCCTTCTTGAGCGACCGGACACTGGCCGCGAGTTTCAGCCTCCAGCCGTCTGGGCCGGGAGGAATGAAGGACCAGTTCGGCGTGCAGGTCATCGACGTGCGGACGGGCGATCCGGTGGCCGAGGCCGGAGGGCACGCGGCGAGGATCGAGGCGATTGCGGTGTCCGACGACGGGAAGTGGCTGGGGACCGGCGGGAACGACAGCATCGTCAAGGTGTGGGACATCTCGGCCTATGGCACCCCCCGGCCAAAGCCGTCCGCGTCGGTCACGCCGATGCCACCCGCCAAGACCCCGGACGCCCCGGTGGCGGAAGCGGCCAACGACCCGCCGACGAACCTGCCGACGTTCGACCCGGTGAAGTCGGACACGCCGGTGGTCTTGACGGGCCACGTCGGGCGAGTCACCTCGGTCGCGTTCAGCCCGGACGGCGAGCGGGTCGCCGCCCTGGCCTGCGACCAGAGTTCCAAACTCCTGATCTTCAAGGGCGAGGTCGCCGTCTGGAACGTCAAGACCGGCCGGGTGGACCGCCGGATACCATTCGACGCGAACAACTTCCCGGAACTCGACAAGGCCCGGATCACCTTCTGCCCGGACGGACTGCGAGTCGCGGTTGCGACCAGCCAGGCGGTCATGGTGTGGGACGCGGCAACGGGGCGGACCGAGCGGAAGTACAACCACCACGTTTTCGGCCCGCTGGCCGTGTCTTACAGCACGGACGGCCGCAGACTGGTCGTCGCGGGCGAGAAGCCCGGCGGGAGCCTGACGGTCCACACCTGGGACACCGAAACCGGGAAGGACGCGGTGAGTGTCGATCTGAAAGCCAACCTCGGCCTGTCGGGCAAGCTCGCCCTCAGCCCGGACGGCACCCGCGTGGCCGTCCTCGCGGAGCGTCCCAAGGACGGTACGACCGCGTACCGCCTGACGCAATTCGACTGCATGACGGGCAAGCCGACCGGGACTATGGACCTCCCGGTCGAGGGGTATGCGTCGGACAGCGTGCTGAACTTCGACACGGCCGGGCGGCAGGTCGTGGTCGGTCTGAAGGGTAGCGTTGTCGTCTGCGATTTCCAGCGGGGCACGGCCCGCCTCCTGGCGAGGGCGGACGGGGTGGCGGCTGACCTGGCGTTCAGCACAGAGGGGAACCGGGTAGCCGTCGTCGGGCAAAAGGCCGTGCGGGTCATCGACCCCGCGACGGGGAAGGACGCCGTACCCCTGCCGGTCGCGGAGTCCCCGGCCTGGGCGACGATCTACGACGACCACCTCAAGTCCCCGACGACCCGGTCGGCGTTCAGCCCGGACGGACGGTTCTTCGCCGTGGGGTCCGGTGTGACCGTGCAGGTGTGGGAACGCAGGGACGGGGCGACGAAGGCTGTCCAGAAAGCACCGGCGATTCAGGCCCGCCCCGAGGAGAAAGGGGGGATCGAGCCGAAGACCGGCGACGTGGACCGGAAGGATGACGCGAAGCTGGACATACCTGTTCCGTTACCCAAGTCGAACGAACTTCCCTCACAGCCGGTGCCGGAAACGAAGAAGGACACCTTGCCACCCCCGAAAGAAGTGAGGTAGCCGGACTCGGCATGGAGAACGCCGGGAATCTGGTCCACGGTGCAACCGGCCGTTCCGGCCCGGCGAAGGGCCGCGTGAGGGCTTCGGCCCTCACATCCGCACCCCCACCATTGGGGTCGGCCCCCGCTGGTTCGCAGGGCACCGACTACACGCCGAGCCGCCGGCGGCAGATGTCGAGGTACGTCCGCTCGCGGTCCACCCCGATCACCTGGGACGCCCTGTTCCTGAGGCCGGCCTCCAGCATGGTGCCGGAGCCGGCGAAACAATCGAGCAGCACCCCGCCCTCGGGCAGGAGGTAGCGGCACCACCAGTCCGCCACCTTGAGCGGCGTCTTCGCCGGGTGGTCCTCGCCCCCCGGCGACCCGGACGAGGCGGCGACCTCGATCACGTTGAACGGGGTCGCCCCGCCCCGGACAGCGGCCGTCCGGTACATCGTGTCCGAGCGGCGGGGCCGGCCGCTCGGCCCGGCCCGGCGGTCATCGCCCCGCTCCCGACCCGGCTCGTAGTACGGCTTCAGCACCCGGCTCTGGTCCCGGTAGGCGTCCGGCGGGCCGACCCACACGCACCACTTCACAGCCGACCGCATCAGCCCCTTCTGGACCCCGCCGCCCGGCATCGGTGCCGGGTTGAACCAGTAGGCGTCCTGCACCAGCCCGACCTCCCTCGCCGCCCACAGGGCGAACTCCAAGTGCCAGGTCCGCAGCCGGCCGGCCCTGGCCGAGTTGGGCTGGACGATCCACACCATGCTGCCGGTCGGCTTCAGGAGCCGGCGGCACTCGCTCACGGTCGCCCGCATCATGTCCAGCCACGCCCGCTCGGTGTAGCGGCCGTATGCCCGGTCGATCTCCGGGTACGCCGGGTCCGACAGGACGAGGTCGAGGGTGTGGCTCGGGAGCCGGGACAGGGCCTCCGGGCACGACCCGTGGACGAGCCGGACCAAGCCGTTCAGTCCGGCCCTGGTCGCCCGGCCGGTAAAGCCCTCGGCGGGGGCGAATCCGCGACCGCTGGTCCGGCGGACTCTGCCGTCCCGCCCCTCACGGAACGGTGAGCGGCTGAGGGTGCCCCTCGCCTCCAGCCCCGCCCGGAGACGGCCGACCTCCCTGGCGGGCACCCCGAGGGCCTGGCCGATGCGGGCGTCGGACCATCGCGGGGTGTCCGAGAGTTGCCCCCCGATGATCGATTGCCGCTGGTCGGTCGTCAGGGTCCGGCGGGCGAGGTTCAGGGACCGCCGCAACGCCCGCTTGTCGGCCTCGGCCAGCCCACGGTACACCCGCGTCCGGGGGCGGATGCCGAGACTGTTGGCGATCTTGAGCAGGGTCAGGCCGTCGATTACGCGACCGCGTTCGTTGACGCAGATGTCGTGTTGTTGTCCGTTCCGGCGGACGTGTTCCAGCCGTGCCCGGTACTCCTCCCGCGTCGGTGGCGGGAGATCGCAAACGGCGGTCGGTCGGGTCGTGGTCTTCATTACAGTTCCTCCTGATGGGGTGTTACTGCCAAATTAGTCCACGGCCCAATCTGTCAAGGCACTCGGTGACCCGCGAGGAGAGCGTCTTCATCTGAGCCACCCGGATTGGGCGTCAGACCAGATCAACACGATCTTCTCTTCAAGTGGCTCATCGGCCGGCCTCCGTCGCGGCCACGTCGTTAATGCCGTGGCCCTCGCGGGCCTGCTCCCAGGCCCGCGAGGTAGGTCCGGCCGGCGGGTCCGGGACTTCTTCCGATCCGAAACTTGCTGGCGGGAACACCCGCTGCACGTCGAGGACGCCGAGTTCGACCAGCTTCGCGGTGTGCAGGCGGGCGGTGCGGGGGTTGATGTTCGCCTTCTCGGCCACTGGGGCGTTGTCGAGCCACCGCTCGGGGGACTGCCGGAAGACGAGCAGAAGCCGCACTTCGGCTCCGCAGCGAGTGGGGGATCGCAAACTGGTTTCGGGCACACGGCCGGACACGCCCCATGTCTCGATTGCCCGTGAGACGAGCGTTCTTAGTCTGAACTATCCGGCCTGGGCGTCCTCAAATCGGTTTCGGGAGGCCACCCGAAGCGGGACAAGGCCGGGAAGGGGCAAGAAAGTGAAAGACGCTGCGATGGTGGAGATCGTGTTCATCAGTGCGTAGGGTGGCGTTCCAGGCGGATTCGCCACGACCCACCGCACGCCGTCCAAAGTGGACGGCGTGCGGTGGGTGGATCACCGACCCCACCAGTTAGCGTTTGGGGACACCGGAACACACTCATCGAAGATGTACGCCCCAGTGACCGGACTCCAGACCCGTGCGGCCTGGACCGGGAATGCCCATCCGGGTTGAATAATGTCCGCCGAGCCGACCGTTCGGCATGGGGTTTCGCGGACGCGGAGGTCGAAATGTTCCGCCGGTGATCCGCCACTCGCCCTCGTCTCCGAGTTATGAGGTTTCACGCGGTAGTAGACCGCTTCCGACGAAAGCCAAACTGTTACCGTGGCATCGACACTGCCGGTGGTCGGGAATGGGCCAGCAGTCACCCTCTGATGCCCGATCACGACCGACCGTTCTTGCTTTGTCAACTGGCTGATCGACTGCTCCACCTTGTTCGTCAGGCCCCGTGGAAGGAGGCGGATCATCCCCGCCAGTAGTGCCGGGGCCGAGTGAACAAATCGTCTCGGGTCGCACCTGTTACACATCACGACTCCGACCTCGTACACCGACCCCGTCAGGCCGAGTGAGTGGAGGAAGTGAACGAAGCTGGGGTAGAAGTGCTGGCGTCGGCTGCGTGCGGTAACTCGCCGCGAGCAGAGCAGGCACAGGGGGCAGTTCGGCGTGGTCATCGGCCGTCTCCGGTGGGATTGTGAACCTGTCATGATCAGCACCTTAGCCAGCAGCATGATCTCGTCAAAACGAGCTTCCCACGGGGGTCAGCGGCACCCGGAGCAGGGGGCGAGAGTCACGGGCGGATCGAGGTGTAGTGCCCCGCAGGCCGTGGCAACGCAGCCTGTGAGATGAGGGAGTGGGCCGGGCGGGGTCAACCGCCCGGCCCGCTCCCTCGGCCGGTGTTTGTTACGACCGGGGGGCACCCCGGTCGGGTAGTACCACCAGTCCGGTTCGCTCGTCAGATTGAGGAACCGGAAAGGAGTGGGCGACCCTCGGGGGTTACCCCGGCTCGCCAGAGTTCCGGCCGGGATTGGCGGAACATGGGTAGCTGGTAGACCGCCGCCCTCCAGTCCGTGGGTAGGGGTTCGGGGCCATCATCCCCCAGGTCCACCTCCACGGTCCAGTGGCGGGACTTCGGGAAGTACCCGACCAGGCGGGCCGACACCGGCAGGTCGGGCAGAGTGACCACGTCGCCGGCATGGCGGCTTTCGCCCAGCAGGCCCGGATTGCCGGCCCATGACGCAGGTGACGCAGGTGACGCATCCCCGCCGGTTCCCGCGTCGGCTCCCCCACGGAGGTGGGGTGGGGCTTCTTGCCCCCACTCTTCTTCCAGAAGAGAGAAAGCTGCGTCACCTGCGTCACCGTCCTCGTCCCCATCACCGGCGTATGGCCCGATCTCCTCACTTTTGAAGCAGTTCGGCTCCCAGTTGCGTCCCTGCACGGCGGTGACGCAGCCGTCATCCCCTGCGTCACCGTGCGTCACCGGGGGCGAATCCGCGTCTGCGTTCAGGCCATACGGAGTCCCCGGTGCGGAGTCGTGGCGGGTGACTCGCGTGGTCCGGGCGTCATCCTGCGTCACTACCGGCTCGTCCTGCGTCACCGCCGCGTCACCGGCCTCGACGGGGGACACGGTGATGAGCCGGGCGTTGTTCGTCCGGCGGAACTCCACCCGCACCCGCCGGGACCGCAGGCACGGGATCACCCGCCGCAGCCGGTCGGCAAAAGTCTTCGGGTTCACCGGCCAATACCGGAGTTGGGCCTCGTCACAGAAGGGCCGGACGAGGCCGGCCAACTCGGTCGCGGTCCCGGCCCACGGCTGGAAGGCGTTCTCCGTCTGCCACCACCGGAAGACGGCCGTCCCGACCGGGCTGGTTTCCAGGCCGATGTCCGTCGCCGCCTCCTGGCTGGCCGAGTACGGGACCAGCCAGTCGTCATAGCACCACCCCAGGGCCGGCAGGCAGGCGGCGAGCCAGGTCGCGGTCCCGGCCATCCTCGGCTTCCGGGCCAGTCGCACCCCCCGGTGCGACCGCAGCCCCTGGGCGAGGGCGTCGTACACCGCCCCGAGGATGGCCGGGCGGTCGGCCAGGAACCGCTCCCAGAACGCCGCCTCGTCCACCCGCTCGTCCTCGGGAATCCACTCGGCGGTGATCAGGACGGCCCGGCTGAGGAGGTCCGCCGACGTGGCGAACTCCGCGATCCCGTTGAGGACCAGCGGCCGGCAGACGCTGAACACCACCTGCTCGCTGTCGGTGTGCAGCCGCCGGGCCTTGATGCTGCCGCCGGTGGACACCCGGCAGAAGGCGTCACTGAGCCACTGCGGCAGGGTGCTGATGTTGTCGTAGGCGAGGACGAAGCCGGCGTTCCCGGCGATCCCCAGTTCCCGCTCGTCCGGGGGCACCTTGTCCAACTCGTCGGTCCCCTCGGGGGCCGGGTCGAGCAGCTTTTTGATCACCCGACAGAGCGTGGACTTCGCCGCCCCCTGCTCCCCGACCACCACGCTGGCGAGGTACGGGCCGTGGCCCTTCAGGGCGTCGAGGACGGAGCCGACCACCAGGGGGAAGTCCTCGGGCGGGACGTTGACGTGCCGCCGGAGCAGTTCGACCGACCCGCCGGGGACCGGCCGGGGCAGCGGCCCGAGCGGGGCCGGGCGGACGAACCGCACCGGCGAGGGGCCGACCCGCCACCCGTCCGGGTTGACGACCACCGCGTCCCAGGTGGCGTCCCCCAAGTCGATGCAGATCGCGTCGGCCAGCCGGGCTACCCGGAGGAAGGTGGGGTGCTGCGGCCCCTGGCAGACGGCCAGGGCGTCGAGGGTGGCGACCGCCTCATCGACCGCCGACCGGCCGGGCGACCGCCGGTGCCGGCCGAGGAACCCGGTGATCAGCCACCGGCGGAACTCGGCCGAGTTGAGCCGGAGATTACCCCCGCCCGGCGGGGTGGCGTATCCGATCTTGGCCGGGTCGTGCCACAGTTCGCACCCCCGGCCGAGGGCAACGAGTTGATCGGCTTGGCGGTCGCACTCGCCTGGTTCGCCGGCGTCATGCGTCCCCGGCGGGGACGACCCGTTCCCGGCCGTCCCCGCCGTGAGGGCCTTCTCGATGGTCCGGCGGCGGTAGTCGTCCCGGTCCCACTTGTCCCGGTACAGGCGGGACCGGCGGAACACGCGGTCGATCCGCTCCGGGTCGGGGCCGGTGTGGGGGGCGAGCAGGGAGCAGAGGGCCAGGTCGGCCCGGCTGGCGTCCCCGTCGTAGTCGCTGGTGTCACCCATCCAGAGGCGGACGAACCGCT
Source organism: uncultured Alcaligenaceae bacterium (assembly GCA_964444365.1). Lineage (GTDB taxonomy): Bacteria > Planctomycetota > Planctomycetia > Gemmatales > Gemmataceae > CAYUHJ01. The sequence continues at coordinate 15,467 of CAYUHJ010000027.1, read as the reverse complement.
CGCCGGCCGGCCCGTGAGCCGCCCGCTTGACGATGCCGTCGTCGGCCGCGTTCGGGTCCGGTGGCGGGGGCGGCGGGGTCGCCGCCCGGCTCACGGCCCCGCCGCCGAGGCCGTCGCAGAGCAGGTCGATCTCGGCCTGCCGGTCCCGGACCTCGTCCGGGGTGCCCGCGACGTGGTGCCCGGTGACGGTGAAGAACCGCCCCCCGCCGTAGATTTCGATCCGCCCGTCCTTCCCGCCGCCGTGGGACGCCCACCCGGTCCAGACGCACCTGCCGGCCGGCTTGTCGGCCCGGACGAGGAGCTTGACGCCGGTCGCGGACGGGGAGACTTCGGCGTAGGTGTCGAGCTTCCCGACCACCTTCTCGGCCCAGGGGAGGAGCCGCCCCGAGGCGGGGTCGCGGACCTTGTCGAGGTCCACCCCGGCGAACCCGGCCCCGAGCATGAACCCGATCCCGTCCACATGCGGGAGGTGGCGGCACACGTCGGAAAACGTGCCCCAGGTCCGGGGGGCGTTCGACCTGGCCCTGGCGAACCGCTCGTCGGCCGGCCCGAGGTGTGGGCTGAACGGCACCTTGGTCCGCTTGCCGTTTCGGTTCTCGTACCGCCAGAGAACCCACCGCCGGTGTTGCTTCAGGGAGTCGGGGATAGAATGCAGACGGGTAGATACGGTCATGGTCGTTTCGGGCGGGCGGCACGCGGGGGGATACCGGCGGTGCCGCCCGCCCCCTTTCATTTTGGGAGTCACGGGTGTGTGACGCCCGGCCCGAGCCGGGCGTCGGGGGGAGCGGGCGGTCGCTACTTCACGACCGCCTTCGGGCTGCGGAAGTACTCCCGCAGCCGGTCGATGTCCTCGTCCGTGAAGACCCGCTTGTTGCCGATCCGCAGGGCCGGCTCGGGGACAAGCTGGTTCGCCAGGGCGTAGGCGATCTGGTGGGGCCGGACTTGGACGCCGGCGGTGTCGAGGAGACGGGCGACCTCCCCGAGCAGGTAGAGCTTCTTCATGTGTTGACCTCCACCCTCATATAGTCGTGTCGCCGCGATTTCTTCATGGCGGTGAGGAGGGCCGGGCCGAGCCGCCGGCGAACGACTTGCCGCACTGCTCGCAGACGGCCTCGACCTCGGTCTTGGACCAGATCGACGTGCAGCCGCACTTCCAGCCCTTAAGCCGGGTGCCCACGACCCGCTTTTCGGCCGGGCTGCGGCGGAACAGGCTGAACGCCTCGGGGTCGAGGGCAACCTCCGCAACCCGGACCTTGAGGGCGTCGGACAGGCGGGTGCTGGCCCAGCCCCTTGACGGGTGCCGCTCGCAGATCAGCCCGACCGACTCACACCGCACTTTGAAGTGTTTGTTGTGGTACTGGTTATGTGAGCAGTCGCGGATGCCGTCGAGGGCGTCGGCGTAGTGGCACATCTCATGGACCAGCACCTCCGCGATGTCCTCGACGGGGCGGGCGAGATGCTCGGCACAGATGTTGATTTCGGGGACGAAGCCTGGCTGGCCGTTCTGCCACCGTTCGGGGCCGAACCAGCCGGCCATCCGCTTCCGCCCCTTCGACTGGACGGTGATGACGGGCTGCGGCATGGGTCTGCCGAACAGGGGAGCGAACGCGACGAACCCTCGCTCCAGTTCTTCGATGGCGGGTCGGATGCTGGTCATGGCGGTGTCCTCCTCGGTGCATCAGACGCCACACCGCCGCCCCGGCCCGAGGACGGGGTACACGACGGCGTGGACAAGTGGTGGAGGCGACGGCCGGCGGAATGCCAGCCGTCAGGACACCCCGAGGGTGTGCCGGTCAGAGGTGGTTTGAGGCGGTGATCGAAAGTTGGTTATCGTTGTGGTGACGAGAATAATCGCGGCCGGACGAGTGCCGCAACCCGACTTTCCGAGGATTTTTTCGCTGGGGTGAGCCGCTGAAACCGATTTGTGGCGGCGGGCCGTGGCCCGGAAATGAAGCCGCCCCCGGAGTAATCCGGGGGCGGCGTGCCCATTGCCCGTGGTTGCCTGTAGTTGCCGTAGATGCCCGAAGGCGATGGTGGCGTGTTTGGCGTCGGTGGGCGGGCGGCGGTGAGGTCACCTCGGGATTAGCTATGACCGCCGACCGATTTTTCCGAGGGCGGCGGGGGATTTTTTCTGAGGCTAACAAGGACGACGATGAGTTCCTTCGGGGTGGGGGCGGATGGAACCAGCCCTTGGAGCGAGTCGAGGGAGATACCACTCGCCAACTTCGGCAACCAGTCATCGTGCGATTCATGGGCTGAAGAATGATGACGCGGCAGGCCAGCCGGTCGTCAGTCTGCAATCGCCTTGAGCAGGGCTTCACGGGCGTCTTGATAGAAGACCGTCGTGATCTTAGTCGCCACGTCATCGGACAGGTCGAACAGTTGTTTCCGGCAAGAAATCGGCATCAGGACTAAGCTCGCCCCCTTTTCGACGGCTAGTTCGACCACGTCCACCGCGTTCGGAAGCGGGTCGATGGACCCGCCCAGGTTGATGCTCCCGACAACGACCAGCCCGCCCCTCAGGTTCTTGTTGATCAGCCCCGAACACATCGCCAGCAGGGCCGCGACCCCGAGGCCCCGCCCGGTCTTCCCGGCGTCGAACGCCCTTAGCTGGATTGAAAACTCATGCTCGCGGGGGTTCCGGTCCCCGACCAGTTCCGCCGCCCGCGTGTAGAGATTGGCCTCCGCGTACCGCACCGCCTCCGCGAACGCCGGCGGGGCCGGCTTGTTCAGAATCCGCACGCCGCCGCCCGGCCCCTCGGTCACCTCGATCCGGTACAGCCCCGAGGCGTCGTCCTGCCCGCCGGGGCTGATCGACCACACCTGGCCCGGCGGCAGCGGGTCACGGCCGACGTGGTCCTCGCTCTGGAGTTCGGGGGTGACTACGAACTTCTCGATGCCTTCCTTGCCTAAGGTGTAAGAGAACTGCGTGTTCCTGAACTCAGCCGTCCCGATCCGCTTCTGCTGCTCCTTGACCCGGCGGCGGCACTCCAGGGCCAGCCGTACCGCCCACTCCATGTCTTCGTCAGGCACCGGGTCGTCCGGCGAGGGGTGGACCAACTTGAGAAGCCCGTTGATCGTTTTCACGACCGCGTTCTGGTCCCGTCCGCTGAGGGCACCACCGAACGCCACCCGCCCCTGGAGGACGGCCACCCGGCTCTGGCCCCTAAGCCGGCTCCAGCACTCGCTCAGGAAGTCGCTCACTAAGCCGAAGTGGTTCGTCTTGAGGGCCTCGTTGATCTTCGGCACGTCCCAGCCCGGCAGGTAGCAGTGGATGCGGTCCATCAGGGCGGTGTCGTTCCGCATCTCCGGGGGCATCGGGCCGAACAGGTGGCCGACCCGCTGCTGGTGTGTCACATCGACATCAAAATTTCCGACCATCACAACCGAGCCGTAGGCCCGGATGCTCTCCTTTCCCCGGCTGAACTCGCCCGACTCCATGTACCCCTTCATGATGTTCACGCCGTCCTTCTGGTCGAAGGACACACCCGACACCTCGTCAAAGCAGACCACGTCGTACTGGCACACCAGGCCCCGCTGGCCCGTCGAGTTGTTGACGAACATGCGTGCCACGGTGGCCTTGCCCCCGCTCACCAGATGGGCGTAGGGCGAGACTTGCTGGTAGAGGTGACTTTTCCCGGACCCCCGTGGCCCGAGTTCCACCAAGTTGTAGTTGTTCTCAACGAACGGCACCATCCTAAGGAGCATGGCGTCCCGGTTCCGCTCGCTCATCGCGGACGGCTCCAGCCCGACGCTCCTCAGCAGGAACTCCTTCCACTCGGCGGTGGTGAACTTCTTCCGCCCCTCGGCCAGGGCGTCCAGAACCTCCCGCTTCGACAACTGGATCGGCCGCAGGCCGGCGATCCCGAACGGCCGGCCGTTCGTCTCCTGGGCGATCACGGCGTCGTAGGTCAGGTCCACCTCAGCGTAGAAGCCGCCGGTGAGCATCCGCTCGTTCTCCCGGACCAGCTTGTCCGGGATCGACACGTCCTTCAGTTGCAGGCTCGGCAGGGTGGCGAGGTACGAGTCGGTCTTGGCGTCCAGTCGGGCCGACAGGATGTCGATGAGCTTGACCGACCCGCCCTCGCGGGCACGGGCCTTGAACAACTCCTCCTCGCCGCTGCGGACGGTGCGGTCGCGGAGTTGTCGCTCCACGATCCCCAGCCCCTCCTGAATCTCGTCCTCGTTCGTGCTGGCACAATACCGGCCCAGAAGGAACTCGCAGACGTAGGTGGGCACCGGGTACTGGCGGGCAAACCGCCGCACAAGGTCTTTGCGGACGATGTAGCCGTCGAACGCCTCGGCGGCGACACGGTCGAGATGGTCGAGTTCCACGCCTTAGCCCCCCACCGTCACGGCAGTTTTCTCGATGACGCGGCCGGCCGGGTCGAGAAGCACAAGTGTCGTGGCACTGCCCTCCCGCGTGTCGTCCGTCACCACCACCGCGACCGACCCGTCCGGCCCGGCCGGCTTCGCCGCCGCCAGCGAGGTCGTCGGGTCGGCCGGCTTGTCCCGCAGGTCCACCTGGCACCCTTCGTAGCTGCCTGCCAGCTTGACCCGGCACCGCAGCCCGGCCCACTTGAAGCTCTCGATCTTCGCAGAAACGGCGGGTGCCGTGCCAGCTTGGATGCTGAGTTGAGGGACGACACACTCCTGAAGGCTCAACCCGCCGTGGTCGTACTCCACGCCGGACATGAAGACTTCGATCCCCGGAGGGCACGCGACCCGCACGTCCTCGGCCCAGAACCACGAAAACGTCGGCTGCTCGACGGCCGAGGTCGGCTTCACCACCGCACACCGCCGCCACCGGGTGGCCGTCAGGTACTTCGGCAGGTCGCCCTTCGGCAGACCGCCGGGCAGCAGCAGCCAGCCGTGGTCGGTCACCACCCGGACCTCCCGCCACCCGGCCGCGAGCAGTGCCTCGATCCTGAGGACGAGGTTCGTGACCAGTTCCGGTATCCGCCGGGCGAGGTTGATCCCCTCGTCGTGGCCGGTGCGGTCCACGTTCCCGTACTCGGTCCAGGCCCGGCCGCTAGGGTCGCCGGTTTCGGTCAGGGCCAGCACCTGATACCCGGCGTCGTCCAGCAGCTTGCGGAAGCGGTCGGTGGTCAGTTCCTTGCCGTCTTGGGCGACCGCCGGCATGAAGTCGAGGCCGGCGACCGAGCCGGCGATCTTGCCGGCCACGGGCGACACGGCCGGCTTGGCGGTCGGGGTGACGCTCGGCAGGGCCGCGTAGTGGTGCCTCATGGCGACCTGGCCGACCCGGCCGCTCAACGCCGCCCGCAGTTTCTCCCCCAGGTCGTACCGCAGCCCGTCCGCGAACAGGACGCAGGTGCCCGCCGGCACGTCCCCGAGCCGGCGGACGGCCGACCCCGGCAGCGGGTCGGCCTTCACCCGCTGTTGGAACACCTCGGCCGCGTCCCGCAGCCACGGCGTGTAGACGTGGGCGACGGCCGCACACACGGCGTCCCGGTCCTGCGGAACTGTCACGGCGGCGACCGCGTCCAGCACGGCCGCGTCGGCCCGCCACCCGCCCTCGGTGTAGGCCCGGACCATGTCCGCCGCCGAGGCCCCGCCGAGGGCCGTCTTCGTGGCGTCGGCCAGCGTGGCGAGGTGCCGCACCGCGTGGGCGAGCGGCGACCGGCCGAGCTTCGCCCACACCCACTCGCGGCGGGGGCCGTGTGTGGCTTCCAGTTCCCCGAGCCGCTTGCGGGCGTCGGGGACCGGGGACGCGGCCAGGGCGAGCAGAGCCTGCCTTAGCTCGGCCTCGTCCGCCTCGTTGTCCTGCGGCCACGCCTCCGACTTCTCGTCATCGAACAGCCCCGGCCTATTCTTCGGCTTCGGCTTCGCCTGCCGCAGCAGGTTCGCCAGGCCGGGGTAGCGGTCGGGGCCGGTGGCGAACCGCTTCCAGGCCGTCTTCCACGCGGTCTTCTCCTGAAGCCCGAGCTTCTCGGCCCCTGCCAGTTCGCCGTCGCGGGCGGGGTCGAACCCGTAGTCGGCCGGGCACCGGCTGCACAACGTCTCCCACCGGGACGCATCCCACCGCTCTCGGCACCCCTTCGGGTCGGACAGCCAGCACAGCAGGTCGTCCACGAAGTCCTCGACCACCAGCCCGTCGAAGTACGGGCTGCTCAGTTCGCTGCCAGCCGACTTCGCCTTCAAGTCCGCGACCGGCACCCCGGCCAGGTGTTCGATTGCCCGGCGGATGGCGGTCGCCGTGGCGGCATCACGGGCAATGGTGAGTTCCAGCCCGCCGCTGCCGCTCTGGAGGAAGGCGGTCACGGTCCAATCCTTGCCGTTGACCTGGGACCAGAACACGCCCCGGTACTGAAGCTCCGCGAGCGGTTTCAACTCGGCCGGGCACTCCTCCGTAGCCCGCAAGGTCGAGCGGCTGACGCCGGGCAGGTAGATGATCGGCACAGTCCCAGCCGGCACGGCGAGGTCAGGCAACTTCCCGGCCAGCACGCACCGCAGCCAGATCGCCGGGCCGGAGCGGTTGGCCCGGTCGAAAGGGCCGAACGTCAGGAAGTGCGGCCACGCGGCCCGGAGCCGGGGGACGAGTCGCTCCCACTCCCGCCTCTCGTCGGGCCAGAGGACCGCTGCCGGCGGCGTCATGTCGTCGCGGTTGAAGTCCGCCGCCTTCTGGACCGAGGTCAGCAGGGCGTCGAACACGGTGCCGGGTTGCGTCATGGTCGCCTCATCCTTCCGCAACGTGCCCGATCAACGGGGCGAGCCGCTCCCGAACTTCTTTCAGGTAGGCGGCGAGTCCGTTCTCACCACCTCGTTCTTTGAGTCGATCCAGCGGGGTTTCCGTCCAGCAACGGCGTTCACGGTCCCAGTTACCACCAGATAGACTGCTGAGTGTCCTCTTCGGGCTGTGGTCTGCTGTATCGTCCTTGTCCGCCGTCAAGTCGTGGCTTTTGGAGCAAGGATCGAACCCAATCCTCTTGATCTCGGCTTGTAACTTGGCCGATTCACCATCGTCTTGAGCTTCAAAGCCGCTGATCACCCAACTTTCTCGTTCAACAACGGCGAGGCCCACCACGATGGTAACGGCTTCATCATTCGTATTTCGGTGAACTTCATTACGGGCTTGCTCCAGACCATCCTTTCGTTCCGGCTGCTTATCTCGGTCGCGGATGAGCAGGACCGCTTTCAGATCGGGAAACACACTCCGTAAGTACAAGATTGCCCGCCGTGCTGCTGTTGCATCAGCCTCACCTGGCTTCCCGTCGAAGTGCCCGTGAGCCTTGATCCTGGCTTCGCGGGCGAGTTTCGGGATCGCCTTCCACATCAACCGTTGTCCCCCAGATTCCTGGGCCACCCAGGATCGTTGGTCGGCAATCAGGTGTTCGTCAAGCCAGTCGATGGCGTCGATTAGCACCCGGTCGGCCAACTCGGTCGCGGTGTGGAAGTCAGCGGGGGCTTCGTGGACGACGGCGAAGCGTCGGCTCATGCGGTGGCCTCCTCGGCAACCCACTTCTCCCCGAATAGGCTCCACATCTCGCCCGGCGTCATCTCGTCCTTCCACTTCGGGTACTTCGGGTGGCTGGTGAGGGCGGCACACACCGTCGTCCCGTCGTCCTTGAGGAACGTCATGCGGACCTCGTTCACGCCCATGCAGTCGAGCATGTACGGCGAGTGCGTCGAGGCGACGATCTGGAGGTCCGAGTTCGTGTCGAGCAGGCCCCGCAAGAGGGTGATCAACTCTTTCTGGGCCTTCGGGTGCAGGCCCCGGTCGAGGTCATCGAGAAGGATGAGATTCGGCCGGCCAGGGGCGTGGAGTGCCGCCAGCAGGCCGAGGACGAGGAGGGTGCCCTCGCTCACCTGGCGAGCCGGCAGCGAGTCGGCCCCAAGGGTGTCGAACAAGAGTGCAGGTGGCTGGTTCGACTTGGTGGGCGTGTGCCGGAGCCGCCGGATGGTGGGGATGATTTGCCGGAGGTCGGCTTGGAGTTGCTGCCAGGTGTCCGGGTCATTTAGGGCCATGCTCGCCAACGCGGAATGGAGGCCCGTCCCGTCCGGCGACATGGCCGTGGGGTCTGACGCCGGGCCGGCGGGAACGAGTTTTGACGCCTCCAACCGCAGCAATACAGACAGCGGGAGCTGGATCGCCCCGTTCGGCAACCCCTTCCACTCCTTCCAGTCTTCCGAGGCCGGGTCGGTAGACACCCCTCGGCCGTCCCCGGCCCACTTCTGCTTCCCGGCGTTCGGCTGGTTGGGCGGTGCATCCGACCCACGGGTCCGGTAGCGATACCACTGACCGGCAACCTCCGCTGTCAATTCCACATGCCCGGTGGCTCCCCGGCTTAGGCCCTGGGTGATTTCCCCCTCCATGTTCTTCGGGTGGTCGATGCGGTAGGTGCGGCAGAGGAGGTCCAGGGCTTGGAGGATGCTCGACTTCCCGGAGGCGTTCGGGCCGACGAAGACGGTGAACCGCTCCAGATCGACGTGAACGTCGCGGAGCGACTTGAAGTTGCGGATCGACACCTTGCTGATCATGGCCTGGCCCCCTTCGGCTTCAGCTTATCGCGGGCCGCTTGCTTCACGGCGGTCGTCAGGTGGACATCGTTCACCCGCTCCGTGTTCGGCTTGTCCCCGGCCCAGAACCACGGGAACTCGGCCTTGTCCCGCTGCGGCTCGTTGCCCCGGTCCTTCGTCCACTTCACGTTCGGGTTCTTGCGGAGGACGCCGGCCTCCACGAACGGGCGGATGTTCATCCGCACCCCGTCGTTCAAATCCGGGGTCCAGCCGATGGGCTGCTCGGACAGCGGCTTCCACCGCACGAAGATGTCGAACGGCGGCTCGCCGGCGAGGATGAGCTTGAGCTTCTCCTGCAACTGCTGGGCGGCGGCGAGCCGCAGGTCGGCCCCGACCTTCCCGGCCCTCGCCTCGGCGGTCTGGGCCGTGATCCAGTCCCCGAGGTACGAGTACGTCAGGTTCTCCAGCGTCTTGTGGTTCAGTTTGTGGTAGTTCACCAGGGCCGAGAACCCGTCCTTGCGGCCGTCCCAGACGTGCCAGACGAACGGCCGCTGACCAAACCGCTTGCAGTGCTGGTCGAAGAACGACCCGGCGAGCCAGTCGTGGAGCGTGGCCCCGGCCTTGCAGCCGGCGTCGGTGAGCAGCTTCGTCAGGACCGCCTCGGACCACTTCTCGCCGTAGCCCGCGATCAGCACGTCCCGCAGTCGCTCGGCGGCAGGGGCTTCCTCGCGGACGCCGGGCAGGCAGACGATGCCGTCGTCGTCCGTGAGCTTGTCCACGGCGTCGGGGCCGGCGGGCTGCTCCGGCCAGTGGTAGCCGAGCAGCCGGGCGACGGCGACCTGAAGCGGGTCGGTGCTGGTGGCGATCTCGCCCTTGAATAGCCATTGCGTCGGATCGTTGGAGTGCGGCTCGGGGAGGCCAGTTGAGAACCTCTCCGTTGCCACCGCTTGCCATGATTGCAGATCGAAGGGAACTTGGACCAACGCGGTGTTGGCGACTCCCAGCTTCTGGTTGATCGCTCTCACATCGTCACGAAACTTGCCCGATGAGCAATATGCCCAGATGGCCGGAACATGGGCTTGATCAGCAGGGATAATGACGGCGACATTTGTGTCGTACTTGTTTCCAGTAAACAAAGTGACCGGAAGATTCCCCATGCAGCAGACAGCCACCCCTTTCTTGCCCCAGGCACTCGATCCTTGTTTGTCACGATGCCTGTCTCGTTCCTGGCTGGCCGAGTTTGCCCGAATAGCTCCGTTTCCTTCTTCATACCGGATGATGTAATTCCGGCCTCCATACTCCACGGTGTCGCTAAATGTGCTTTGGAGGTATTCCCACGTTACTCCGTAATCCACCACTTCCCAGAAGCCAAAGCAGAAACGCTCGGCGTCACCGTTCCACATGCCCCAGTAGCATTTCGCGTAGTTCTGAAGCAGAGTTTCCCGAGTCAGGGCCTCAAGTACAATCCGATGCTCTGGGTTATGTATTTGACCTTCTTGGTTGAGCCAGCGAGGTTCAATCGGCTTGCGTCCTGATAGATACAGTTCCTTCTCCTCAAGGAGAATCGGTGTCTCTCCCCGTGTGGTGGAAACGTCGATTCCGAAGAACTGATGACCGCCGTGTGGCTTCGCGGTGGTGATCACACTAAGCACTGCACGCGGCCCGCGAAGACCGAAACTCCACCAAGCCTCCTCGCCCAAGCTTGCCAAAGCATTCCATGTAAATGCTCTCAGCAGATTAGCCCGCAGGTGCTTGTAGCTGCCAAGAAACAGCCACTCCTGAGGTGTGACCAGGGCGGTCGTCCCCCCAGCCTGACACAGTTCAAGACACCTCCGAACGAAGGCGGTGGCGAGATTTGTCTTGCAATCCGCATAGTGATTATCGACGTAGTCTTTCATCACGTCCGCCTGCTTGCCCCGTCCCAGGTAGGGCACGTTCGTGATCACCAGCGTGTAGCGGCCGGAGAGGAGTTCGGCGGCTTTGGCGATGCCCTGAGCGGCCACGCCCACGGCGGTCTGGTCGGCGTCCCCGACGAACTTCGTCAGTCGCCGGGCCAGCCGGGGATGCAGGTCCGCATAGATGCCCTGGAACAGCGGCCCGCCGATCAGCACCGGGTCGATCAGCGACCCGAGGTGCGGGGCGTGCAAGAACATCTCGTACAGCCGCTCGATCTGGTCGCGGAGGTCCGCGTCCCCGTTGGCGAGAGCCAGCCACTGCTCCCGCTTGCCGGACACGCCCTGCCCGGAGCAGGCGATGTTCAGTTGGGGAAGATCGCGTTTGGTATCCGCGTCAAAATACCCCGCACCGGGGTATTTCCACGCCGCCAGAGCCAGTGCGAACGCCGCGATTTGCACGCACCGGGGGTCGAGTTCCAGCCCGAACAGGTTCTGCTTGAGGACGGCGTCACACGCCGCCGCCGCCGACAGCCCCTCGTCCTTCATCCGCAGCGGGACGAGCAGTTGAAAAAGTGACACCAGAAAATGCCCGCTCCCGCAGCACGGGTCGAGGGCCGTGAACTCGGCCAGCGTCTTCGGCCAGCCGGGGAACGTCCCTGCCGCCGGGGTGCCGTCGTCCTTCCAGCGGAGGTACTCCATCTCCACCGGGGCCAGCCCGGCCGGGACGCCCGCCCCGCCCGCCGGCCCGCTGATCCCGTGCCGGCCGCACCACCACGCCCCGATGGTGTTGTGCAGCAGGAAGCGGACCATGTAGTTCTCTGTGAACAACTGCGTGACCGCCGGCAGCGTGGTGCCGTCGATCTTGTCCCCGGTCTTGTTCACCTCGTCCTTCTGCTTCGTCTGCCAGAACTGGTACACCCACCCGAGGCTGTCGTCGGCCAGGAACGTCTCGCGGGGCAGGCCGGCGAGCAGCCGCTCCAGGGCCAGCCGCTGTTCCGGGGCGAACTCGATCTCCAGCAGCACGTCGTCGGTGCGGAAAATCTGCGGCAGCATCCCGGAGGCGTACCGGGCGGCGAGGACATACTCGTCCGCCGCCCCCTCGTCCGGGGCCAACTCCTTGCACTCCTCCAGGCTGACCGCCACGCCGCCGTCCGGGTGCATCAGCAGGTGGTTCTCGGCCAGGAACCGGGCGAACAGCATCCGGTGCCAGTACTCGTAGGCCAACTCCTGGGTGAGTTGGTCGATGGACTGGGTGTTGTTCGCGTGGAGCAAGTCGCCTACCCGCCGGCCGCGTGCCCGCAGCCGTACACGCCGGTCCCGCTGCTTGGCGTCGAAGTGGTCGAACGGCTCGGCCGCGTCCACGGCCAGCTTGGTCAACGCGGAGCGTGCCGCCGCCTCGGCCTCGTCGCGGGCCTGGACGACGACGCTCTCCAGTTGCCGCCGGAGGTCGGAGCTAAGGGGCGTCACAGAATCACCGGGCCTTCCTTCAGCTTGGCGACGACGCGGGCCTTCACGTCATCGAGCCACGCTTGCAGTTCCGCCTCGTCCTTCACGGTGGCACTCGGGAGGACGACCGTTTGGGCCTTCGGCTCCAGCAGCTTCGCCGCGTCGGTCGCGGCGTTGGTGAACCGGCCCGGCAGGGCGTCGGAGATCGCCCGCAGTTCGCTCAACTTCACGGTGCCGAGGGTGCCGAGGATTTCGTCGGCCGACCCCAGGGCGACGGTCGGGATCAGGCGGACGCGGTTCTTCTCCCGCACGGCGTAGCGTTGATCCGGTAAGAGCTTCTCCCAGGCGGGGTGGGCCTCCAGGGCGGCTTCGCCCGCCGCCATGCCGGTGACGCACGCTTCGTGGGCTTGCTTGAGAGCCGCCCGCAGGGCGTCGGTCAGCTTGTCCACCAGCCCCGGCACCGGGTCCGGGTCCGCGAGCAGGGTGCGGTTCGACTCGACCGCCTCGACCTCGGGGCGGACCTCGGCTGCGACCGGCAGGTCGGCGGCGTGGTGCAATAGGGCCGTCAGTTGCCGCCACCGGGGGAGCCGCTTGGCGATCACGTCCTTCACCTTCTGCCACTCGGCCACCTCCTGGCCGAGCCGGTCCTTGGCGTCGTGGATTGCCTTCAGTTGGTCGTTCCCGATCCGTCCGGCGAGGTCGCCCAGGTGGGCCGTGTCCGGCCGCTTCGGCAGCGGCGGGTCGCCCCCGGCCTCGTCGGCCAGCTTCCCCAACCGGGCGAGGAACGCGGCGGCGTCGGCCGACTCCTGGCCGGGGGCGGTGTTGAACCCGCCCTTCTTGAACAGGCTGCGGAGGGCGATCAACTCCACCTTGGTCAGGGTGATCGACTCGACCCGGAACTCGGCGGTGGCGATGGTCTTCTGGTCCAGCCCGCCCTTGCCGACCGGCCCGGTGGCGGTGCGGGCCTGGAGCGACCCGGCGGCGGTCAGGACGAGCAGGGCCGCGTCCACCGCGTCCTGCGGCCAGCCGTAGGGGGGACCGCCGAACTGCTTGCGGATGTCGGTCCCCTTCTTCCCGCTGCCGACGAACGCCAAGAGAGCCTTCGACACCGCGTGCGAGTCCGGGTCGCCCTTGTGCCCGACCGCCGCCAGGGCGTCCCCGTCGCCCTTCCGGGACCGCTCGATCACCTTGTGCCAGTCGGCCGAGTCGGCCAGGTGGAACTGCGGGTACAGTCGGTCCAGGCACGCCCGCACCCCGTCCAGCACCTTCGCCTCAAGCAGCACCCCGGCGACCGGGTCGCCGCCGGCCATGTACACAGCAGTCTCGTTCAGGATGTCGTTGATCAGGCCGTCGCGGGTCCGCAGGGCCTGCTCCTGCCGCGTCTCCATCGCCTTGCGGGCCTCAATCCCCTCCGGCGTGGTCGGGGTACCCTTGCCCTGGATGGTCGCGGTCGCGGCGTAGTACGACGCGACGGCCTGCTTCAGTTCCTCGTCCTGCCGCTTCGGGACGAACCCGAACACGGCGGCGGCGTCCCCGGCCGCACGGGCGTCGGCCAGGACGGTCTTCTCCGGCACGTCCCACCCGTCCCGGACCCACACCGGGATGCTGCCGGTCCCGGTCGGCGGGGCGTCGGCCCCGAAGTGCAGGTCGAACTTCCGGGCCTCCTTGCTCGTCCCGTGCAGCAGCTTCGCCTTCTTCAGGATTTCGCCGCACTGGGCCTTGAGCAACTGCGACCGCTCGCCAGCGAGCTTGCCGGCCTCGTTGAGCAGCTTGTTCCGGGCTTCGTGGAACGCCTGGTTCCACTCGGCCCCCTCCCGCGTCTGCATCCGGTACTCGTCCTCGACCAGCATGACCGCCCCGGACGCGACCAGCTTGGCGAGCAGTTCCGGCACCCTCTTGCGGAGTTCGCCGCTCCCCTTGGTGAGGTCGGTGACGAGCAGGTCGGCCAGCGTCTCGGGGGTGGCCCGGATGCCGGCGTCGGCCGGGCCGGTGTGCGGGAGTTGCCCGATCAGGAAGATCAGGGCACAAAGCTGGTAGCGGAGGTCGCCGTCCTCCTCCTGCTTCTGGTGAGAAATCGTTTCAGCGAGTGCTTGGAGAAGGACACCCGACTGCAAAACGCGGGAAACGATCTTCTCGTAGATGTAGGCACCGCTGACGATGACCCCGAGCGGTTGGTCGGCGGTATCCTGAACGGCCTCAAAAACAATTCGCAACTGGGAGCGAAGCTGGGCACCCGTGCCGGCCTTGTCCACCGCCCGAAGCACCCGCTCCCAGAACCGCCGGCGGACGGGCAGGATCGGGTAGTCGGGGACCAAGAGGGTACGATCCCGCGTGGTGAACGCGATCTTGCTCCCGGCCAGTTGCCGCTCAATCTCCCCGCTGTGGTCGCCCAGGAGCTTCTTCACCGCCGGCTCGGCGGTCGCCCGCTTCTTCAGGACGACCTCGCGGGTGACCTGCTCCACGTCCGTGTCCTGCAACTCGACGGCGACCGGGAAGTCGCCCTGAATCTTCTGGAGGAGCGGGATGCCGCTGAGGGCGTTCTGGCCGGTGGCGACGACGATCACGGTGGCCCCCATCTTGGGGACGAACTGCCGCTGTAACACGTCGATGGCGTAGGCCCGGTCCACGCTGTCCCCGATGTACTGCTGCACCTCGTCCAGTACGAGCAGGGTGCAGGGCGTCTTGCCGTCGCGGGCCACCGCCCGCTTCGCCGCCTTGACCATGTCGTCAATCGAAATGTCCGTCTTGTCGGGGAACTGTTTCTCAAGCAACACCCCGACGTCGGCCAGCGACGGGGCAAAACTCGGGCGAACTGCCAGCAGTGCTGTTGCCATCTCGACCGAGACGAACAGGTTATCGACCGCTGTTTGGTAGTCCTTCCCGGCCTGCTCGATGTGGCTGCGAACGGATGCTTCGATGCCCTCCTGCCTCAGCCACATCACGAAATTGGCCCGCGAATAGTGTTCCGGCAGGCCGACCGAGGTGAAGATGATCCGCATCACCTCCAGCCGAACGCTGTCGCCGCCGCCGGCTCCGAGCGTCCCGGCGGCGGCGTGCAGCCCGCCGTACCGCTTGGCCCGGTTCGTCAACTCGGCCAACAGTTCCCGGACTTTCTCCGGCAGCTTGGCAAGGCCGCGTGCCTTCGCTTTGTCCGGGAACTCGTAGTCGATCCACAGGTGCTGGAGCAGTTTGACGAGGTGGCTCTTCCCCGAGCCGAAGAACCCGCTCACCCACACGCCCGGTTGCTCGGCCTTGTCGAGGTGGTCGAGGTAGGTGGTCAGGACGCGGGCCAGCCCGTCCGCGTACTGGCCGTCGCACACGAAGTTGCCGACTTCGTACCGGAGGGTGTCGAGTTCCGGGTCGGACTGCCCGCTCGACACCTTGGCGACCCCGTTGTTCAGCAGCCGGTTGGTGCTGGGGTCTTTCTCGTACACTTCGCGGTTGTTCATCGGCGGACCTCCCCGTCCCCGGCGGTGATCGGGACGGCGTGGTAGTTCCAGCCGTCGCGGGCGTCCAGCAGCCGGTAGTTGTCTAGCTCGTACACCCCAGGGAAGAAGACCAACAGCCGGCCGCGAATCTGCCCCTCGACCAACGGCAGGAGTTCGGACACGCGGACGAACCCGAACAGGGACGCCACGCCCGAGACGG
>CAYUHJ010000026.1:0-43910 GCA_964444365.1 uncultured Alcaligenaceae bacterium | reverse complement strand
CCCAGGGGGAGAGGGTCCAGCGCGGCCGGATTCGCTGAACCTATCCGATTGCCTCCGTCCGGGCCAGGGGTATGATCCACCGGAGGCGATGCGACCGCAACGAGAGCCGCGACCGCCAGGCCGCGGCCACTTCACCGGTCGGGACCGCGTGGGTGCGGTCGGCGACGGAGCGGGAGTTCTTCCGGGCCGGAAGCGGCCGCTCCCTGGCGGTCGCGGCTCTCGACGCCGAAATGACGACCTTCTCCCTCTCGGAGGAATGCCGATGAGCTTCAAGATGCAGCGGGTCCACGTGTACCACACCGAAGTGAAGGACGAGCCGGGCGGCATCGCCGCCAAGCTGAAGACGCTGGCCGACGCGGGGGCGCACCTCGAGTACGTCTACAGCCAGCGGTCCGACCGCCGGCCGGGGTACGGCGACCTGTACGTCGCCCCGATTTCCGGGAACGGCCAGCTGGCGGCGGCGAAGGCCGCGGGGCTGCACGAGACCGGCGAGCCGATCGTCATGCGCGTCGAGGGGGACGACAAGACCGGGCTCGGCGGGCGGCTGACGGTCGCCTGGGAGTCGGCCGGCATCAACCTGCACGGGATGGTGATGGCCGCCATCGCCGGGAAGTTCGTCGGCTACGTCACGTTCGACAGCGTCGCCGACGCGAACAAGGCGGCCACCATCCTGGCGGAAATCGGCACCGCTCAATAGTGCCGAACCCGAACAGTTCGACAGGATTACAGGATATAACATGAATTTGTTAATCCTGTAATCCTGTCTAATTTCTTCTCCGCGTGATTCATGTCGCTGCTTGCCCTCACCCTCTATCACCACGAAGCCGGGCGGGTCGTCGTCCACGCGATGCCGGTGATGCTCACCGTGCTGCTCGTGTACGCCATCGCGTACCGCTATTACTCCGCGTTCCTGGCGGCGAAGGTGGCGGCGCTCGACGACTCCCGGCAAACGCCCGCCGTGCGGCTCAACGACGGCCAGAACTACCACCCGACGAACAAGTGGGTCGCGTTCGGCCACCACTTCGCCGCCATTTCCGGGGCCGGCCCGCTGATCGGCCCGGTGCTCGCGATCCAGTACGGCTACCTGCCGGGGCTGATCTGGCTCGTCATCGGCGTCTGCCTGGCGGGTGCGGTGCAAGACATGCTCGTCCTCGCCGCGTCGGTTCGGCGTGATGGCAAATCCCTCGGCGAGATCGCCCGTGCGGAACTCGGCAAGCCGGCGTCGGTCGTCGCGTCGGTGGCGATTCTGTTCATCGTGGTGATCGCGCTCGCGGGGCTGGGGTTCGTCGTGGTGAAGGCGCTCGGCGGCGAAGAAGCGAAGCTGCCGGAGGGAACCCGAATCCAAACACCCACTAACACGGATTGCCAGATCACTGAAGTTAGTGGCGGCCAAGTTTATCTCGATGTCCCCGGCGGATCGAGTGTGACTTATCCTGGCGGGTCTGCGAGTTCGCTGCGATCCGAGGCGTTTCGCATCCGGTGCCCACAAACTCCTGCAAAAATATCGTCGACTTCGTCGACATTGCTTGGTTTTGAGCCGGGCCAACCGGACCCGAACAGGCATTGGACGGAGACTTCCTACACTCTTCCCGCCGGTTCCGTCCAGATCATCCCCGGTTCGTCGTGGGGTACGTTCACCATCGCCGCGACGATCCCGATCGCGCTGCTCGTCGGCCTGTGGATGTACCGCCTGCGGCCCGGGAAAGTCGTCGAGGCGTCGCTCATCGGCGGGTTCCTCACGCTCGGGGCGGTGTTCGTCGGGGCGTACATTCCGGGCTCCGCGCTCGAACCGTTCTTCTCCCTGAGCCGAGACGGAACGATCATCGCGCTCGTCGTGTACGGCTTCATCGCCGCGGTGCTGCCGGTGTGGCTGCTGCTCGGCCCGCGGGATTACCTGTCGAGCTTCCTCAAGATCGGCACCGTCGGGTTGCTCATCGTCAGCGTGATGGTCGCGAACCCGCCGTTGCGGGCACCCGCCTTCAACGAGGTCTTCGTCAACGGCGGGCCGACGTTCCCCGGCTACATCTTCCCGTTCGTGTTCATCTGCGTCATGTGCGGGGCCGTCTCCGGGTTCCACGCCCTCGTCTCGTCCGGCACGACGCCAAAAATGGTCGAGAAGGAATCGCACATTCGCGGCATCGGCTACGGGGCGATGCTGATCGAAAGCGTCGTCGGCGTGACCGCCCTCATCGCGGCCGCCAGCTTGCCGAACGACCTGTACTACGACATCAACATCGCCATCGACCGGGCCGCCGAGTTCCAGAGCAGCGTGGCGGAAGTGAACGCGAAGTACGGCAGCGACCCGATGCACCAGACCGGCGTCGGCAGCGTCGGGCATCTCGATCTTGGCACCATCGAAGAGAAGGTCGGCGGCGAATCGCTTCGCGGACGCACCGGCGGGGCGGTCACGCTCGCGGTCGGCATGTCGGTCATCTTCGAGGACGCCTTCAAGTGGGTCGGCGTCACCGGCGACTGGCTGCTGAAGTACTGGTATCACTTCGCGATCATGTTCGAGGCACTCTTCATCCTCACGACGATCGACGCCGGCACCCGCATCGGGCGGTTCCTGCTGCAAGAAACGATGGGCCGGGTGTACGCGCCGTTCGCACGGCCGGACTGGCTCCCCGGCTCGATTCTGGCCAGTGCCCTCATCACGGGCGGGTGGGGCTGGCTGATCCACACGGGCAGCATCGAGACGATCTGGCCGATGTTCGGCATCGCGAACCAGCTGCTCGCGGCACTGGCGTTGGCCCTCGTCACGACGTGGCTCGTCAACACGGGCCGCGGGAAGTACGCCTGGGTGACGGTTCCCCCGATGGCGTTCGTCGTCGTCACGACGATCACCGCGGGGACGGTCCTCGTGTCGCAACGCTTCCCGGCGATGATCGCGAAGGGGCAAGCCCTCGTCGAGAAGGGGGGCGACGGCGTCGCGGCCGGCAACAAGATGATCGCCACCGGGTATCTCAACAGCGGGCTGACGCTGTTCGTGATGTGTACCGTCGGCGCGGTCCTGGCGTGGTGCGCCGCCCGCTGGGTCGGCGTCTATTCCGGGGCGGTTCCGACGCGGGCGGACACTGCCACTACGCCGGCGGCTTGATACGAGCAATCGAAAATTCGGGCTGATGCATGATGAGCCGCGGAGCGGCGACCGTCCTTAGCCCCATGCGGGAGCGTGGGGTTCCGAGATCAGAAGAGGCCCGAGCCCCGTAGGGGCGTTCGTTCCGAGACGAACGCCCCTACGGGGCTCGGGTATTGTTGTGGATCGTAGCCCCACGCTTCCGCGTGGGGCTACGGACGAACGCCGCTCCGCGGCGAAATCCGAAGGCTCATACCTTCCGCAGCGCGATCGTGAGCGGGTGGCCGTCGACCTTCTTGTCGGCGGCGGTGAACCCGTCGGCGGGCGGGGCGTCGAGCCACGCGATGGCTT
The DNA here is from genome assembly GCA_964444365.1 of uncultured Alcaligenaceae bacterium. GTDB lineage: Bacteria > Planctomycetota > Planctomycetia > Gemmatales > Gemmataceae > CAYUHJ01. Next base: position 40,483 of record CAYUHJ010000026.1, on the reverse strand, counting down.
GCGTTTCGCCGGCGATCGTGTCCCGGTGGGCTACGATCGCGGACTTCAACGGCTCCGCGGTCGTGCCGAGGTAGAGCGCAATCTTGTCCGCGACGTCGAGCCCGGCGTCCTTGCGGGTGTCTTGAGCGAAACGGATGATATCTCGGGCGATTCCCTCCGCTTTGAGTTCTGGGGTAAGGCGCGTGTCAAGCATGACCTGCGTCCCGCGGTCGGCGACGCCAGCCCAGCCCTCGGGTGCGACGTGTTCGATTGTCATGTCGGTAGATAGAAGCAACACGTTCCGCAACTCAAGCGTGCCGACGGTTCGCAAGTGTTCGACAACTTTGTCAGGCGACTCCGCGATCAACTGTTTCAGCATCGCCTCAGCATCGTGAAATTTGTCCTTAAGCTTGGCACTGGCGGTCTTCTTGTTCAAAAAAAGTGCGACCTGTAGCATCGGCCCAGAAGTTTCATGAAGAGTAACAGATTTCACGTTTAGCTCTTCACGAATCTGGTCCGCGAACCGCTCGACCGCACGCCTTTCAGCAGTCGATCCCGGGGATACGCGTAGCTCAGCCAGCGGCTGTCGTACTTTGTGCTTCGCCGCGTTACGGGCCGCGCCGCCGAGCGAGACGAGCCGCAACAGTGCGTCCGTGTCTTGTGACAACGCGGTGTCAGTGACGGATGCTTCCGTTTGCGGGTAGTCCGTCAAATGCACGCTCTCCGCGTCTTTCGCCGTGCGCAAGTTCTGCCACATCGTCTCCGCGAGGAACGGGACCACCGGCGCGATCAGCTTGCAGAGCGTCGTCAGCACTTCGTACATCGTCTGATACGCCGCGAGTTTGTCGCGCAGCCCGGCGGCGTCCAGTTCCGCGTTCTTACTCCAGAAGCGGTCGCGGTTGCGGCGGACGTACCAGTTGCTCAGCCGGTCGTCGACGAACTTCTCCGCCTCCAGGCAGAACGCCGCCACGTCGAACTTCTCGAACGACTCGCGGGCCGTGCGGATCAGCCCTTGCAGGTCGCTGACGATCCACCGGTCGATGTCCGGCCGGTCCTTCACCGGCACCGTTTCCGCGGGCGGGTCAAAACCGTCGAGCCGGGCGTAGTTCGCGAAGAAGGCGTAGCAGTTCCAGAGTTTGATGACGAACTTAGCCCGCACCTCGTTCGCCGGCGTCGGGCCGAAGTTCAGGTTCTTCGCGGGGTCGTGGCGACAGTAGAGCCAGCGGCACACGTCCGCGCCGAAGCACTCGGCGGCCTCGTCGAACGGGATCGAGTTCCCGGCCGACTTGTGCATTTCGTGCCCCTTCTCGTCCTTCACCAGCCCGTGGCCGAGCAAATTCTTGAACGGCGGCTTGCCGTCGCTCATCATCGTGGACATCGCGAGGAGGGCGTAGAACCAGTTGCGGAACTGGCCGGGGAAGCTCTCGGTGATGAAGTCCGCGGGCCGCCAGTCCTCGGGCATGGTGCTGTACGCGACGATGCCGGCGTCGAGCCACGGGTTGCCCACGTCCGGGACGCGGGACATGAGGTTCCCCGTCCGCGGGTTGCGGATTTTCACCTTGTCCACGAACGGCCGGTGCGGCGTGTGGCCGTCGAAATCTGACCACCCTTCTCCGCCATCTTCAGCCCTTCTCTTCAACTCCTCGCGTGAGCCGATGACCTCGAACTGCGTCGGGTCTTTGTCGTCGACCCAGATCGGCAACGCGAGGCCCCAGTACCGCTTCTTGGAGATCATCCAGTCGCCCATGTTCCACAGCCAGTCGTACTCCCGCGCCCGGCCGTTGAGCGACTCGGGCAGGAAGTTCACCTTCTCGACGACCTTCATCACCTCCTGGCGGAAGCTGTATTCCGTTCCGCGTTCCGCGTTCCGCGTTCCGCGCTCGGGTCGTGGCCCCATGTTGATGAACCACTCGTCGACAAGGCGATAGAGCAGTTCCGTCTTGCACCGCCAGCAGTGCGGGTAGCGGTGGACGTAGCGCTCCGTGGCGAAGAGGCGGTCGCGCTTCTTGAGTTCGTCGAACACCGCGTCCGCGGTGTTCGGGTCGGCGGCGTTCTTGCCGGTCAGCGGGCCGAACCCCTCGACGAACACACCGTCGTCGCCGATGGGTGCGACCGGCGGCAACCCGTTCGCTTTGCCCCAGGCGAAGTCGATCTGCCCGCAGCCGGGGGCGGTGTGGACGATGCCGGTCCCCTCGGTGTCGGACACGTCCTTGCCGCCACTGACGACCCGGTGCGACGCGGCCGCCGTCTTGGGCGGGCACCAGCCGTTCTGCTCCACGATTTTCGCGACTTCCTCCGGGAAGCCGAAGGCGTGGTTCTGGGCATGCAACTCGTCGAACGGCCCGGCATATTCCCAGCCGAGCATCTCGGAACCGGGGACTTCGCCCTCGATCGTAAAACCCTCCTTGCCCGCCTTCGACTTGAAGTGTTGCTCGATGCTGCTGAGGTGCGGGACGCCGTCGAGCCATTCCTTCTTGGACTTCTTGCCCGCGGTCGGCGTTTCGTCGCCCTCTTCGCCGCTCGATTCCATCCGGTTGAGTTTGAACGCGCCCTTCGCGACGTAGTAGACCTCGCCCTTGAGCTTCACCTTCAGGTACGTCAGGTCCGGGTTGATCGCCGCGCCGACGTTGCTGGTCAGCGTCCACGGGGTGGTCGTCCACGCGAGGAGGTTCTCGCCGGGGCGGTCCTTCAGGGGGAACTTCACGAAGCACGCGCGGTGCTCGACGAGCTTGTAGCCTTCCTTCATTTCCTGTTCGGACAGCCCGACGCCGCACCGGCCGCACCACGGCATCACGTCGTAGCCGCGGTAGACGAGCTTCTTGCCGTGGCACTTCTTCAAGAACGCCCAGATCGCGAAGTTGTTCTTCTCGGCCATCGTGAAGTACGACTTCCGCTCGTCCGGGGTCTTGGCCCAGTCCGCGTCGGTGCGGTCCCAGTCCATCCAGTACCCGAGGCGGACGCTCTGCTCCGTCTGGACGCGGGCGAACTTGTTGACGCGGTCCTTGCACGCCTGCACGAACTTCGCGACGGACGCCTCCGGGTCGCCGGGGACGAGGTTCTCGATGTCGCGCTTGGACTTCAGCCCGAGTTCCTTCTCGACTTCGACTTCCACCCACAGCCCCTGGCAGTCGAACCCCTGCTGGTAGCGGAGGTGCCGGCCGGTCATGGCGAAGTAGCGGTTGTAGGCGTCCTTGTACGTCCGGCCCCAGGCGTGGTGGACGCCCATCGGGTTGTTCGCGGTGATCGGCCCGTCGAGGAAGCTCCACTTCGGCTTGTCGGCGTTCTTCGTGCGGAGTTTGTCGAAGATGCGGTGCTCGTCCCAGAATTTCAGGGCGGCCCGTTCGAGGGCGGGGAAATCGACGTTCTGGGTTTCGACCTTCTCGAACGGCATCGCGACGACCTCGGCACGGGGCAACGGGGGCAGGGTCAGTTTAGGGGAGGACACCGGCGCGGGGCAGCGGCATCGCGGGCCGGGGCCGGCTGCGCGGTTTATTCCGGCCCGCACGCTCGTCGTCTTCGTATCACTCTGTCACGTGCGGCCACGGCTTTTGCATTCCCCGGACCGCCCCGTTAAAATGGGCCGAGTGAACGGTTGGTGATGGTTGTGTGAGCTTTTCGCCCGGACGCACCGCCCGGCCGTCTCGCCGTCCGCCTGCTGCCCCTCCGCGCTTCTCAGGAAGGCCGATTCCCCCATGAGTCTCCGCACCCGCACCCTGTCGGCCGCCGTGTTCGCGGCGGTCTTCGCGGCCGCCGCCCCCGCCCAGGAGCCGATCCGCTTCGCCCGCACGCCGGACGTCTCGCACGACGGCAAGACCGTCGCGTTCAGCTACCTCGGCGACATCTGGACGGTCGAGGCCATCGGCGGCATCGCGAAGCCGGTCACCATGCACGAGGCCCACGACTTCAACCCGTGCTTCAGCCCGGACGGGAAGTGGATCGCGTTCTCGTCCAACCGGTACGGCAGTTACGACGTGTTCGTCGTCGCGGCCTACGGCGGGAAGCCCCGGCGGCTGACCTTCGACTCCGGCCAGGACATCGTGAACGGCTGGACGCCGGACGGCAAAAACGTCGTGTTCTCGTCCACCCGCGGCACGGCGTACCCGGCGGGGCAGGACGTGTACACCGTTTCCGTCGAGGGGGGCCGGGAGCAGAAGGTGCCGCTGTTCGAGGCGAAGGAGGCCCAGTTCTCGCCGGTCGGCGGGACGGTGGCGTTCGTCCGCGGGCCGGGGGTGTGGTACCGCAAGGGCTACCGCGGGTCCAGCAACGACGACGTCTGGGTCGCGAACGCCGACGGCACCGGGGCGAAGCGGCTGACGGCGTTCGACGGCCAGGACGGCTCCCCGATGTGGAGCCCGGACGGCAAGAAGGTCTACTACGTGTCCGAGTCCGGCAGCAAGCGGGGGGCCGCCAACATCGTCGCCCAGGCCCTCACGCCCGGCCTGATCGACCCGGTCGCCGACGGCTCGCTCCAGCAGGTCACCGCCCACACCGACGACAGCGTCCGGAAGGCCCGCATCAGCGGCAACGGCGAGTGGATCGTCTACGAGCTCGGCGGCGACATCTGGGTGACGAGCACCAAGGGCGGCTCCCCGCGCAAGCTCGCGATCGAGGTCCACGCGGACGACAAGTCGAACACGTCCCGGAGCACCACCTTCACCAAGGACGCCACCGAGTTTCAACTGTCCCCGGACGAGGCGCACGCCGTCGTCGTCGTCCACGGCGAGCTGTTCCTCGTGAAAACGCAGGGCAGCCCGAAGGCCACGCGGATGACCGAGAGCCCCGCCTACGACCACGCCCCGGCGTGGTCCCCGGACGGCAAGAAGATCATCTTCGCCTCCGACCGCAGCGGCGTCGAGGACCTGTACCTCCTCCAGCCGGACGACCCCGAGCACCCCGAACTGACGAAGGCCCACAAGTTCAAGACCACCCAACTGACGAAGTCCGACGACGCCGAGAGCGGCGTCAGCTTCTCGCCGAAGGGGGACGCGGTCGCGTTCCTCCGGGCCGGCAAGCTCTGGACGATGAAGCCGGACGGCACGGACCAAAAGATCCTCGTCGACTCCCAGCAGGTGTTCGACTACGACTGGTCCCCGGACGGCAAGTACGTCGCGTTCGCCCGGATGGACGGCAGCTTCGCCAGCGAGCTGTACATCGTCCCGGCGGACGGCTCCGAGAAGCCGCGGAACGTGACCCGGTACGCCACCTACAACGGCGACGTGTCGTGGAGCGGGAACAAGATCTCGTTCGTCAGCCAGCGCCGCGGCACCTACGCCATGCACGTGCTGGCCCTGCAAAAGCCGGCCGCGCCGGGCTCCAGCGGGCCGGCCCCGGACATCGACTGGGACGACCTCCACACCCGCGTCACCCGGCCCGCCGGCATGTCCGCCGAGAGCGGCACCCTGTCCCCGGACGGCACCCAGGTCGCGTTCCGGTCCACGTCCAACGGCGACGACCTGTGGGTCGTGTCCACCGACGGCTCGAACCTCGGCCGGGTGACGTCCGGGAACCAGTCGCCGAAGTTCATCAAGTGGTCGAAGAAGAACTCCGGGACGATCTACTTCCTGAACTCCGCCGGGGAAATCCGCAGCACCCGCGCCAGCCTCGGCGGGTTCACCGGGTCCGGCGGCCCGGTCGGTGAGCCGGGCAAGGTGGCGTTCGCCGCGAAGATGACCGTCAACCGCGACGAGGAGTTCGGCGAGATGTTCGCGCAGTCGTGGCGGGCGCTGTCGGACTTCTTCTACGACCCCCAGCACCACGGCGCGAACTGGCCGTCGGTCCGCGAGAAGTACCGCCCGCTGGTGGACCACGTCGCCACGAAGGAAGACCTGTACGCGCTCGTCAGCCTGATGCTCGGGGAACTGAACGCCTCGCACCTGGGCATCAGCGGCAAGCTGCCGACCCCGGACGAGACGACCGCCGACCTCGGGCTGATCTTCGACGAATCCTACCGCGGCCCCGGCCTGAAGGTCGCGGAAGTGCTGAAGCGCGGCCCCGCCGACCGCCGCGGGCTCAACATCGCCCCCGGCGACGTCATCGCCGCCATCGACCGGGTCGAACTCACGGACAGGGTCAACGTCAGCCAGCTGCTCAACAACAAGGCCGGCGAGGCCGTCCGGTTGGACATCACGAGTTCCGCCGACCCCAAGACCCGCCGGGTCGAGGTCTTCGCGGCGGACCGGTCCCGGATCGGCAACCTGATGTACGAGCGGTGGGTCGCGAAGAACGCCGAGCAGGTGGACAAGCAGTCCGGCGGGAAGCTCGGGTACATCCACATCCCCAGCATGGACGAGGCCGGCCTGGAGTCGTTCGTCCGCGCCCTCTACTCGGACAACTTCGACAAGGAAGCGATCGTCCTCGACGTGCGGTACAACGGCGGCGGCTTCACGCACGACCAGGTGCTGAACTACCTCACGGGGAAGGAACACACCTACTTCCGCCAGCGAAACGGCGGCGAGGGGCTCGTCCTCCGCAGCCACGACCGCAAGTGGACGAAGCCGGTGTCCGTGCTCATCAACAACCGCTCGTACTCGGACGCGGAGATCTTCCCGCACGCCTTCCGCGCCCTCGGCGTCGGCAAGGTCATCGGGCAGGCGACCGGCGGCCACGTCATCGGCACCACGTCGCTACGGCTGATCGACGGCTCGCAGTTCCGCCTCCCCCGCACGGGTGTGTACACCAACCGCGGCGTGAACATGGACAAGGAAGGCGTCGTCCCGGACGTCGCCGTCGAGATCGACCCGAAGGACTGGGCGAAGGGCATCGACACGCAAATCACGAAGGCAGTGAGCGTGCTTCAGGAAGAAGTCGTCGCCTGGAAGAAGGCGAAGGGGATGATCGCGTCCGGCCCGGAGGGGAAGCCGGTCCAGGCGAAGCCGTAGGGTGGGTCGAGCGCTTCGCGAAGACGCACCGGAATGGGCAGGAAGTGATTGCCGTTTCGGTGGGTCTTCGCGAAGCGCTCGACCCACCCTACACGAACACGCTTCAAATCAGCTGCCGGCTGCCCGCCTCTTCGGACGCGCGGCCGCCGGACTTCGGTTCGGACAGCACCTCGACCCGCCGGCCCCTGGGCGGCTGGCTGATGACGTACGCCACCACGAACGTGAAGTGGCAGAACGTCCCCGCGATGTCCGCGACGTGCAGGAACTCGTGCGGGCCGAACCAGCCGGGGACCAGCGTCGGCCACTTGATGACGTCCGCCACCCCGCCGCCGATGTACGTGACCGCGGTGCCGCCGACCCACTTCATGCCGCGCCACCCGACCGCCCTCAGGTAGAGCGGGAACGGCGCGAGGCCGACGAGGCCCATCCCGATGTACAGGCTCACGAGCGCCGGGTGCGGCAGGTTCGGCGCGAACCACACGCTGCCGACCCCGGCCGCCGTGATGACCGCGACCGCGGCGAAGCACGCCTTCTGCCAGATCCCCGTCAGCAGGTACGCGAACACCGGCACGTAGGAGCCCGCGATCAGCACGTAAATCATGGACTTGTCGAGCCGCTGGAACACCCACAGCGAGCCGACCGCGTCGCTGCGGAGGGCGGACGCGTCGTCGAACGTTTGCAGGTACAGCAGCCCGTGGAACGTCCCGCTGGCGAGGTACAGCCCCACCATGCTGAGCCCGTACCCGACGACCGCCCACCGGGCCGGCCCGTGGCGCGTCGTGAGGCGGTAGAGGATCAGCGTCGCGAACGCGGCCCAGACCGCCGTGAAGAGGTGCGTCAGCGAGGACACCGCGTCGTGGTTGTGCATCCGTTCGACCCCCGTCCGTTGACCCGATCCCGTTCCCGTGCGAAACTGAGACTCCCGCCCCGGAGGATTCTCCCATGCCGTCCGACCCGCCGAAGCCGCTGTTCACGCTCAAGGGGCACGACGACCCCGTCTACGCGGCCGTCTTCGACCCCCAGAATAAACTCATCGCCACGGCCAGCTTTGACAAGTCCGTCCGCCTCTGGGACGCCGCGTCGGGCAAAGACCTGCAGAAGCCGCTGACCGGGAAGAACGGCCACCAGGGGCAAGTCCTGTGCCTCGCGTTCGCGCCGGACGGCACCGTCCTGGCCAGCGGCGGGGCGGACAATCTGGTCAAGGTGTGGGAACTCAACCCCGCGAAGCCGCCGCCGGAGCCGACGCCGGTCAAGAGCTTCGCGCACCCGAACCTCGTCTCGGCGGTCGCGTTCAACACGGACGGGACGCTGCTCGCGTCCGGGTGCAACGACGGGTTCCTGCGCGTCTGGGACATGAAGACCGGCCAGCCGGCGAAGCAGATCAAGGCCCACGTGTCCACGGCCAACGGAAAGGACGCCCAGCCGGACCCGGTCTACGCGGTGGCGTGGTCGCCGGACCAGAAGCACCTCGTCACCGCGAGCTTCGACCGCACGGTCAAGGTGTGGGACGCCGCCTCCGGGAACGCGGTCCGCGAGATCAAGGGGGCGAAGGACGTGATCCTCCCCGACCCGAAAGCCCCCGTCGAACCCGGCCACCGGGACCAGGTGTTTTGCCTGGCGTTCGATCCGACCGGGAAGTTCCTGGCAACGGGGTCCAGCGACCGCACGGTGAAACTCTGGGACTTCGCGACCGGCACGCTGGTGCGGGACTTTCCGAACCCCGCGTTCAAGCCGTCCGGCCCCGGCCAGCAGCACCCGTCGCACCCGGGGTTCGTCCACGCGGTGCGGTTCGCGGCGGACGGCGCGAAGCTCGTCACGGCCGGGGCCGCCCCCGCGTACAAGGGGTATCTGGCCGTGTGGAACGTCGCGGACGGGAAGTTGCTCTACGGCAGCGAGACGGCCCACGGGCCGGTGTATTCCGTGGACCTGTCGAAGGACGGGGCGAGGCTGCTGCTCGGGTGCGGCCAGCGCACCCGCGGCGTGACGGAATCCGACGCGCTCGTCGTGGCGATGCCGAAGTAGAAGCTCAGGACACCCGCATGGTGTACCCGCCGACGACGGCCCCGGCGGGCTGTTGGACCGGCGGCGCGAACGTGACGTGCACGAGCCCGTACCCGCCGCGGAGGTGGCCGTAAGCGCCCGTCGCCTTCGTGACGGTGTAGACGAACTCGGAGGGCATCGCCCCGTTCGCGGCCTGGACCGGGCCGCGGAGGTTCAGGGTGATGGTCCCCTTCCCGTCCGACAGGTACAGCGTCCCCGTCGCCCGCCCGCCGGCCGCGGCGACGGCCCGGACGGAACCGGTCACGTCGAACGTGCCGAGCCCGGCGAAGTTGATTTTCCCGAAGAAGTCCCGGCGTTCGCCGAGGCCCGCGACCGGCGTCCGGGCGACGTGGTACGCCCCGGCCCCCGAACCGCTCAGCGGGTGGGACGGCACCGCGGCCGGCGTCGGGGCCACGATCGCGGGGAGGCACTCGGCCGGCTTCGGCAGGGTGGCGTTCGGTACGATGCGGTCGCCCAGTTCCGAAAGCGACGGGCGGAAGGTGGTGAGGGTCATCGTCGCGGTCCTTGCGTGAGAGGGGGCGTCTTGCCCCCGGCACCCCAGGAACGCGGCGGCCGCCCGGCCTTGCGCGGGCCGCGGGCTGGGCGCGGTTCGACCCCCGCGAAGGGGGCGATGGCGATGATCCAGAAGGCGCGGCTCGCGATGCCGGACGTGCCCGAGTTCAAGCGCACCGTCCGCCGCTTCCGGTCGGACATGCTGATGGACCAGCACAGCGAGGAGGTGAACCCGAAGGAGCAGTCGGAGAAGGGGAAGCGGGTCGCCAGTCACGGCGGCTACCGCGACTCCGGCAGCCCGGTCTGGTTCACCCGCATCGGCCGGCGAGGCGAAGGTGGAGTTGCTGAAGTCCGCGAAGTGACCGGCGGCATACCGAACGACCGGCCTGGTTGGGTTTTCCGCCCCTCTCCCCGCTGGGGAGAGGGGTTGGGGTGAGGGGAAGAGACTCCACCCACTCCGGGCCGCTGGTGTGGGCAGAGGATCACCCCTCACCCCCGGCCCCTCTCCCCCGCGGGGGGAGGGGAGGATGAACTACGCTCCCTCTCGCTTCGGCGTCACTTCCGCGGCGCGAGTTTCGCCAGCGCCCCGGCCGCGGCCGCCTGCACCTCGCCCGCCCCGGAGCCAGCACACGCCCGCAGGTAGTCGACGTACACCGGGTGGTGGTAGCCCAGCGTAGACAGGCACCGGATGCAGTGCGCCCGCACGCTCGGGGCCGGGTCGGTCATGGCGGCGTAGGCCAGCGTCGCCTTCACTTCGGGGCGGGAGGCGTAGCGGCCCTCGGCCAGCCCCGTCGCGGCGTCCTCCCGGACCGTCGGCCGCAGGGCCGTGTGCAGGTTCGCCACCAGCGGCTTGATCTCCGCGAACATCTGCGCTTCCGCCGACGGGTGCGGTTGCGGCGCGGGCATCGACTGCGGCACGGGCGGGGACTGTTGGGGTTCAGGGGCAGTCGTCGCATCGTCGACCGGGAGGTTCGCCGACACGGGAAGGATCACCACCGGGGGTGCCCACTCGCGCAGCCGAACGCGAACAATGGTCGACTCCGGTTCGGGTGAAGCCGTGAGTCGCGGCTGCCCATTCCCGACGGTGTCTCCCACCGCGGAGCGACCCCCGCCCTCCCCCCTCCCAGGGGGAGGGAGCAAGAGGTTTCCCGACCCTTCCGGTCCCCTCCCCCCTTGGGGGGGAGGGCCAGGGTGGGGGGTGGACGGCTCACCGCCCTGGCGATTCTCTTCCATCCCGGCGGCAGGGGACGTTTGACTCCGGGTCCGCCCCGCCGCGGCCAGCACTTTTCCCGGCAACGTGAACCGGTCCCCCGTCGCCAGGTCTTCCACGTCCGCCAGCGACTCGCCGTCCGGGAACGCCGACACGCGCAGCACCTTGAGCCGACGCTCCGGCTGGCCGGACGTGCGGAACACGACCACGTCCCCTTCCCGCGGGGCGGCGGTGGCGGGTCCGGAAACGGCGACGCCGATCAGTGCCAGGGCCAGCCAGCGCGTCATCGCTCCGCCTCCGTCGGGTTCGGTCGTACCGGTTGCATCGGTCGCCGGGGCGGCGGGGGTTGAACTTTCGCCGGGTGCGGTCCCCGAGTTTCCCGTTTCGGGTAAGACAGACCGCGGGACTTGAACCTTTTTCAGCGCGGAGCTTCGGAATGCAGCGGGAAAACATCAGCACCGGCGGGAAGTGGGAGCCGATCGTCGGGTACTCGCGGGCCGTCAAGGTCGGGCCGTTCGTGTTCGTCTCCGGCTGCACCGCGTCCACCCCGGACGGGCTCGTCGGCAAGGGCGACCTGTACGCGCAGACGGTGCAGTGCCTGAAGACGATCGTGTCCGCCCTGGAGAAAGCGGGGGCGAAGCCGGACCACGTCGTCAGGACGCGGATCTACCTCACGAACATCGCCGAGTGGGAGAAGGCGGGCCGCGCCCACGGGGAGGTGTTCGGCGACGTCCGCCCCGCGACCGCGCTGGTGGAGGTGAGCAAGCTCATCGACCCGGACATGCTCGTCGAGATCGAGGCGGACGCGATCGTGCCGGGGTGAGCGTCACGTCCGGTCGGCGTCCGCGAACCCGTCGTCCTCGTCCCGCGGGGTGACTTCGGGGGCGACGCTGTCGTCGAAGAACGGGTCGAGCGGCTCGACGAGGGGTTCGGCGGACGGGTCGGGGCGGTCCTCGTCCATCGCCCGCAGGTCGGGGAGTTCTTCGACCAGGAGGGGGTCCGCGGTCGGGTGGCCGGGCTTCGGGGGCCGCCGCAGCGCGTGCTGGCCGGCCTGCCCGCACATGAACACGCCGGTGACGGCGACGATGCCGCCGACCATCCGCTTCAACTTCTCCTTGGACAGCTTGCCGGTCAGCTTCGCGCCGAGGTAGCTGCCGAGGATCGTGGGCGGGCCGACGATCAGCAGCGCCGCCGGGTCGAGGCCGCCGCCGGCCAGGAACGCGGTGCCGGCGGCGGTGACGGCCGTCAGGCACCCGATCAGCATGTTGCTGCCGACCGCGACGGCGGGGTCGACCTTCAGCCACCGGATCATCATCGGCAGCCGCATCGTCCCGAGCATCAGCCCGGTGACGGCGGCCATGATCCCCAGCCCGAACCCGAGCGCGACTTCGGCGGGGATCACCCACCGGTCCGGGAGGCCGCCGCCGGGTTCGCCGTCTTTCTTGGAGCGGAGTAACCCGACGCCGGACAGCAGCAGCATCGCCCCGATGGCGAGGTGGGACCAGAACAGGTCGACGGACACGAAGAAGACGACGCCGGCGGCGGAGCCGACGACGGACGGCAGGCCCATCAGCAGCATCACGGTGCCGGACACCCGGCCCTCGCGGACGTGCTTCCAGGCCCCCGCGACGGCCCCGGCCCCGGACACGGCGAGGTTCGTCGACGCCCCGGCGATCGGGCTCCCGAGGGTGTACACGAGCAGCGGCAGGCGGAGGTGCCCGAGGATCAGCCCGACGGCGGCACCGGCGTAGCTGAGGGCGAAGGAAACCACCCCCGTCCCGACGAGAAGGGCGACCTTGTCGGTCGTCATTCGGTTCTCCCTGGGGGCCGCGGGAGTGGCGCGCGGCCCGAAGGTGACGTTTACCGACCCGGGCGCGTCCCGTCCAGGCGAACCGGCGACCGGGTCATACACTGACGCAACCCGCCCGAGGCCGACCGATGACCCCGACCGCCCGCCTGGCCGCCAAACTGCACCGCCGCGTCAGCCTGATCCTCACGGAGGACGCGGTGCTGGCCGAGGAACTGCTCGCCCGGAAGAAACTGGCGGCAGACGTCGTCGGCCGGCTCTCCGACCGCGCCCTGCTCGTCCGGCCGGGCAAGGTGGACGGCGTCCTCGACGAACTCCGGAAGATGGGCCACACCCCGCAGGTCGTCGGCAAGACGGGCTGACCCGCCCGGCGGTCGCCGGATTCCCTAAAACACCTCCGTTCGCCCGTCCCAACTCGCGTCCCACCGCCGGGGCCGACGGATGAGTTCCCTGTACCGCCTGATCGACCTCGCCTCGGACGAGCCGTGCAACCTCGTCCGGTGCCTGTTCAAGTCGAAGCTGTTCGCCGCCCGGCTGCCGGGGAAAAAGTTCAAGGAGTGGGTCACGCGGGAACTGGAGGGGTACCCCGCCCGCGGGGACGTGCCCTCGTTCCGCGTCGTGAAGACCCCGCCGGTCGGCCAGTTCTCCAACCTGTTCGGCGACCAGCACCAGACCGTCCGGTTCCCCACGACCGGGCTCCCCCCGGACTGGCGGTCCGCGATCGAGAGCTACGCCTTCACGGAGCACGCCAAGGCGCTGGAAGCCCTGCTCGCCCGCGACGCCGCCCTGCTGAGCCGGAAGTGGGACCCGGCGACCGTCGCCGCGGTCTCCGCCCACCCGTCGATGCGGATCGAGGGGATGATCCTGACGGAAGCCGAGAGCCCGATCCCCAAGGCGGCCATCGAGGAGGTGCTGTACGCGATCCGCACGGCGCTGCTCAACTTCCTGATGGCGCTGTGGGAGAAGTACCCCGAACTCGACCGGGCCGACGACCCCGCGGACGTGGCCGACGCCGCGGAGGTCGACCGGCTCGTCGACCGGGCGATCTACCAGTCGCAGTCGTCGCTGGACCGGACCAAGACGCTGCACGGCCCCGGCGACGCGCTGACCGTGAGCCTCGGCAGCCACCTGCTCGGCGGAGACCCCGGCGGGTTCGGCGGGCCGGCGGCGGGGGCGTCCGACCCGGTGAAAAAGCTGATCGGCGAACTGGCCGACGCGCTGACCCAGGCGGTGGAGGAACTGTCCGAACAGGAGCGGTTCGACGCCGTCGAAGAGTTTCAGTCGCTGGCCCGGGAGGCGTCCCGCGACTCCCCCCGGCCGGAGCGGCTGCGGACCTACGCCGCCGGACTGAAGGCCGCGTTCGCCCTGGTGGCCGGCGAGCGGTCGGCGGACTGGATCGCCGCGCGGACGGACGCGCTGCTGGCGTACTTCGGCGCGAACCGCACAGACGCCGACGGGCGGAAGCGGGAGTGAGCGGCTCGTGAAAAGGCGTCCCCGCTCGCGCCCGCGGCTCCTGGGAATCCCGCCGAGGGCCGGGGTATAATGGGTCGTGCCCGCCCGCAGGAGCAAGCCCCGTCATGGCCGACCGCATCCCGCTGCCCCTTTCCGACCAGCCGCCGGGGGAGAAGGTCAAGACCTTCCCCAAGGCCCCCGGCGTGTACCTGATGAAGGACGCCGCCGGGAAGGTGCTGTACGTCGGGAAGGCGAAGAACCTCCGCAGCCGGGCCGGGCACTACTTCACGAAGGAAGCGGCCGAGAACCCGCGGACGTGCGAACTCGTCAAGCAGATCCGCGACATCGACTTCATCCCGACCGATTCCGAGGTGGAAGCGCTGCTGAAGGAGTCGCGGCTGGTGAAGGACATCCAGCCCAAGTTCAACATCGACCTGAAGGACGACAAGACCTTCCCGTACCTGCAGATCCGCACCCGGGAGGAGTTCCCCCGCGTCGAGATCACCCGCAACCCCCGGCGAAAGGGCGTGCAGCTGTACGGCCCGTTCACCAGCGTCGGCAGCCTGCGGGCCGCCAAGCAGGTGCTCCAGCGCGTCTTCCAGTTCCGCACCTGCAACCTGGACATCCGGTCCGACGACGCCCGGTGGCGGCACTTCCGGCCGTGCCTGCTGCACAGCATCCGGCAGTGTACCGCCCCGTGCAACCTCCGCGTCAGCCGGGAGGACTACCGCCGGCAGATCAAGAAGTTGATCTTCATTCTGGAAGGGAAGAAGGCCCGGCTGGTCCGCCGGATGGAAGCGGAGATGAAGGCGGCGAGTGCCGCCCTCCAGTTCGAGAAGGCCGCCCGCATCCGCGACGAGATCGCCGCCCTCGGGAAGCTCGAACTCCGCGGCGACCCGCAGCGGGACGTGCAGAAGCCGGTCGTCCCGATCGACCCGAAGAAGGGGCTCGCCGGGCTGCGGAAGGTGCTGGGGCTGGAGAAAACGCCGCGGACGATCGAGGGAATGGACATCGCCCACCTGAGCGGGCAAGAAACCGTCGCGTCCCTCGTGACGTTCCTGGACGGGCTGCCGCTCAAGTCCGGGTACCGGAAGTTCCGCATCAAGTCCGTGGAGGGCGTGGACGACTTCGCGTCGATGCGGGAGGTGGTCACCCGCCGGTACAAGCGGCTCAGCGAGGACGGCGTCTTCCCGGACATCCTGCTGATCGACGGCGGGAAGGGGCAACTGTCCGCCGCGATGGACGCCTTCAAGGTGCTGGGCATCGCGCCGCCGACGGTGATTTCCCTGGCCAAGCAGGAGGAAGAGATCTTCCGCCCCGGAGCGTCCGAGTCGATCAAGCTGAGCCGGCACTCGGCGGGGTTGCGGCTGTTGCAGCACGTCCGCGACGAGGCCCACCGCTTCGCGCAGCACTACCACCACACGCTGCGGCGGAAGAAGCTCACGGAGTAGGCGTCGGCAGGGCGACTCAGCGTTTCAAGCTCGGCCGATTCAGTAGGTCACTCGCTCCGCGAGTGACTGCGCGTCATCGCTCGAAAACGAGTGGTGCGTTCTCGGGACATGAGCCCGCAACTCGCGGAGCGAGTTGCCTACTTTCACGCACGGCGTCGCCCTGGCGTCGGCCCGCCGCGGTGAGGGCTCACCACGGCTTTTCCATCATGTTGACGATGTTCCGGGCCAGGTTCTGCACCGCCATCTGCTGGCCGCTGGCGTTCGACTCGCCGAGTTCGGGCAGGAACCGGCCCACCCCCACGACCCGCACGGTGGCGGCGACCGGGGACGGCGGCGGCGGCGGGGCGGTCGGCAGGTTCGGGTCGAACGGCACCGGCGGCGGCGGGGGGGGCGACCCGCCCGTCAGCGACCGGCCGGTGCGGAGGTCCCGCCACGCGATCTCGGCCGTGATGACGAACTCCAGTTCCCGGGCGAAGTTCTGACGGTCCCGGTTCAGCACGTTCTTGTTCAGCGAGATGATCGTGCCGACCAGTTCGGTGTCCGCCTTGGAGCAGTCGGACACGACCCGCATCGGCGTCCGCCGGCCGTTGATCTCGCGGACGATCGCCTCGGTCAGATCGACCTCGATGCCGCGGTTCGGGCTGGTCAGGAACGCGGTGTTCTTGAACACGGGGATGTACACCGTGCGGATGTCCGGGTCGAACGGCGGCTGCGTGGTGTACCCGAACAGGTTGAAGTCGCCGCCGGACTGACACCCGGCGGCGGACGCGAACGCGGCGAGTCCGCCGGCGAAGAAGGTTCGGCGGGTGGTTCGGGTCATGGCGGTTCCTCGTCGTTTAGCCGCGACGCGCAGCGGAGCGCGGGACTCGCCGCCGCGCTCCGCTGCGCGTCGCGGCTAACCGTTGTCACTTCACCCCGGTCAGTTCGGGCGGCAGCGCCCGCGGCGCGTCAAGCGGCCGGGACTTCGGCGGCTGGTCCGGGTTCGGCTCGGCCGGGGGGGCGGCGTCGTCCATCGGGGTCGACCCCATGACCCGGCCCCACTCCCGCTCGATCATCCGCCAGGTGCCGTCCTTCTTCCCGGCCGCCCGGTCCGCCTCGATCTTCTCCCGCACCTTTTCGAGCGCGACGAGCCGTTCCGCGGCGAGGTCGCTGTACTTCGTGCCGGGGTAGCGTCGCGTGATGAGTTCGTACACGAAGTACGCCGACGCCGGGTGATTCGTCCGCTCGTAGTACCGTGCCGTCTGGTAGTCCTTCTCGGCGAGTTGCATCCGGATCGCGAGCTTCTGCCGCATCAGCCACGCGGCCTTGTCCTTGTCCGCGACGTAGTCCGGGACGGTGGCTTCCGCGTGGTGGACCAGGGTCAGTGCCTCGGATGCTTTTTGCGAATCGTACACCGCGCCACCGGTGCTGTTGTTCTTCGCCAGCACCGCGAGCTTGACCCCCTCCTGCCAGAGCGGGCTGTCCTTGTGCATCTCCACCAGCTGGCTGAAGAAGTGGTCCGCGTCGTCGTACCGGCCGCGGTAGAAGTGGACGTACCCGCACCAGAACAGGGCCTTGTCCGCCGTCGGGCCGGTGATGTCGTGGGTGTGAACGACCTCCAGGTACTTCAGCGCCTCGCCTTCCTGGTCGACGCTCGGCTTCGAGCGGTCCGTGAAGTTCGGCAGCCGGACGGTCTCCCACCAGTGGACCGACTTGCCGGCGAGTTCGTCCTCGATCTGCTTCAGGGTGCCGTCTTCGAGCCACTTGTACGCGATGCCGTAGATGCGGCCGCACGTCTTCTCGCGGTACGCCCCGGCGGGGAAGTCCTGGAGCAGGCGGTTGTAGTGGGCGATGGCCTCTTGCAGCCGGCCGCGCTCCCGGAGGCACTCGGACTCCTGGTACCGGGCCTTCTCGCACAGGAGCACGGGGTTGTACGTGTTGTTCGCCACGTCGGCGTACAGTTCCTGGGCCTTCTCCCAGTCCTTGTCCTCGAAGAGCGCGTCCGCCCGCGTGACCTTATCCTCGGCCTCCGGGTCGTGGTACGAGCTGGTGATGATGGAGCGGACGTGGTTGAACGTCTTCTTCTTGAGGTCGCCGACGGTGTGGCAGCCCCCCCCGAAGAGCGTGGCGGCCACGAGGCCGAGCCCCGCGGTCCGGGCCAGGGTTCGCGGCAGAAGCCGAGCTTCGCGTTCGTCGGGCATGGCGTCCGTTCCCCCGGTTTCGTCACCCGTCCACGTACCCCAGCAGCCGCGGCCGTCGGCCGAGCACGAACCCGACCGTCTGGCCGAGCACCTGCCGGACCTCCCGCCCCACGGCGACCGTCCCCGCCCCCGCCGCCAGTTCGCGAACCGCTTCCCATGCCGTCCGCGAGATCGGTCGGTGGTCCCGGACCGTTCGCACGCAGTCGGGGCACAGGACCCCGCCCGCGTGCGGGCTGTACCCGAGCCGCGCGGCCGCGTCGAGAGGGGTGACCTCGCGTTCGCACCCGGCGCAGGCGTCGAGCCGCGGGCTATAACCGAGTTCCCGCAGCCAGGCAAGCTCGAAGTGCGAGACATGAAAGGCAACCCCTCCCCCGGCCCCTCCCCGAAGCAGAGAGGGGAGGAAATCCTTCTGACTCCCCCTCTCCGCTTCGGGGAGGGGGTGGGGGGGAGGGGTTGCCTCTCCCAATCCGCGTAGCGTCGCCACCGCCGCGTCGAACAGCCCCGGGTGCGGGTCGTAGTCGTGCGTCCCGTCCGCGAGCAACTCCGCGACGTAGTACCCGGCGTACAGCGCGGGGAGGTCCGCCCGGAGTGCGGGGAACCGCTCCGCGACGCGGGCCTCCGTCAGCAGGTCGAGCCCGTCCGTCGCCTTCCGGATGAACACGACCTCGCAGGCGTTCAGCAGGTCGAGCGCGACCTCGAAGTTGGACGTGAGCCGCCGGCCGCCCTTGGCGAGCGCCCGCACCTTGCCGAACTCGCGGGTGAACAGGGTGACGATCCGGGAGGTTTCGGACCAGTCGGTCCCGCGGACGACGAGGACGGTCGCTCTTTCGGTGGGCATGGTCCCGGCAGGATAGCACGCCGTCCGGGGGCGACAACGTCGGCCGGCGGGCGGGCCGGTCTGGCCTGCGAGTTGCTTCGCCGGTGCTACCGCGTTCCTCTTCCCCGCGGGGGTGTCCGAGTCGGGTCCGACCGGGCACGCGGGTTCCCGCGGCCCGGCAGTCCCTCGCCCGAACCGGCGGGAGGCCGGGATCGTACTTCCGGGAGGCGAACGGTGCCGCAGGGTCCGAACTTCGACGACATCCCCCTCCGCTCGGACCTGCTCGGGCCGGACCACCTGGACGCGGCCGCCCACGCCGTTGCGGCGGACTGGGCGGTGACGGCAGGCCGCGGCGACCGCGCCCTGATCCGCCGGTTGCGGGCGAACGCGGCCGGCCTCCGCCGGGTTCGCGCCGCCGGGGCACGACGGGCCGCCGCCGGGGAACCGCTGACCCCGGACGAGGAGTGGATTCTCGACAACTTCTTCGTCATCGACGACGTCCTCCGGATGGCCCGAAAGGACCTGCCGAACGGCTACCACGACGAACTCCCGGCGGTCCGGGCGGGCACCTACGGCGGGCTCCCGCGGGTGTACGCGGTCGCGTCCACCCTGGTCCGGCACAGCGACAGCCACCTGGACGAGGCCCCGCTCCTGCGGTTCGTGCTCGCCTTCCAGCAGGTCGCGCCGCTGTCGACCGGCGAACTCTGGGCGCTGCCGACGATGCTGCGGCTGGCCCTGATCGAGAACCTGCGGCGGCTCGGGGACGAGGCGACGGCCGCCCGGGCCGACCGGGAGGCGGCGGCCGCGTGCGTCCGAGGGGACGCCCCCGGGCCGCTCCCCGCCCGGCCGTCCGATGCGTTCGTCGTCGCGGCCCACCTGGGCCTCCGGGACCGGCCGGACCCCCCGCCGGCCGTCAACCAGTGGTTGGACCGGCACGCCGCCGACCTCGCCGAGGTGCTCCGCCGCGAACACCGCCGCCAGGCCGCCAACCAGGTCACGGTCGGGAACTGCGTGACGAGCCTCCGCCTGCTCGGGGCGATCGACTGGGCGGCGTTCTTCGAGACGGCGAGCCCGGTGGAGGCGGCGCTCCGGGCCGAACCGACGGGCTCCTACGCGCGGCAGGACTTCGCGACCCGGGACCGGTACCGCCAGGCGGTCGAACGGCTCGCGAAGGCGGCCGGGCGAGGGGAACTGGACGTGGTGCGGGCCGCGCTGGACCGGGCCGCCGCGGCCCCCGCGGGGTCACACGCCCGCGACGTGGGCGATCACCTGATCGGCGACGGCCGCCGGGCGTTCGCGCGGGCGCTGGGGTGCCGGTTCCGGTTCGGGGAGGCGGTCCGGGCGGCCGCGACCGACCGGCCGGGGCTGACCTACTTCGGCGGTCTGGGCGTGGTCGGAACGGGCCTCGTGGCGGCCGCCGTGGGGACGACCGCCGCCCTCGGCGGCGGGTGGGCCGCGTGTGCCGCCGCCGGGGCCGCGGTCCTCCTGCCGGCGGCCGAGGCCGCCGTCGCCGTCGTCAACTGGCTCGTCACCAAGCTCCTGCCGCCGCGGGTGCTGCCCAAGCTGGACTTCTCGGCCGGCGTCCCGCCGGACTTCCGCACGATGGTGGTCATCCCCGGCCTGTTGACGCGGCCGTCCAGCGCGGCCGACCTGTGCGAGCGGCTCGAACTCCACTACCTCGCGAACCCGGACCCCCAACTCCGGTTCGGGCTGCTGACGGACTGGGCCGACGCCCCGACGGAAGCCGCCCCGACGGACGACGAATTCCTCGCGGCGGCCGCCGCCGGGGTCCGCCGGCTGAACGACACGTACGCGCGCGGCGGGCCGGACCTGTTCTTCCTGTTCCACCGGAAGCGGGTGTACAACCCGGCGGAAGGCGTGTGGATGGGGTGGGAGCGGAAGCGCGGGAAGCTGGACGAGTTCAACCGGCTGTTGCGCGGGGCGACCGACACGTCCTACGCCGTCGCGACCGGGGACGCGGCCGCGCTCCGGGTCCGGTTCGTGCTGACCCTCGACGCCGACACGGTGCTCCCCCGGGACGCGGCCCGCCGGCTGATCGGCACCCTGGCCCACCCGCTGAACCGGCCGGTCCTGTCGGCCGACGGCCGCCGGGTCGTCGCGGGCTACGGCGTCGTCCAGCCGCGGGTCAGCTTCCTGTACCAGACCGGGCTGCGGTCCCGGTTCGCCCGGACGTTCGCCGGGTCCGCGGGCGTGGACCCGTACTCGGCCGCGGCCTCGGACGTCTACCAGGACCTGTTCGGGGCCGGCACGTTCACCGGCAAGGGGCTGTACGACGTGGACGCCTTCCACGCCACCGCCGGGAAGGCGTTCCCCGAGAACGCGATCCTCAGCCACGACCTGATCGAGTCCAACTTCGCCCGGTGCGGCCTGGCGACGGACGTCGAGGTGTACGACGAGTTCCCGGCCAAGTACCACGCCTACGCCCGCCGGGAACACCGGTGGGTGCGGGGGGACTGGCAACTCCTGCCGTGGCTCGGTCGGACGGTGCCGACGCCGGGGGGCCGGCGGCCGAACGTCGTGCCCCTCGTGGGCCGGTGGAAGGTGTTCGACAACCTGCGGCGGAGCCTCGGGCCGGTCGGTCTGCTCGCGTTGCTGGTCGCCGGGTGGCTGGTGCTGCCGGGGCCGGCGTGGGTGTGGTCGGCGGCGGGGCTGGCCGCCCTTGCGGTCCCCCTGGCGGTGCTGGCGGCCGACGCGGGGTGGTCCGTGGCGTGCGGCCACGACCCGCGGGCCGCGGCACGGGGTGCGGTGCGGCCGCTGACCGCCACCGGCGGGCAGGTGGCGTTGACCGCGGCGTTCCTGGCCAACCAGGCCGCGATCGTGGCGGACGCGGTCGTCCGGACGCTGTACCGGCTGGCCGTCAGCCGCCGGCACCTGCTGGAGTGGGAGACGGCCGCGGCCGCGGACGCCCGGCTGGCCGGCCGGCTCGGGTCGTTCGTCCGGTCGATGTGGCCGGCACTGGTGATCGCCGCCGCCGGGGCGGGACTCGTCGCCGCGGCCAACCCCGCCGCGCTGCCGGCCGCCGCCCCGTGGCTGGTGGCCTGGGCGCTGTCCCCGGTCGTCGCCTGGGCGGTGAGCCGGCCGGTGGGGGCGGTCGAGCCTCCGCTGACCGACGCCGACCGCCGGGAACTCCGCCGGGTCGCCCGGAAGACGTGGCGGTTCTTCGAGGACTTCACCGGGGACGCCGACCACTGGCTCCCGCCGGACAACTACCAGGAGGACCCCAAGGGCGTCGTCGCCCACCGGACTTCGCCGACCAACATCGGCCTGCTGTTGCTGTCCACCGTGTCGGCCCGCGACCTGGGGTACCTGACCGCCACCGCCGCCGCCGAGCGGCTCCGGAAGACGTTCGACACGCTGGACCGGCTGGACCGGCACCGCGGGCACTTCCTGAACTGGTACGAGACGACCACCCTGCGGGTACTGCCGCCGGCCTACGTGTCGACCGTGGACAGCGGGAACCTGCTCGGGTGCCTGCTCGCGTTCCGGAACGGGGTGCGGGAGTGGGCGGACGACCCGGTGCCCTCGCCGGCGGTGGCGGACGGCCTCCGGGACGCGCTCGCCCTGGCGGCCGAGTCCCTGCCCCCGGGGGCCGCCGCACCGCTGCACGGGCACCTCGCCGCGACCCCGGACACCTTGACCGGGTGGGCGGCGTGGCTGACCCGTGCCCACGCCCTGGCGGACTCGCTCCGTCGGACGCCCGAGTCCGGGGCGTGGGCCGAGTCCGTGGCGGCACAGGTCGGGCAGGTCCGCGACGAGGTGGCCGCGGTCTGCCCGTGGCTCCCCGAACTGGCCGCTCTCAGGGAAGCACTGGCGGCCGATCCGGCCCCGGAATGGATGGCGGAACTGGACGCCCCGTCCGGCGTCGGCCGGTGGCAGAGCCGGCTTCCCACCCTTCAGAAGACGATCGAGCACTGGGCGGAAGGTCGGCCGGAGCCCGTCCGCCGGGCGGCCGCGGCCCTGACCGCGGCGCTGGCGGTGTCCGCGGCCCCCGCCCTGGCCGCTGCCCTCGGCGACCTCGCCCGCCGGGCCGGCCGGCTCGCCGACGCGATGGATTTCGGGTTCCTGTACAACGACGCGCGACACCTGTTCCGCATCGGGCACAACGTCGCCCTGGACCGGCCGGACCCGGCCCACTACGACCTGATCGCGTCCGAGTGCTGCGTGACCAGCTTCCTGGCGGTGGCCCGCGGCGTCGTCCCGCGGAAGCACTGGTTCCAGCTCGGACGGCTGGTCACCCGGTCGGCCGGCCGGCCGGGGCTGGTGTCGTGGGGCGGGACGATGTTCGAATACCTCATGCCCCGGCTGCTGCTGAACCCCCCGGCGGGGACGATGCTCGCGGCGGCGTGGGCGGCGGCCGTGGACCGGCAGCGGGACTACGGCCGGGAGCGCCGCGTCCCGTGGGGGGTCTCGGAGTCCGGGTTCGCCGTGCTGAGCGGCGACCGGGACTACCAGTACCAGTCGTTCGGCGTGCCCGGGCTCGGGCTCAAGCGGGGGCTGGCGAAGGATCTCGTCGTCGCCCCCTACGCCACCCTGCTGGCGGTCTCGCAGGACCCGGGCGCGGCCGTCGCCAACTTCCGGGGGCTTCGGGCGGCCGGCGGCGAAGGGGCGTACGGGTTCTACGAGGCGATCGACTTCACCCCGGACCGGCTCGACCGCGGGGAGCGGTGCCGCGTCGTCCGGTCGTACATGGCCCACCACCAGGGGATGGGGCTGTGTGCGATCGCGAACCGGCTGACCGGCGACGCCCACTGCCGCCGGCTGCGGGCCGAGCCGGCGGTGCGGGCCGCCGAGCTGCTGCTCGAAGAGCGCGTCCCGACCGACGCCCCGGACGTGGGGCCGGCCGAAGAAGAGCCCGCCGACCGGCCGCCGGCCGGCCCAGACGCCGGCGGGGCGGTCAGCCGCCGGCTCACCACCGCGGACACCCTCGCCCCGCGGACGCACCTGCTCTCCAACGGCAGTTACTCGGTGATGGTCACGAACGCCGGCGGCGGGTTCAGCACGTGTCGCGGCCTCGCCGTCACCCGGTGGCGAACGGACGCCGCACGGGACTTGGCCGGGACCGCGGTGTACGTCCGCGACCGGACCGCCGGGCGGGTGTGGTCGGCCGCCCACCAGCCCACCGGCACCCCGGCGGACGCCTACGAGGTCGTCTTCTCCGCGGACAAGGCCGAGTTCCGCCGCCGCGACGGGGCGATCGAGACCTGGACGGAGGTCGCGGTCGCCCCGGACCGGGACGCGGAGGTCCGCCGGGTGACGCTGGTGAACCACGACGCCCGGCCGCATCACATCGAGGTGACGAGCGCCGTCGAAGTCGCGCTGCTGGACCCCCGGGCCGACGTCGCGCACCCGGCGTTCGGCAAGCTCTTTGTGGAGACCGAGTGGCTCCCGCAGTGGCACGCCCTGGTGTGCCGGCGGCGGCCGCGGTCGGCGGACCAGGCCCCGGTGTGGGCCGTCCACGTCGTCGCCGCGGACGACCCGGAAGGGCAGACCGACTACGACACGGACCGGGCCGCGTTCCTGGGCCGGCGGCACGGCCCGGACGCCCCCGCCGGGCTGGCGGCCCCGCTCGGCCGAACGGTCGGGGCCGTGCTGGACCCGTGCTTCGCGCTCCGCCGGACCGCGGTCGTGCCCGGCGGGGGAAGCGTGACCCTGGCGTTCACCACCGCCGTCACCCGGACCCGCGAGGACGCGGTCGCCCTGGCGGACCACTACCACTCGGCGACCGCCACCGGCCGGGCGTTCGACCTGGCGTGGGTCCACAGCCGGGTCGAGCTGCGCCACCTCGGCGTGACCGCGGCCGAGTCCCACGTGTTCCAGCGGTTGCTGGGGCACGTCGTCTTCCCGTTCCACCACCTGCGGTGCCGGCCGAGCGTGCGGGACAACCGGCTGTCGCAGGCGGCCCTGTGGCGGTTCGGGGTGTCCGGGGATGTCCCGATCGTCGCGGTCTGCGTGGCGGACGGGGACGGCCTCCCGCTCGCGAAGCAGGCGCTGAAGGCGCACGCCTTCTGGCGGGGCCGGGGGTACGCCGCCGACCTGATCCTGATCGCGGACCGGCCGGCCAGTTACCGCGAGGAGTTGACGGACGACCTCGCCGCGCTGGTCCGGGCGAGTGACGGCCGGGACTGGCTGGACAAGCCCGGCGGCGTGTTCGTGCGGAAAGCCCAGCCCGGCAGCGAAGACCGCGCGGTCCTGCTGGCCTTCGCCCGGGTGGTGCTGTACGGAGACCGCGGGTCGCTGGCGGACCAGACCGACGCGGTCGACCGCCGGCGGGTGCTGCCGCCGCCCCTGGCCGTCGCACGGGTCGGCCGACCGGAGGTTCCCCCGTCGGCTCCCGTCCCGGACCTCCGGTTCGCGAACGGGGTCGGCGGGTTCACCCCGGACGGCCGCGAGTACGTCGTGGCCGGCGTGCCCCCCGCCCCGTGGGCCAACGTGATCGCCAGCCCGGCGGCCGGGTGCCTGGCCACCGACGCGGGCCTCGGCTGCACCTGGGTGGGGAACAGTCAGGCCGCCCGGCTCACGCCGTGGCACAACGACCCCGTGGCCGACCCTCCGGCCGAAGTGGTGTACCTGCGCGACGAGGACACCGGCGCGTTCTGGTCGGTTACCCCGTCGCCCGGTCGCGGGTGCGCGTCCGCCGTCCGCCACCGCCCCGGGTCGACCACCTACACGGGTGAGCGGGACGGGCTGGCCGTCGAGATGACCGCGTTCGTCGCCCCCGCGGACCCGGTCAAGATGATCCTGCTCCGGGTGGCGAACCGCCGGACCGACCGCCGGCGGCTGTCGGCCACGTTCTTCGCCGAGTGGGTGCTGGGGACGACCCGCGAGAAGACGGCCGCGTTCGCGGTGACGGACGTCGACCCGGCGTCCGGGGCGCTGCTCGCGCGGTGCGCGTTCGACCCGGACGCCGGCCCCGGCGTGGCGTTCGCCGACACCAACCTCCGGCCCCGGACGGTGACCGGCGACCGGCTGGAGTTCCTCGGCCGGAACCGGACCGCGGCGAACCCGGCCGCGCTCGCCCGCGCCGGGCTGAGCGGGCACGTCGGGGCCGGGCTGGACCCGTGCGCCGCCGTCCAGGGGGAGTTCGCGGTGCCGCCCGGCGAGTCGACCGAGGTGGTGTTCGTCCTCGGGTTCGCGGCCGACGCCGCCACTGCCGGGCGGTTCGCCACCCGATACCGCGACCCCGCCGTCGCGGCAGCCGCCCTGCGGGACGTGACGGACGCCTGGACCCGGCGACTGACCGCCGTGCAGGTCGCGACCCCGGACCCGGCGCTGGACCTCATGGTCAACACCTGGCTGCCGTACCAGGTGCTGTCGTGCCGGCTGTGGGGCCGGACCGCGGTCTACCAGTCCGGCGGGGCCTACGGCTTCCGGGACCAGCTGCAAGACGTGCTCGCCCTGCTGCACGCGGAACCGGGGGAGGCCCGCGCCCACCTCCTCCGGGCGGCGGCCCGGCAGTTCCCGGAGGGGGACGTCCAGCACTGGTGGCACCCGCCGTCCGGCCGCGGGGTCCGGACCCGGTTCTCGGACGACTTCCTGTGGCTCCCGTTCGCGGTCGCCCGGTACGTCGAGGTGACCGGGGACGAGACCGTGCTCGACGAGCGCGTCCGGTTCCTCCGCGGTCCGGCGCTACGGCCCGGCGAACAGGAGGCGTACTTCCTCCCGGCCGAGTCGGACGACGACGCCACCGTGTACCGACACGGGTTGCTCGCGCTGGACCGCGGGTGGCGGTTGGGGCCGCATGGCCTGCCGCTGATGGGCTGCGGGGACTGGAACGACGGGATGAACCTCGTCGGCCCGAAGGGGACCGGGGAAAGCGTGTGGGTGGCGTGGTTCCAGGTGGCGGTGCGGACGGCGTTCGCCGCGGTGGCGGACCGCCGCGGGGACGGGCCGACCGCCGCGGCCCTGCGGACCCAGGCGGCCGACCTGCGGGCGGCGATCGACGCCCACGCCTGGGACGGGGGGTGGTACCTCCGGGCGTGGTTCGACGACGGCACGCCGCTCGGGTCGCGGGCGAACGACGAGTGCCAGCTGGACAGCCTGCCGCAGTCGTGGGCGGTCCTCGCGGGGGTGGGCGACCGGGACCGGGCCGAGGCCGCCGTCCGCGCCGCCTGCGACCGGCTCGTGTCGGACGGGGACCGGCTGGTCAAGCTGTTCGACCCGCCGTTCGACCGCGGGGCGGCCGACCCCGGGTACGTCAAGGGGTACGTCCCCGGCATCCGGGAGAACGGCGGGCAGTACACCCACGCCGCCGTGTGGCTCCTCCAGGCGGTGGCCGGCCTGGGCCGCGGCGGGGACGCGTACACCCTCTGGAACCTGCTCAACCCGGTCCGCCACGCCGACACGCCGGCGAACGTCGCCCGGTACCGCGTCGAGCCGTACGTCGTGGCCGCGGACGTGTACGGCGTCCCGCCGCACGCCGGCCGCGGGGGCTGGACGTGGTACACCGGCTCGGCCGCGTGGCTCTGCCGGGCGGCGGTCGAGACGCTGCTCGGCCTCGACCGCCGCGGCGACACCCTCGGCTTCGACCCCCGGATCCCGGCGGCGTGGCCCGGGTACGAGGTCGCGTACCGGTTCGGCACCGCCACTTACGTCTGCCGCGTCGAAAACCCGGACCGCGTCGAATCCGGGGTGGCCCGCGTCGAACTCGACGGCGAGCCGTGCGACGGGCCGCGCGTGAAGCTGCGCGACGACGGGCGGACCCACGCCGTCCGAGTCGTACTGGGTCCGCCGGCAGCGGGTCCGGACGCCGGCTGACGCTCGCTCACATTGGCGCGAGGGTTGCTTCCCACCCGGACGACCTCTCCGGTCCCTGTGAGGAACACCATGAGCGAGCACCACATCCCGGCGGACCGCTTTCCCGCCGGCCACGACACCGCTTACCGGACGACGGCCGAAGAAACCCAGGTCGTCGACGCCCGCGCCGGGCTGACCCCGTCGCAGATGGTCGAGCAGCGGCTGGTCCGGCTGTTGAACACGTCCCCGCTGATGCTCAGCCACGTCCAGCGGTGGGCCAAGCCCGGCCCGCGGTGACGGCGCGGCGGGCCGGCCGCGGCCCGCGTGCGACCCGGTTCGCGGTTTCTCGGTTCCCCCTTCCCCGTTTCCGTATCTTCCCTCGGAGTTCGAGTACCCGCCATGACCGCGGCCACGAAGCCTACGTCCCCGAAGCTCGACCAGTTTTCCGTCGAAGTCCGCCTGCTGGTGCGGACGGCGCTGTCCGCGTGGCGGATGATCGCGCCGACGCACCGCGCCGCCCTGATCGGCGCGGTCGCCGTCATGGCCGTCGGGGCGGTCGCCAGCACCGGGCTGCCGCTGCTGTCCGGCAAGCTGGTCGACCGCGTGGCCCACGGGATCCAGACCGGCGAGGACCGGGCGGAAACCCTGTCCTACGTCGGCTACCTGCTCGGGGTGATCGCCGGGCTGGTGCTCTTGCGGGAACTCCTCCAGGTGTTCCGCCGCTACCTCGTCGAGAACACCTGCACCCGGATCGAGCGGCACACCACCGTCCGCGTCGTCGCCCACATCCTGCGGGCCGACCTGGGTCACCTGACCCACGAGAAGGTGGGCACGCTGCAGGGGAAGATCTTCCGCAGCGTGGGCGGCTTCATGCGACTGCTCCGGCTGTCGTTTTTGGACTTCTTCCCGGCCGTCGTGGTCGGGGCGTTCGCCGTCGTCACCGCGGTCGTGAAGCAGCCGTGGCTCGGGGTCGCCATCCTCGGCGTCATCCCGGTGTCCCTGGGGCTGACGGTCTGGCAACTGGTGTCGCAGAAGCGGGTCCGCCAGAAGCTGCTGCGGGTGAACGAGGACATGGACGGGACGGTGGTCGAGCTGCTCGGCGGGCTGGAGTACGTGCGGGTGGCCAACACGGACGCCCAGGAAGTCCGCCGGGTAGCGAAGGCGGCCGAGCAGAAGCGGTCCAAGGAGCTCAAGCACCACGTGGCCATGTCCTTCTTCGGCGCGGGGAAGGCCGTCGTCGAGGGCGTGTTCCACGTCGGCGTGCTGGCCCTCGCGTCGTACCTCGCGATCACCGGGCACATCACGTTCGGGGACATCCTCACGTTCTCGATGCTGTTCCTCGGGGCGATGGCCCCGCTCAACGAGGTCCACCGGGTGCTCGACGAGGGGCACGAGGCCAGCCTCCGGGTGCTCGACCTGCAGGAACTCCTCGCCCTCCCGCAGGACCCGTCGTTCGCCACCCCGACGCACACCTCCCCCCGGCTGGACGACGGCCAGCCGGTCGTCCGGGTCGAGGGGCTGCGGGTGGAGTACCGCACGCCGGACGGGGGCCGGAAGCCGGCCGTCCGCGACCTGTCGCTCGACATCTTCCCCGGCGAGACGATCGGCATCGCGGGCCGGTCCGGGTGCGGCAAGTCGACGTGGCTGAAGGTGCTCATGCGGCTGCTCCACCCGGCCGCCGGCCGGGTGTGGCTCAAGGGCGTTCCGCTCGACGAGGTGTCCCGGGAGACGATCGGCCAGCTGGTCGGGTACGTCGGCCAGAACCCGTTCGTGTTCAGCGGGACGATCGAGGAGAACATCACCTACGGGATCGCCAAGTACCTCCCGGAGGATGTCGCCCGGGCGGCCCGGATGGCCTGCCTGCACGACGAGATCCTGGCGATGCCGGGCGGGTACAAGGCCCGCGTGGCCGAGCGCGGCGGGAACCTGTCCGGCGGGCAGAAGCAGCGGCTGGCCCTGGCCCGCGTGTTCCTCCAGGACCCCCCGGTGTTGATCCTCGACGAGGCGACCAGCGCCCTGGACGCGATCAGCGAGCGGGTCGTTCAACAGACCATCGGCACCCGGGACCGCCGCCGGACGGTCATCATGGTCGCCCACCGGCTGAGCACGTTCGCGGACGCGGACCGCATCTTCGTGTTCGACGACGGCCGGCTGATCGAGAGCGGCGACTTCGACGAACTCACGGCCGCGGACGGCGTGTTCGCGGAACTGGTCCGGTGCTCCGAACTGGAGCAGGCCACCCCCCCCGCGGTCGGGGAACCGGCCCTCCCCGCCGCCGGCTGACCCGTGCCGCCAGGGCGACGCAACGATTCCAGTTCGGCCGATTCAGTCGGTCACTCGCTCCGCGAGTGACCGCGCGTCATCCCTTTAACGTGCTGTGTTCTCGGGACATGAGCCCGCAACTCGCGGAGCGAGTGGCCTACTTTCTCGCACTGCGTCGCCCTGCCGCCGCCGCGGACCGGCGTTGACCCCGGTCCCCCGTCCGCGTATGGTCCCCGCCCACCCGGACCCGGTGACGAGGGCGGCGGTGCTGCGCAACTGGCTGATCCGCGGACTTCTCCTCCTCGCCCTCGCGGTCGTGCCGGCCGCCGCCTGGGTGATGCACGACCGCATGCGCCCGGAGCGGGTCCGCGAGGCGCTCGTCGCCGCGCTCGAGGAGAAGTTCGACGGGGTCGACGTCCACGTCGGCGACGCCCGGCTCCGCGTGTTCGGCGGCATCACCGTCTCGGACCTGCGGCTCACCCGGGAGGGGGAACCGACCCCGTTCTTCGCCGCCCCGGCCGCGGTCATCTACCACGACAAGGAACAACTCCAGCGCGGCCGGATCGCGATCCGCAAGTTCGAGTTCGACGGCCCCACCGTCCGGCTCGACCGCCGGGCGGACGGGACCTGGAACGTCGCCGGGGTCGCGCGGCCGGGCGGGTCGGGGGACGACCCGGTGCCGACGGTCGTGGCCCGGAACGCGACGGTGTTCCTGACCGACCACCGCCCGGACGCCGCCCCGCCGGTGGTGGTGTCCGGCGTGAAGTTGAACCTGCTCAACGACCCGATCACCGTGCTGCGAATCGACGCCACCGCGACGATCGCCCCCGCGGTGGCCGGCGAACCCGGCGGGCCGCCGCCGTTCGCCGTCGCGGTCAGCACCGCGGTCCGGTACGACCGCACCACGAAGCAAGCCACCGCCCGCGTCGAGGCCCCGGACGTCGCGTTCAGCCCGGACCTCGCCCCGGCGTTCGCGAAGCTCTGCCCGAC
This sequence comes from uncultured Alcaligenaceae bacterium, assembly GCA_964444365.1. Taxonomy (GTDB): domain Bacteria; phylum Planctomycetota; class Planctomycetia; order Gemmatales; family Gemmataceae; genus CAYUHJ01. The sequence continues at coordinate 10,150 of CAYUHJ010000026.1, read as the reverse complement.
CCTGGCGGACCACCTGTCGCAACTGACCGCCCGGGTCGGCGTCCGCGCGGACGTCGCCACCCACGCGGACAGGCCCCCGACCTACGACGTGCGGCTCGACGTGCGGGACGGGAAGTTCGAGGACCCGCAGTTGCCGTGGCCCGTGGAGCAGATCGCGGGCACGGTCCGGCTGCACGACGGCAAGGTGACGGTCGAGAAGGCGACGGCGAAGCTGGGCAAGGCGACCGCGGAACTGTCGCTCGAATCGCGGGCCGGAGTGATCTCGCAGAACCCCTCCCCCCCACCCCCTCCCCGAAGCGGAGAGGGGGAGAAAGACCGGGTTTCCTCCCCTCTCCGTTTCGGGGAGGGGTCGGGGGAGGGGTTGTCTTTGCAAACCCAACCTTCGCCCCCCGACGACCCCTTCTTGCCCGTTCAGGACGCCCTCGAACGGCTCAGCCTGACGGTCAAGGAAGTCGCCGTCGACGACGACCTGTTCGCCCGGCTGCCGCCGAAGGCGAAGGAAATCCGCGACCTGTTCTCGCCGACGGGGACGATCGACCTGTCCGTGTCGTTCACCCGCGACGCCGCCACCTGGAAGCGGGAGGTCGAGGTCCGGCCGAACCGGCTCGGGGTGGTGTACGCGAAGTTCCGCTACCCCGTCGAGCACCTCGCCGGCACGTTCCGGAAGGTGACGTCGCCGGGGTCGCCGGAGGCGTTCCACGTCCAGATGACCGGCACCGCGGGCGGGCGGCGGATCGAGTTCCGCGGCAGCGTCGTCGGCGACGGGCCGGACCCGCAGGTGAACCTCACGATCGCCGGCACGGACATCCCCATCGACGACCGCCTGATGGCGGCGTTCCAGCCGAAGTACGCCAAGCCGCTCGCCCAGCTCCGGGCGAACGGCCGGGGGGATTTCGTCGCCGAACTGCGGCAGGAGCCGGGGGTGAACCGGTTCGACAACACGTTCAAGATCGCCGTCTACGACACCGCGCTGAACCCCGAGTTCTTCCCGTACCCGATGACCGGCGCGAAGGGCACGGTCGTCGTGAAGGTGGCGTCCACGGACGACCGCCGGCCGCTCCGGCCGGGGCTGCCGCTCACCCCCCTGGCGGACACTGACACGGTCGAGATCCGCGACTTCGAGGCGACCCACGGCGGCGGCAGCATCTGGATTTCCGGCGACAACGTCCCGGTGCCGGGCACCCGCGACCGCCTGTTCAAGCTCCGCATCCAGGGCCGCGACTGCCCGCTCGATGCGGACATGAAGGCCGCCCTCGGCGAACTCAAGATCGAGTCCGTCTGGCGGACCTTCGACCCCCGCGGGAAGCTCACCTTCGGGGCGGACCTGGACCTGATCGACCGCCAATCGCCGCCCGTTGTCGTGCTCTCTCCCCCTGGGAGGGGGGAGGGCGGGGGTGGGGGTCGCTTGGGGGTTCAAGTCTCCACCCCCCACCCTTCCCCCCAAGGGGGGAGGGGCCTGGACCCGGCGTTCGACCCCGCCCGCGACCTGAAGCTCACGCTCAACTTCCGCGGGCCGACCGTCACGCCGGACTTCTTCCCGTACCGACTCGACGACCTCGCCGGGGTCGTGCGGTACGCCGGCGGGAAGGTCGACCTCGCCCGGTTCTCCGCGACGCACGGGGAGTCCCGGTGGGCGATGGACGCCGGGGAGGTGCGGTTCGCCGACCGCGGCGAGTTGTGGGCGAACCTCGGCCGGGTCACCGCCGCGCCGCTGATCCCGGACGCCGAGTTCCGCGCCGCCCTTCCGGGGAAGCTCCGCGACGCCGTCACCGAACTCCGCCCCCGCGGCGGGCTCGAACTCGCGATGCGGCACGCCGTCGTGAAAGTGCCGCCGGAAGCGCCGAACGCCCCGCCGCCGCCCGCGACCGTGTACTGGTCCGGCGAGGTGAAGCTGACCGGGGCCGGGCTCGACGTCGGCGTGCCCTGGGAAAACCTTCAGGGTGTCATCGGCTGCACCGGCGTCTACGCCGGCACGCACCTCGGCAGCGTCGTCGGCAACACCTGGATCGAGAGCGGCACGATCTCCAACCAGCCCGTTTCCCAGGCCAAACTGACGTTCCGCAGCCGGCCGCAGCAGCCCGACCCGGCGAAGCCCGGCGCGTTCCTGCCGCCGGTGGTCGAAGTCCCGGACCTGATCGCGACCCTCTACCGCGGGGCCGTCGGCGGCGAGGCCCGGATCACCCTCGCCGACCCCGTCCGGTACCGGCTCTGGCTCACCGCCGCGGACGTCCGGCTCGAAGAACTCGCGGCGAACCTGAAGCTCGGCAGCGGGGCGGAACTCCGCGGCGTCGCGCAGGCGAAGCTGCTCATCGAGAACGCACCCGACCCGCGGACGGGCGAACTCGTCCGCACCGGGGCCGGTCAAATCGACGTGCCGAACGGCCGGATGTACAACCTGCCGGTGCTGATGCCGCTCCTGAAGCTCGTGAAACTCCAGGCCCCGGACCAGACCGCCTTCGAGGAGGCCCACGCCGTCTTCGACCTCCGCGGCGACCGCATCAAGGTGACGCAGCTCGACCTCATCGGCACCGCCCTCAGCCTCGGCGGGTCCGGGGAAATGACCACCAACGGCGACGAGGTGAAGTTCGAGTTCTACACGGTGTGGTCGCAAGCTCTGAAACGCTGGCTCGCGACCCCGTTCGGGGACGTGACGTCCATCCTGAGCGGGAACCTGTTCAAGATCGAGATGGTGAAGAAGAACGGGGAAATGCAGTACAAGCCGCACATGCTGCCGGTGGTGACGGACCCGGTGCGGGCCGTCGCGGAGCGGCTGAAGAACCGGATGGGGCCGAAGTAACCCGGTTAGCCGCGAGGCGCAGCCGGGCGCGAACGCTTCCCGCCAGGGCAAATCACCGGCACGGGCGCGAGTCCCCCGCTCGGCTGCGCCTCGCGGCGAACCGTTGAATACAATCTCCGGCACCCTCCCCCCGTTCCTCCGGAGCCTTCCCCGTGGTTCGCACCCTCCCCCTCGTTGCCGGGCTCGCCGTCGCGCTCGGCACCCTGTCCGCCGCCCCGCCCGAAGGGACCGTCGCCCTGTTCGACGGCAAGACCCTCGCCGGCTGGGTGAACGTCAACTGCCACCCGGACACCTGGACCGTGAAGGACGGCGAGATCGTCACCAGCGGCAAGCCGACCGGCTACCTCCGGACGGACAAGCAGTACGAGAACTTCGAGCTCGACTTCGACTGGATGCACGTCGAGAAGACCAAGATGGCCAACTCCGGGCTGTTCGTGTGGGGCGACCCGCTGCCGGCCGTCGGCACCGGGTACACCCGCGGGATCGAGGTCCAGGTGCTCATCAACTACAAGCCGGCCGACGGCTGGGCGACGAGCCACGGCGACCTGTTCAGCATCTGGGGCGCGAAGTGTACCCCCGACCGCCCGCACCCGAAGGGGCTGGAACGCTGCCTCCCGAGCGAGGAGCGGGTCAAGGGCGGCGGCGAGTGGAACCACTACAAGGTGATCGCGAACGACGGCGTCATCAAGCTCCACGTCAACGGCAAGGAAGTGTCCGGCGTGTCGAAGTGTACCCCGCGGAAGGGCTACCTCGCGCTCGAATCCGAGGGCGTCGAGTGCCACTTCAAGAACTTGCACCTCAAGGAACTGCCGTCCACGAACCCGAAGCCGGAGGACGTGGCGAACGTGTGGGAGGGGCACGTTTCGCTGTTCAACGGCCTGGACCTGGACGGGTGGACGGCCGCCGAGGGGACGTGGACCGCGACGGACGGCGTGCTCAAGCCGAAGGGGACGGAGCCGCTGGTGTCCGCGAAGAAGTTCGGCGCGTGCGAACTGATCTTCGACTACAAGCTGCCGGCGAAGCGCGTCGGCCAGACGTTCGCCGTCGCGTTCGGGGACGCCAAGCCGTGGGAGGCCGAGGGCAAGGCGAACGCCTGGAAGCGGGCGGTCCTGACGCGGTCGAAGGACGAGGCGACGACGCCGGCGGAAATCCGCATCACCCCGGAACCCGGGCTGGAACTGCGGAACGTCTTTCTGCGAGAGTTGAAGTAACGCCGGGCCGCGAGCGGCGGACCGGCGTCCGCGGCCCGGCGTCCGCGGCCCGCAGTAGCAACCACCCCGCCCCTTCACGGAACTTTCGCGGAGCCGGGGTGGTTTCTTCGTCCCTCACCCGTACATTACAGTATTGCCTTTCGTCGCGGCCGAATTGCCGAACCGCTCGACCCCGACGACAGTCTAACTGATGACGCCGGCCCGACCGCCGGTTCGTCCCCGGACTCGGAGTGGGTCCGGTTTGTGCTTCCCCTTCTCGCGAGGAGTCGGTCCCTGGCGACCGGCCGACGACGATGACGCTCGACAAAGTCCGCAACATCGGAATCATGGCCCACGTGGACGCGGGCAAGACCACCACGACGGAGCGCATCCTCTACTACAGCGGCACCAAGCACAAGGTCGGCGACGTCGACGACGGGGACACCACCACCGACTTCGACCCGCTCGAGCGGCAGAAGGGGATCACGATCAACTCGGCGGCCGTCTCCATCGACTGGGTCGACCGCAATAACAACGACATCGCCATCAACATCATCGACACCCCCGGCCACGTCGACTTCACCGCGGAAGTCGAGCGGTCGCTCCGCGTCCTCGACGGCGCGGTCGGCGTGTTCTGCGCCAAGGGCGGCGTCGAGGTGCAGTCCGAGACGGTGTGGCGGCAGGCGACCAAGTACAAGGTGCCGCGGCTGGCCTACGTCAACAAGCTCGACCGCATGGGGGCGAACTTCTGGGGCTGCGTCGAGCAGATGAAGACGAAGCTCCACGCGAACCCGGTGGTGGTGACCATCCCGGCCGGGCAGGACGACGCCCTGGAAGGGATCATCGACCTGATCAAGATGCGGCTCATCACCCGCGACCTGAGCGACAAGACGCACCGGAAGTTCAACATTACGCCGATCCCCGAGAAGTACCTCGCCGAGGCGACGAAGCGCCGCGCCGAGATGCTCGACGGCGTGTCGGCGGCGTCGGACGAGATCACCGAGGCGATCCTCGAAGAGAAGGAGATCACCGAGGAGCAGATCCTCAAGGCGCTGCGGAAGGGCACCCTGGAGAACATCTTCACCCCGGTCCACTGCGGGTCGAGCAAGATGTTCCACGGCGTGCAGCAGCTGCTGGACCTCGTCGTCGAGTGCCTGCCGAACCCGCTGGAGCGGCCGCCGGTGACGGCGACGAACCCGAAGACGAAGGAGGTCGAGACCCGCAAGCCGGAAGACGGCGAGCCGATGTCCGCGCTCGCGTTCAAGACGGTCGCCGAGACCAACGGCGACCTCGTGTACATCCGCGTCTACTCGGGCATCATGAAGCCCGGCGAGACGTACATGAACACGACCACCGGCAAGCGCGAGCGGATCGCCCGGTTCTACCGGATGATGGGCGACAAGCGGATCTCCCTGGAGAAAGCCGGCCCCGGCGACATCGTCGCGGCGATGGGCCTGGCCGACACCTACACGGGGAACACGCTGTCCGACCCGGACAAGCCGGTGGCGCTGGAAGCGATCCAGTTCCCGAAGCCGGTGATCTCGCAGGCCCTGACGTTCGCGAAGTCCCTGGACGCGGGCAAGGTCGGCGAGGCGCTGAACCGCCTCGTCCGGGACGACCCCACGTTGAAGACGCACACGGACGAGGAGACCAAGGACACCATCGTTTCCGGGATGGGGGAACTCCACCTGGAAATCTCGATCGAGAAGCTCAAACGCGCGATCGGCGTCCCGCAAGAGGACACCGAGAAGGTGAAGCTCGGCAAGCCGCGGGTCGCGTACCGGCAGTCGCTCGCCCGGATGGTGGACTTCGAGTACAAGTTCCAGAAGCAGACCGGCGGCCGCGGGAAGTTCGCCGTCATCGTGGTGAAGTACACCCCGCTGACGCCCGAACAGATCCAGGAGAAGGTGAAGGAGATCGAGGCGCTCAACGACCCGAAGGTGAAACCGGACCCGAACAACATCTACTTCGTGAACAGCATCACCCAGGGGACGATCGCGAAGGAGTACATCCCGAGCGTCGAGGAAGGCCTCCGGGAAGAGGCGAAGAAGGGGTACAAGTACCCGTTCCCGTTCGTCGACCTGGAGTTCGACCTGCACTTCGGGAAGATGCACGACGTCGACTCGTCGCAGGACGCCTTCTACCTGTGTGCCCGCGAAGCGTTCCGCGAGGCCCAGGAAAAGGCCGGCATCCAGCTGCTGGAGCCGATCATGAAGGTCGTGGTGGTCTCCCCGAAGGACTACCAGGGCCAGATCACCGGCAACATCAGCAGCAAGCGCGGGCTGATCGAGGAGACGAGCGAGGACAAGGGCGTGGCCCAGGTGATGGCGAAGATCCCGCTGGCGAACCTGTTCGGGTACACCAGCGACCTCCGCTCCGCGACGAAGGGCCAGGCGAGCTTCAGCATGGAGTTCAGCCACTACGCCCCGGTCCCGGTCGAACTCGCGGACATCCCGAAGCCGGCCGCGAAGAAGTAATGCGACCCGTTTAGCCGCGACGCGCAGCGGAGCGTTCTACGACAGGAGCCCGGAGGCAACCCCTCCGGGCTCCTCGCATTTCCCCGGCCGCGAACCGACGGTACGCTATCGGCAGGAGGTGATTCGCATGTCCGCACTGACCGCTCCCCCCCCGGCCGCCGTGCCGAGCGTCCGCCCGCAGCCGCGGCGGTGGACGTGTGCCGAGTTCCACCAGATGGGCGACCTAGGCCTGTTCGAGGGCCGCCGGGCGATGCTGATCGACGGGGTCATTCTCGAAGAGGGGCCGATGAACCCACCGCACCGGATCGCACTGGAACTCACGACCGAAGCCGTCCGGTCCGCGTTCGGACCCGGCTGGCGGTTCCCGGTGCAGATGCCCCTCCTTCTCGGAAAATGGATCGACCCGGAACCCGACGTCGCCGTCGTCGCGGGCACCGCGCGTGGGACGACCTCGCATCCCACAACGGCGGCACTGGTGGTCGAAGTCTCGGACACGTCGCTAAAGTTCGACATCGGCGAGAAGATGAACCTGTACGCCGCCGGCAACATCGCCGAGTACTGGGTGCTCGACGTGACGGCCCGCGTGCTCCACGTGTTCCGCGACCCGGCCCCGGACGCGACCGCCCCGCACGGCCATGCCTACACGACGCACCGCACGCTGGCCGAAACGGACGCGATTTCCCCCCTGGCGGTTCCCGCGGCCGGCCTCGCCGTGAAAGACCTGCTCCCCTGATTCCGGAGGTCGACCCATGTCTGCCGTTCTCGTGCCGACACCGCCAGCGGCCGCCCGTTCGTCCGCCGACCCCCGCCCGTGGAAGTGGACCCGCGACCAATACCACCGCCTCGGGGAACAGGGCTACTTCGCCGGCAAGCGGGTCGAACTCATCCGCGGGGAGGTGGTCGAAACGAGTCCGGTGAACTGGCGGCACGCACTGGCCAAGTCCCTGACTGCCGACGTCCTGCGGGCCGTGTTCTCGGGCACCGCCTGGATCAACGACCAGAGCCCGCTGCCGACGGACGATTCCGAGCCGCAACCGGACGTCGCCGTCATCCCGGGTTCTCCGCGAAACTACACCGATCACCCGACCCCGGCCGACGCCCTGCTCGTGGTCGAAGTCTCCGATTCGACGCTGTTCTACGACACGACCACGAAGGCCGAACTGTACGCCGAGGCGGGGGTCGCGGACTACTGGGTGCTGGACCTCGCGAACCGGCGGCTGCTCGTCTTCCGCGACCCGGCCCCGGTTCCGGCCGGGGGGACCGCGTACCGCACGCACCTCACCCTGTCCGAACCCGACCGCGTGTCCCCCCTGGCCGCGCCGACCGGAACAATCGCCGTCAAAGACCTGTTGCCCTGACCCCCCGGCCTTCCGAGTCTTCCCCGGCGGCGGTACAATCTGCTGTGCGGCCACGGGCGGGAACTCCCTTTCCCCCACCGGCCCCGAAGGCGGGTCACGCTACCATGAAGTGCCAGAGATGCCCGAAGCAGGCCACCCTGCACATCACCGAAGTTCTGCCCGACGAGAAGTTCGACGAACTGCACCTGTGCGAAGACTGCGCCAAGAAGTACCTGTACGAACCCCCCGGCGGCGGCGGGAAGAAGGCCGCCAAGGCGACGCCGACCGAGTCCGGCGCGGCGGCGGCGGACGACCCCGGCGGGAAGCTGTGCGAGGCGTGCGGGCTGAAGTTCGTCGAGTTCCGCAACACCGGCCGGCTCGGGTGCCCGCACGACTACGACGCCTTCCGCGAGGAACTGCTGCCCCTCCTGGAGAGCATCCACAGCGACGTGAAACACCAGGGCAAGCAGCCGAAGCGGCTGCCCAAGGCGCGGTCGGCGGAGGCGGAACTGGTCAAGCTCCGCAAGCAACTGGCGAAGGCCGTCACCGACGAGGCGTACGAGGAAGCCGCCCGCGTCCGGGACCGGATCCGGCAACTGGAAGAGGGGTAACCCCCGGCGAGCCGCGGACGCCAGTCCGCGGGTTTCGGCGCACCACCCGCGGACTGGCGTCCGCGGCTCGCGGAGCAAGGAACCGTCATGAAGTGCGACCACTGCGGGAAACCGGCGACCATCCACCTGACCAAGATCGTCAACAAGGACGTGGTTTCCCTGCACCTGTGCGCGGCGTGCGAGAAGCAGGCCGAACTGATCCCCGAAGGGCCGGGGCCGTCGCTGAACCTGCCGGCGCTGCTCGCCCTGCTCATGGGCCAGACGCCCGCGTCGTTGACCTGCCCGGCGTGCGGGCTAAAGTACGCCATGTTCAAGAACGAGGGCCGGCTCGGGTGCCCGCACGACTACGACGCCTTCCGGGCCGCCCTGGAGCCGTTGCTCGTCCGCATCCACCGGGGCACGGCCCACGCGGGTAAGGTTCCGAAGACGATTGCCGCGCGGCTCGAACTCGCGGCACTGAAGACGCAGTTGACCGCCGCCGTCGCGGCCGAACACTACGAAGAAGCCGCCCGACTCCGCGACCGGATCCGGCAAAAGGAAGGCCCCGGATGAACCTCGACAGTCTGCTTCCGAACCTCGGCGAATGGCTCCGCGGCGCGGGGCCGGACACGGACGTCGTCGTCTCCACGCGCATCCGCCTGGCCCGGAACCTCGCCAACTTCCCGTTCACCAGCCGGGCCAACCCGCACCAGAAGTCCGAGACCGAGGCCAAGGTCCGGGAGGCGTTCGCCAAGGCCGACCTCGCCGTCCGGCCGAAGTACCTCAACGTCACCACCCTGCCCGCCCTCGACCGCCAGTTCCTCGTCGAGCGGCAGCTCATCAGCCGGGAACTCGCGAACGTGCTCGAAGGCCCCCGCGGCGTCGCCTTCGACGACCGCGAGACCGTCAGCATCATGGTCAACGAGGAGGACCACCTCCGGCTGCAAGTCCTCCGCAGCGGGCTGGCCCTGGACGAAGCCTGGGCCGAGATCGACAAGGTCGACGACGCCCTCGAAGCCAAGCTCGTGTACGCCTTCCACGACCAGTTCGGCTACCTGACCGCGTGCCCCACGAACGTCGGCACCGGGATGCGGGCGAGCGTCATGCTGCACCTTCCCGCACTCGGCATCACGAAGCAGATCGAAAAGGTGTTCCGCGCGCTGCAGAAGATCAACCTCGTCGTCCGCGGGCTGTACGGCGAGGGCAGCCGGGCCAGCGGCGACCTGTACCAGATCAGCAACCAGGTCACGCTCGGCAAGTCCGAGACCCGCGTCCTGACGGAGATCCGCGAGGTGATCGCGATGATCCTCCAGTACGAACGGCAGGCCCGGCAGGTGCTCATCCGCGAGCGGAAGCAGGCCGAGCAGGACCGCGTCGCCCGCGCCCTCGGCACCCTCGGCAGCGCCATCGAAATCACCTCCGAAGAAACGATGGAACTCCTCTCCGCCGTCCGGCTCGGCATCCACCTGAACTTCGTGGACGACATCACCCCGCTGACGCTGAACCAACTCTTCATCCACACGCAATCGGCCCACTTGCAGAAGCTGATGGGCACCCCCCTCGACGGCGAGGAGCGCAACGCGGCGCGGGCACGCTACCTGCGGAACAAGCTCCGCGAGATCGGCACGCAACCGAAATGAGTGCGGAAGCCATCTGGTAGGGTGGGTCGAGCGCTTCGCGACGACCCACCGGCGTGGCAATCGCTCGTCGCTGGGGCGGTGGGTCTTCGCCGCAAAGCCGGCTCGACCCACCCTAGGAA
>CAYUHJ010000025.1:0-44429 GCA_964444365.1 uncultured Alcaligenaceae bacterium | reverse complement strand
GTACGAGTACAACCAGCGCGACGTGCGGACGCAGTGGGCCGGGATGGTCAACGACATCACCGACGTGACCGGCGACGCCTTCCTCGCGATGGGCGTCGGCTGCGCCCGGTGCCACGACCACAAGTTCGACCCGATCCTGCAGCGCGACTACTTCTCGCTGCAGTCCTTCTTCGCCGGCATCCACTTCGTCGAGGAGACGCACTTCCGCGACGACGCCGAGCGGGCCGAGTACGAGCGGAAGCGGGCGGCGTGGGACGCGAAGACGGCGGACCTGCGGGCGAAGACGGACGCGATGGTCGCCGGGATCCGCGCCCGGGACATGAAGAAGGCGAAGGAAAAGTTCCCCGCGGACATCGAGGCGATCTTCGACAAGGCCCCCGCCGACCGCACGCCGCTGGAACAGCAGCTGTACGAGTTGGCGTACCGTCAGGTGCAGTACGAGTACGACCGCGCCGGCGACAAGCTGCCGAAGGACAAGAAGGACGAGTACAAGAAACTGCACGACGAACTGGAAGCCCTGGAAAAGGAGAAGCCCGCGGAACCGGTGATTCTCGCGGTGCGTGACCTCGGCCCGCACGCGGCGGAGACGGTCATCCCCGGCGGGCGGAAGAAGCCGGTGCCGGTCGACCCCGCGTTCTTCACCGTGCTCGGTGACAGCCCGGTGTCACTGGTGCCGACCTCGCACTCGACCGGTCGGCGGTCGGCCCTCGCCAACTGGATCGCGAGCCCGTCCAACCCGCTGACCGCCCGTGTCATCGTGAACCGCATCTGGCAGCAGCACTTCGGCCGGGGAATCGTCAGCACGCCCAGCGACTTCGGCACCCTCGGCGAGAAGCCGACGCACCCGGACCTGCTCGACTTCCTCGCGACCGACCTCGTCGACAACGGCTGGAAACTGAAGCGAATCCACCGGCTAATCGTCACGTCCGCGGCGTACCGGCAATCGTCCGTCGGCATCGACCCGGCGACGAAAGCGAAGGACGTGGAGAACAAGTACCTCGCCCGGATGCCGGTCCGCCGGCTCGACGCGGAACAGGTGCGCGACGCCCTGTTCGCGGTCGGCGGCGACCTGCAGTTCCCGGACGGCGGGCCGTCGGCCCCGGCGACGAAGCCCGTGCGATCCGTCTACACGAAGGCGGCCCGCAACTCGCCGGACGCCCTGCTGACCGCCTTCGACGCGGCCGACGGCATCACGACGTGCCCGACGCGGAACGTCACCGTCACGCCGACGCAATCGCTGCTGATGCTGAACGGGGCCGCGACCCTGGCCCGCGCGAAGGCGTTCGCGGCACGGGTCACCGACGCGAACCCGACGAAGGGCGTCGAGGCCGCGTTCCGGCTGGCGTACGGCCGGTCGCCGACGAAGGCGGAGGCGGCGGACGCGGTTGCGTTCGTGAAGAAGGCGGGCAAGTCCGGGTGGGTGGACTTCTGCCATGCGCTGCTGAACTCGAACGAGTTCTTGTACGTGGACTGAATCCAACTCGGAATGCGGAATAACAAACACGGGGGCACGACAATGGCCGGTCTTCATTCCGCATTCCGCGTTCCGCGTTCCGCAATCTCCCGACGCGACGCTCTCATCCGTGGCGGGGCCGGGTTCGGGGCACTCGCCCTGAACTCCCTGCTCGCCGCGGAGGCCACCGACCCGCTCGCGCCGAAGAAGACGCACCACGCCCCGAAGGCGAAGTCGGTCATCTTCCTGTTCATGGAGGGCGGGCCGAGCCACATCGACCTGTTCGACCCGAAGCCGGCGCTCGACAAGTTGCACGGGCAGAAGCTGCCGGGGACGTTCAAGCCGGTGATCCTGTCGATGGGCGAGAACGACGCGCCGCTGATGGGCACGAAGCGCACCTTCAAGCAGCACGGCAAGGGGGGCGTCTGGGTCTCGGACTGGCTGCCGCACACCGCGAAGATGGCGGACGAGATCGCCGTCGTGCGGTCGTGCTGGGCCGACGGCATCAACCACTCCGGCGGCGTGTGCCAGATGAACACCGGGTCCATCCTCGCCGGTCGGCCGTCGCTCGGGTCGTGGGTGACGTACGGCCTCGGCACCGGGAACCAGAACCTCCCCGCGTTCGTGGTCATGCAGGACAACGCCGGCCCCGTGGTGAACGGCCCGCGGAACTGGGGCGCGGGGTTCATGCCGGCCGTGTATCAGGGCACCCGGCTGACCGGCGACAAGGAGCCGATCCCGAACCTCCGGACGCCGGCCGACGTGGGCGACGACCGCCAGAAGGCGAAGCTCGACTACCTCGCCAAGCTGAACAAGAAGCACGCCGAGGACCGCGGCGACCAGACCGAACTCGACGCCCGCATCCGCAGCTACGAACTCGCGTTCCGGATGCAGGCGGACGCCCCGGAGGCGGTCGACTTGTCGAAGGAGACCGCGGAAACGCTCGACCTGTACGGGGCGAACGAGAAGGAAACCGCCACGTTCGGCAAGCAGTGCCTGCTCGCCCGCCGGCTCGTCGAGCGGGGCGTGCGGTTCGTGCAGTTGTACCACGGGGCCGGCAGCAAGTGGGACGGCCACTCCAACTTGGAGAAGTCCCACGGCGAACTGTGCAAGTCGTCCGACAAGCCGATCGCCGGGCTCCTCGCCGACCTGAAGCGGACGGGCTTGCTCAAGGACACGCTCGTCGTCTGGGGCGGCGAGTTCGGGCGGACGCCGATGTCCGAACAGGGCAACGGCCGGGACCACAACCCCTACGGGTTCACGATGTGGTTCGCCGGCGGCGGCATCCGGGGCGGCCGAATGCTGGGCGCGACGGACGAACTCGGCCTGCATGCGGTCGAGGACCGCGTCCACGTCCACGACCTGCACGCGACGATCCTGCACGCGCTCGGCGTGGACAACATGAAGCTCACGTACCAGCACAAGGGCCGGCCCGAGCGCCCGACGCTGAACGAGGGCGAGGCGTTCAAGAAGTTGGTGGGGTGAACGAGGGGAAGGCACCCCTCCCCCGGCCCCTCCCGAGGCGGAGAGGGGAGGGAAAACCAAGCCCCTCTGGCTCCCCCTCTCCGCTTCGGGGAGGGGGCCGGGGGAGGGGTTGAGAGACCGCCGCCGCGGGAAGCTCGCACCCGCGGCCCGGCTCGATTCCAGTCCGGAGACGGCCATGCAGACTCGTCCGAAGCAGGGCTTCACGCTCGTCGAACTCCTCGTCGTGATCGCCATCATCGCGATCCTGATCGGGCTGCTGTTGCCCGCCGTGCAGAAGGTCCGCGAGGCGGCCAGCCGGACGCGGTGCACGAACAACATGAAGCAGATCGGCCTCGCGGCGAACACGTACAACGACGCCCACAGCGGCTACTTCCCGACCGCCGGTCTCGGGCACAACGGGGGCGGGTACGTCAACTCGACGGACGGCAACCAGATGAACGCGACGACCGACGTGCCCGCTGGCGCGGACGGCCCGGCCGCGGTCCCGGACCCGAACGGCCCGACGTTCCCCGGCACGGACGGCGACTGGGTGCCCGGGTTCCAGTGCGGCGGGGTGCTGTACCAGTTGCTGCCGTACATCGAGCAGGACAACGCCGTCTACCGCGCGGCGTGGATCGTGCCGGACGTGTACGTCGCCGTGTACAACTGCCCGTCGCGGCGAGGCCCGACGAAGGAGTTCAACGCCACCTACGGGCAGTACACCTGCGACTACGCCTGGCCGACGGGGCTCGGGTTCGCGGGCGGCACCACCGCGTCCGCCCGGCTCGCCGCGTGGGAGTCCTACCCGTGGACGACCGCGAGTACGCGGGCCGGCATCATCATCCCGGCCGGGGTCCACCTCACCGCGGCGGGCTTCCCCGGCGGCGCGTTCCCGCCGGAAATCGTGGCGAACCCGAAGCGGAAGGTCGTGAAGTTCGCCCGGACCAAGCACGCGAACGTGACCGACGGGCTGTCGAACACCCTGCTGATCGCGGAGAAGTACCTGCCGCCGCAGTTCTACGGCGCGTCCACGGCGGAAACGAAGAGCTTCGACACCCAGTACACGCACGCCACGAACAAGTCCGCCACCCGAACGTACAACGACAGCGCGTCCTACGCCCCCGCCGCGGGCAAGCCGAACATCGTCTCCCCGGACGCGAACACCGACCGCAACGCCGACGGGGTCATCGACCGGGACGACGTGTACGGGTTCGGGTCGGCCCACCCCGGCGGGATGATGGCCGCCTTCGGCGACGGCAGCGTCCGAACGGTGCCGTACACGATCTCGCTGGCGCACTTCCAGGCGCTGTGCGGCCGCGACGACGGCGGCATCGTGCCGGAGTGAGGTCGTCGGGGGGACAACCCCTCCCCCCGGCCCCCTCCCCGAAGCGGAGAGGGGGAGCAAAACCCTCTTCTCTTCCTCCCCTCTCCGCTTCGGGGGAGGGGTTGATGTCCCTCCCGATTCTCCCCGAGGTTTCGTCTCGTGTCCTCTCCCCCCACCCGGCGATCGGGGTTCACCCTGATCGAGTTACTCGTCGTCATCGCGATCATCGCCATCCTCATCGGGCTGCTGCTCCCCGCGGTGCAGAAAGTCCGGGAGGCGGCGGCGCGGGCGAAGTGTCAAAACAACCTCAAACAGATCGGCCTCGCCGTTCACAACTACTCGGACGCGAACGGGGCGCTGACCCCGGCCCGCATCGAGTACGGTTACCTGACGTGGACGGTGCTGCTCCTGCCGTACCTGGAACAGAGTCCGCTGTTCACGCAGTTCAACCTGAAGGGCACGGCCGCGTCGCAACCCGCCGCCGCGATCCAGACGCCGGTGCCGGTCTACAACTGCCCGTCGCGGCGGGCACTCGGGATGCAATCCAAACAGTTCGATGCGTCCGCTACCGGGCAGAACGGGGCGTGCGGGGACTACGCCACCGTGGACGGGTTCGACGGCAACGACCCGCCGTTTCGTCGCGGCAACGCCGGGGGAATGCTCATCATCGCGGACCTGACCGGGACCGTGGCAACGGGCAGCTGGAAGAGTCGGACGAAGTTCACGTCCGTGACGGACGGGCTCAGCAGCACGATCATGATCGGCGAGAAGCACGTCCGCCCGGCGAACTTCGGCAACGAGTCGAGCTACGGCGACGGCCCGATGCTCGGCTCCTACGCCTACTCGATGATGCGGGTCGCGGGGTCGTCGTGGCCGCTGGCGAAGGGGCCGGACGACACCGTCGCGGGGCAGGAGATCGCCGTCTTCGGCAGCGCCCACACGGGCGTCGTCAACTTCGTCTGGGGCGACGGCAGCGTCCGCGGGCTGAAGCCGGGCCTGGACACCACGACGCTGGCCCGGCTCGCGTCCCGCGACGGCGGCACCGTGCCGGGGGACCACTGATGAGCCGTCGCGTTCTTGCCCTGAGTTGCCTCTTTTTCGCGGGCTGTGGGGAATCGCCTCCGAAGACGTACCCGGTTCTGGGGAGGTTACTGTTCGAGGACGGTACGCCCGTCCCCGGCGCGACGGTCACGTTCCGCGGCTCGGCGAACGGCAAGGTCGTCGAGGCCCGCGGCCTGGTCGGGGAAGACGGCCGCTTCCGGCTGACCTCCTTCCAGGACGGCGACGGCGTCGTCGCCGGGGAGCACCGAGTGGCCGTGGTCGCGCTGCCGCCCCGCGATTCCCGCACGCCGCCGCCGGCCGTGTTCGACGGCAAGTACGGCGACATCGAAAGGTCCGGCCTGACCGCGAGCATCACGCCGGAGACGAAGGAGGTCGTGTTCAAGGTGGCGAAGCCGACGAAGCGACTTGGGGATCAAGAGAGCAGCAAGAAGTGAGACTTCACCCACTCGCAATCGCTGAAACGGGATGGAGGTTGACCCCTCACCCCCGCCCCTCTCCCCGCGGGGAGAGGGGAGAAACGCAATTCCCGGACCCCCCAACTGCGGAACTCCTCACGGAGTGTGACCCACACTTGTACCGGCCCCGCCGCGCGCCTATGATACACCCCTTACTCAAACCCCCGACCGCGGGACCGACCCCGAACGCAGACCCGGAGAGCAGGAATGGCAGGCCGACGCAAGTCCACCGGACGTCGTAAGGTGGGCCGGAAGAAGCGGCGGATGCGGGCGAAGATCCGCCACCGCAAGTAAGCGTTCGTCTCGTCTTGCACCCGGCCCGCCGGCACGGTATCACCCCGACTTCGTTCGCACACTCATGCGAGGTCGGAAGATGCGGGTCGGCGGCTCTCGCCTGCGCGGATGGTTCCCGGTCGCCGTCGCCGCCCTTGCGGTGGCCGGCTGCCTGACCCGCGGTCCGGACCGGCCCGTCCCGCTGCCGCCCGGCGTGTCTCCGTCCGACATCATCGACCGCGACGACCCGGCCGAATCGTTGAACCCCCTGACGGCCGACGAACTCGCCCGCGCCGCGGAAGCCATCCGCGTCAGCCGGAAGCCCAAGCGCCCGCCCGAGAAAACGTACAACATCCTCGCCCTGTCCGGCGGCGGCGTCTACGGCGCGTTCTCGTCCGGCGTCCTCGTCGGCTGGACGGACACCGGCAAGCGGCCGACGTTCGACGTCGTGACCGGCATCAGTGCGGGGGCCCTGATCGCCCCGTTCGCGTTCCTCGGGCCGGAGTACGACTGCGTCATCCGCGAGCAGGCGACGATGTACGGCCAGAAGGACGTGTTCACCTACCGCCGGACGGTCCGCTCCCTGTTCTCGATGTCCCTTGCCAACAACCTGCCGCTCCGCCGCCGGGTCGAGGGGCTGGTCACGTTCGACCTGCTGGCGAAGATCGCGGCCGAACACGCCGCCGGCCGGCGGCTGTACGTCGGAACCACCAACCTCGACACGAAGCGGCTCGTCGTCTGGGACATGGGCGCGATCGCGACGCGGATGTCGCCGGGGGCCCGCGGGCTGTTCATCGACGTGCTGATGGCGTCGTCCGCGATTCCGGGCTTCTTCCCCCCGGTCAAGATGACCGTGGACATCGACGGGCAACTGTACGAGGAACTGCACGTCGACGGCGGCGTCACGCAGGCGGTGTTCTTCCGCCCGCCGTTCGTCGAGCCGAGCAAGCGCGAGAGCTTCGGCACGCAGACGCTGTACGGCTCGAACCTGTACATCGTCGTCGCCGGGAAGATCTACCCGGACCCGACCGGCGTCCGGCCGCGGACCCTGGCCGTCGCGGGGGATTCGGTGTCCGACCTGATCTACGCCGTCACCCGCGGGGATCTGGTCCGACTGTTCACGCTCACGATGCTCACCGGCATGAATTACCACATGGCCGCGATCCCCGCCGACTTCCAGGTCACGAGCAGCAGCACCGCGTTCGACCCCGTCGAGATGACGAGGATGTTCGAGGAAGGGGCGCGGCTCGCGCGGGACGGGAAGGCGTTCGGCTCCACCCCGCCGGGCGGCTCGCCGGGCGACGAACTCCGCTCCCGCACCGGCGTCCGCCTCGGCGTGCAGAAGGCGGAGGGCGCGGAGCCGGCCCCGTCCACCGGCCCCGCCCCGCCGAAGGGCGGTCCGATCCCGGCGATTCCGTCCGGGAAGTAGGATTCCGACCGGGCGCAGGGCGACGCAGTCCGTCAAGGTAGGCAACTCGCTCCGCGAGTTGCGGGCTCATGTCCCGAGAGAGGCACATTCGTTTCTCAGGGTGGAAGCGAGGTCACTCGCGGAGCGAGTGACCGACTGAATCGGCCGAGCTCGAAACACTGCGTCGCCCTGGAGCGGCCGGTGTTGCCCCGCCGGCGGGTCGCGGGTATACACCCCGACCGCCGGTCGCTTGACACGCCCCGCCGGGCCGCTTACGGTGCCTGATACGTCCGGGTTGCGATCGTTCCCAGGGTTCCGCCATGCCGACCAAGTCCTACCGCTGGCTGCTGGTCAC
Organism: uncultured Alcaligenaceae bacterium; assembly: GCA_964444365.1. GTDB lineage: Bacteria > Planctomycetota > Planctomycetia > Gemmatales > Gemmataceae > CAYUHJ01. The sequence continues at coordinate 36,635 of CAYUHJ010000025.1, read as the reverse complement.
CCTCGCCGTCGTCGGGCTGGCCGTCGACCAGGGGTCGAAGTACGGCATGTTCCGGTGGCTGTATCAGGACAGCGTCGAGACGTACGACGGCGGCCGCCGCGGCGAGGCCGAGGTGGTCACCGGGTGGTTCCGGTTCACCGCCGAGTTCGACGGGTCCGTGCCGCCGTGCGACTGCGCGTTCAGCGGGCTGCAGACGTGGTCCGCCCCGCTGATGCCGCGGGTCAACCACGGGGCGCTGTTCGGCATGGGCGGGCAGCACAAGGGCGGGGCGAACCAGATCTTCGCGCTCATCAGCCTGTTCGCGGCCGGGGGGATTTGCGTCTGGGCGACGTGGAAGTCGACGGCCGCCGACGGCTGGCTGTGCGCCGCCCTCGGGCTGATCCTCGGCGGGACGATCGGGAATCTCTACGACCGCATCGTCTTCAACGGCGTCCGGGACTTCCTGTACTTCTACAAGATCGAGTGGCCCGTGTTCAACGTCGCCGACTGCTGCCTCGTCGTCGGCGCGGGGATGCTGCTGGCCCACGCCTTTCTGTTCCCCCCCGTCGAAGAGAAGGCCGAAGCTCCTAAAACGACTGCGGTGGCGTGACGGGCGGACACCCGAGGGGCCGGGCCATGCCGACGTTCGCGGTTCTCGGCTCGGGGGGGTGGGGCACCGCCGTCGCGCTGATTCTCGCGCAGAAGCCGGGGCACCGCGTCCGCCTGTGGAGCGCCCGCGAAACGTCCGGCCGCGAACTCCGCGACCGGTGGGAGAACCCCCGGCAACTGCCCGGCGTCCGCATCCCGGACGTGGTCGAACTCGTCACCGATCCCGCGGCCGCCGTGGCCGATGCGGACTGCTGGGTCGTCGCCGTCCCGACCGTTTTCCTCCGAACAACCGTTGAACGCTTCCGCACCCTCGCGTCCCCCGGCACGGCGGTGGTCAGTCTGACGAAGGGCATCGAAGTTGCGACCTTCCGGCGGCCGACCGAAATCCTCGCGGACGTGCTCGGCGTCCGCCGGCTCGTGGTCCTGAGCGGCCCGAGCCACGCGGAGGAAGTCGCCCGGGGGCTGCCGACGTCCCTGGTCGCGGCCGCGGCGGACGCCGCCGTCGCCGGGTGGGTCCAGGACCAGTTCGGCGGCGACCGGTTCCGCGTGTACACGAACACCGACGTGGTCGGGGTGGAACTCGCCGGGGCGCTGAAGAACGTGATCGGCGTCGCCGCCGGGGTGTGCGACGGGCTCGGGCTCGGCGACAACGCGAAGGCCGCGATGCTGACGCGCGGGCTCGTCGAGATGCAGCGGTTCGGCGTCGCCCACGGCGCGGAACCCGCCACGTTCGACGGGCTGGCCGGCGTCGGCGACCTCATCACGACGTGCTTCAGCCCGCACGGCCGCAACCGCCGGGTCGGCGAGCGGGTCGCCCGCGGCGAACCGGTGGCGGCCGTCACCAGCGGCCCGCAGGTGGCCGAGGGCGTGAACACGGCGAAGGCGGTCCACGAACGCGCGGTCCGAACCGGGCTGGACGTGCCGATCATGACGGCGGTGTACGAAATCCTCCACGAGGGAAAGTCGCCCGCCGCCGCGGTCCACGAGTTGATGTCGCGGCGGCCGCAACCCGAACGCCGCGGCCAACCCGAAACTTGATCCCGGAGTCACCCGTGCTTTCCATCGCGTTCAAGGAGTGGGCCGCCGTTTGTCGCGCGCTCGCAGACGGCAAACAGACGGTCATCCTCCGCAAGGGCGGCATCGCCGAGGAGTCCGGGGAGTTCCGCCCCGAGCACCCGCGGTTCTGGCTGTACCCGACGTACTTTCACGAACAGCACGCCGGCATGAAGCCGGAGTTCCGGCCGTACCTCGACGCCGCCGACGCGGACCGCCCGGACCCCGGCCGGCTGCGGCTGGCTCACGTCTGCGAAGTGGCGGCGGTCCACCGCGCGGCGACGCTCGACGCCGCCCTCGCCCTCGACCGGTTCCACGGGTGGACGCCCGAGGTCGTGCGGAAGCGGTTCGAGTACCGGGAGCCGGGGCTGTACGCCCTCGTGGTCCGGGTGTTCGCCGTGGCGACGCCCGCGGAACTGGCGGAAGGGGCCGGGTACGCGGGGTGCAAGTCGTGGGTCACGCTCGACGCCGGGGCGGAAGACCACCCGGCCGCCCCGGTGATTCCGGACGAGCCGTTCGCCCGCGTGCTCGAAGAGATTCGGGCCGTGATCGCCCGGTGATTCCTTCGGAGGCGAGGTCATGTCCGCCGGCGTCGCACTGGTCACGGGTAGCGGGAAGCAACGGGTCGGGTATCACGTCGCCGTCGCGCTGGCGCAGCGCGGGTACGACATCGCCGTGCATTACCGCAGTTCCGCCAGCGAAGCCGTCGAGACGGCCCGGCACCTCAAGACGTTCGGCGTGAAGGCCGAACCCGTTCGCGCGGACCTGACCGACGAGGCGTCCGTCAAGCAGCTCGTCGCCGACGTGCTCGCCAGTTTCGGCAAGATCGACGTGCTCGTCAACACGGCGGCCGTCTGGCAGCGGAAGGAACTGGACGACGTGACCGCCGCCGACGTGCGGGCGAACTTCGACGCGAACACGCTCGGCACGTTCCTGTGCTGCCAGCACGTCGGGCTGTGGATGGTCGCCCAGCGGGCCGGCGGGGTGATCGTGAACGTCGGCGACTGGGCGGACGTGCGGCCGTACACCGGCTACGCGGCCTACTTCCCGAGCAAGGCGTCCGTCCCCGGCCTGACCCGCTGCTTCGCCGTCGAGCTCGGCACCCGCAACCCGAACGTGCGGGTCAACGCCATCCTGCCCGGCCCGGTGATGCTGCCCCCAGACCTGCCGGACGCGGAGCGGAACGAAGCCATCGAAGCGACGCTGGTGAAACGGGAAGGAAGTCCGGAACACGTCGCCAAGACGGTGCTCTTCTTCATCGACAACGACTTCGTGACGGGTGTGTGCCTGCCGGTCGACGGCGGGCGAACCGTGTACGCCCGCGGGTTCTGAGCGGTCACGCGGTCGCGAGCAACTCCGGCCACGACGCCGCCGACAGGATCGCGTCGGCCAGCCGTTCCAGCCGGTCCGGGTCCCGGATCGACTGGAGTTCCCGTTCCGTCGCCGCGTCCGGGTCACCGAACCGCTTGCGGCCTTGGCGGAGCAGAACGCGGTATTGCCCGCGGAGTTCCCCTTCCTCGACGGCCTCATCGTATGCGGCGGATTCGGTCATGAGCCCTACTCCTCGGTAGATCGAAGCTAGGTCCGTCTTTTTGACTCGCAAACCCGTCAGGATGTATGCCGCCGTCAGGAGCCGTGCCGATTCGGCGTGGCTCGCTTCGTGCTTCAGTCGTCGGTGGATCTCTTCCACCACGCTTCGCAAGGCGTCCGGCGACGGCTGACCGGCCGGCAGCTGCCCGAGCGTCGCCAGGGGAAGTGCCGACACGTCCGCACGGAGCAGATCGGCGGCCGGCTGCTGCCAGAGGCGGACGACTTCGTACCCGAATTCTACCCGCCCGCGGCCCGTGCCGTAAGCGAGTTGTCCGGTCAGATTCGTGGCGTCGGCTTTCGGCCGCAGCAGGACGAGGACCGACCGCACGGGCACGTCGTGGCGTGCGTGCAAGGCCGCGTTGTACAGGTGCAATCGGCCCGGCAGGTGCGGGTCGGGGCCGGTCTGGAAGTTGAGGTCGACGATTTCGCGGAAGGGATCGCCGTCGGCCAGTGCGACATCCGTGGCCGCCGAGACGGTCGACAGGTCGGCGTTCACCAGCGTGACCGGCTCGCCCGTCGGCAGCCCGAACACGCGGGCGAAGTCGCCGGGGTGTTCGGCGACGAGGGACTTCAACGTGGCGTCGAACGGCAAGGGCATGCGAGACTCGGGGGGAGGTCGCCGCCGCGGAACCCTACACCTTGTCGACCTGCCAGTAGTCGAGCGTCACCTCGACCTGCCGGCCGAGGATCATCGCCGCGACCTTCACCTGCGGCGTCTCGCCGGCTTCCTTCGGGGTGAGGATTTCCTTCACTTCCCCTTCGAGCGTGGCGAACGCGCCTTCGCGGATGCGGACCTTGTCGCCCTTCTCGAAGTCGAGCTTGACGACGACCTTCTTCTTCTGCTTCGGGTCTTCGGCTTCCTCGATCGTGTCGCCGAGCATCCGGCGGACTTCCAGGTCCGTCATCGGGGGCGGCGGCTTGAGCGGGCCGGTCGCGCCGACGAAGTCGCCGACGCCGGACGTCTCGCGGAACAGGTACAGAATCCGGTCGTTGAACTCGACCTCGGCCATGATGTAGCCGGGGTACTTCTTCGTCTCCTTGACGACCCGCTTTTCTTTGGTGATCTTCTCCCCGTTCTTGGTTTCCTTCACCTTCTTGACGACCGTGGTCCGCTCGACGGGGATGACGATCTGGCCGAAGAACTCTTCCAGCCCTTCGATCCGGACGCGGCGTTCGATGGCGGCCTTGATCGACTCTTCGCGGTTGCTCGTCACCTTGATGACGTACCACTTCTTGTTCGACTCGGGGGCCGCCGGGGCGGCGGGGGTCGGCGCGTCGGGCTCGGCGTCCGGTTCCGGCTCCGCGACGGCCACGGCGGTTTCGACCGGTTCCGGCTCGCTCTCCGCTTCGTCGGCGGCTTCGAGCTCGGGTTCCTGGTCGGTCGGTTCGGGGTCCGGCTCGGCGACGGCGGTCGCCGGGGCGTCCGGTGCGGGGGTCGGGTCGCCGGCGGCCGGCGTCAGTTCTTCGTCGCCCATGTCACCACTCCGCACCTTTCGCCTGGACGGCCGCCGCGGCCGGGTCTCGGGTCGGCAGGACGCCCACGACTTCCCGGCTCAGCAGCCAGCCCCAGAACACGTCCACCGCCATCAGGAAGCCCGTCAGCAGGACCGTCGTGACCAGGACGACGACCGTGTCCTGCATCAGCCGCTTGCGGGTCGACCACGACACCTTGTTCATCTCGGCTTCGGTCGCGATCAAAAAGTCCGCGAACGTCGGGACGTTGACCGCCCGCCAGGCCAGCCAGAACGTGGCGGCCGCGAGCAGGAACGGGGCCGTGTAGTTCACGTCCGTCAGCACCGCGACCGACCGCGGCGGGTCCGTGAACGGGATGCGGAGCAGCAGGTCGCCGGTGCCGAGCAGCGTGCTGGAAAACATCGCCCACACGCCGCTCCACGCGACGAGCAGCAGGCCGACCATCGTGTACCGGCGGAGCTTCAGGCCCTGCGTCTTCTTGAAGTTGAAGGTGGCGAACCAGCCCTGGTCTTCGAGGGCGGTCATGTAGCCGTACCCGGTGTCGGACGTGAGCAGCTTGAACGACCCGAACAGCAGCCCGGCCAGTACGACGAGCGTGACCGGCAACCCGACGGCGGTCTCTTCGAGGTTGAGCCCGACGGCCCGGACGACGAAGACGATCGCGATGACGAGGGAGATCACGAGCCCGATGCCGCCGCGGAGGCCGCGCGGGGGGCTGGTCCCGGCCAGGACGGAACCGGCGTAGACGAACCCGGCGACCGCCCCGAGTTGGGCGAGGAGGCGGAACGCGACGTCGGCCGGGCCGCCGAGGGCTTTGCCGAGGCCGGGCGTGACCGCCGACTTCCAGAGCATCGGGACGAGGTAGGCGGCCACGACGACGCCGGCCAGCACGAGCGCCCCGCCGACGACCGAGGCGACGGCCAGTTTGGTCTTCGGGTCCGGGGCGGTCGTGGTGGGTTGAACGGCGGTCGCCATACCGTACTGCCCGGACCGTGTGTCGGTCCCGGTTCCTGATGGGGTGGAATTTCGGACGATCCCGTCGCACGAGGCGGACTCGGGACCGGTCCGCGGAGCAGGTGCAGAAGGACTCGAACCTTCAACCTGCGGTTTTGGAGACCGCTGCTCTACCAGTTGAGCTATGCACCTTCAACCAACGCGGAATGCGGAACGCGGATTGCGGAATTCAAACCAAGAGGACACGACTGAGGCGTCGTCTCGCAGGGGCTTTCATTCCGCGTTCCGAATTCCGCGTTCCCAATTAGGCGATGATCTTCGTCACGACGCCCGAGCCGACGGTCCGGCCGCCTTCGCGGATGGCGAACCGGAGACCCTCGTCCATGGCGACCGGCATGCCGTCCATCAGCTTGACGGTGATCTTCACGTTGTCGCCGGGCATGCACATTTCGACGCCCGCCGGCAGCGTGATGCTCCCGGTCACGTCGGTCGTGCGGAAGTAGAACTGCGGCTTGTACCCGCTGAAGAACGGGGTGTGCCGGCCGCCTTCGTCCTTCGACAGGACGTAGATGTTCCCTTCGAATTCCGTGTGCGGCGTGATGCTGCCCGGCTTCGCGATGACCTGGCCCCGTTCGATGCCGTCCTTGTCGATCCCCCGCAGCAGCGCCCCGACGTTGTCGCCGGCGATGGCCTTGTCGAGGGTCTTGTTGAACATTTCGATCCCGGTGAGGACGGTCTTCACGTTGTCCTTCCGGAGGCCGATGATCTCGACTTCGTCGCCGACCTTGCCGACGCCCCGCTCGACCCGGCCGGTCGCCACCGTGCCCCGGCCCTTGATCGAGAACACGTCTTCGACGGACATCAGGAACGGCTTGTCTTCTTCCCGCTTCGGCTCGAGGATGTAGGTGTCGAGCGCCTCCATGAGGGCGTCGATCGACTTCGGGCCGGGGTTCTCGTCCTTGGTGTAGTTTTCGAGGGCGTCCTTGGACTGGCCGCGGATGATCGGGATCTCGTCGCCGGGGAACTCGTACTTCTTGAGCAGTTCGCGGATTTCGAGTTCGACGAGTTCGAGCAGTTCCGGGTCGTCGACGGTGTCGCACTTGTTCATGTACACGACGATCCGCGGCACGCCGACCTGCCGGGCGAGGAGCACGTGCTCCCGGGTTTGCGGCATCGGGCCGTCGTTGGCGGCGACGACGAGGATGGCCCCGTCCATCTGGGCCGCCCCGGTGATCATGTTCTTGATGAAGTCGGCGTGGCCGGGGCAGTCGATGTGGGCGTAGTGCCGTTTCGGCGACTCGTACTCGACGTGCGAGACGGCGATGGTCACGGTCTTGTTGGCGTCCCGGACGGTGCCGCCCTTGGTAATTTCCGCGTAGTCCTTGAAGGCTTGCTTGTTCTTGTGGCCCTGCCGCGCGACGATGGCGGCGGTCAGCGTCGACTTGCCGTGGTCGATGTGGCCGATCGTGCCGACGTTCACGTGCGGCTTGGTCCGTTCGAATACGCCCTTCGCCATCGGTCCCTCGTTGAATAACTGGTGGTTACGCCCCTTCGACGCTGGGCGCGGGAAACTCGTTCGGGCCACAAAAACTCGTTCGACGGCCGCCTTGCCGCCCGGCTTCGCGAACCGGGCGGGGCCGTCGAGCGATCGGATGGGGGTTGACACTCACCCCCGAGAGCTGCTGATGGGAATTGAACCCATGACCTCTTCATTACCAATGAAGTGCTCTACCAGCTGAGCTACAGCAGCAGTTGTTCGGACGCCACCCCTCATGGTTACGCGGAACCCCATCAACCGGCCAGAGCGGGAGACGGGATTTGAACCCGCAACGTCTTGCTTGGAAGGCAAGTGCTCTACCGTTGAGCTACTCCCGCAGGGAGCAGTTGACAGTTCGCAGTGGGCGGCGGGCAGTGAAAACCGCTCTGGCTTTCCTGCCCACTGCTCACGGCCAACTGCCCACTGCCGATGGGTAGGGAGGGATTCGAACCCCCGAACTCCGAAGAGGGCAGATTTACAGTCTGCTGCGATTGACCACTCCGCCACCTACCCGGTGGTACTTCCCCGCCTGCCCGGTGCCTCGTCCGGTCGTCGCCGACAGAGCCAGCGGTGGGACTCGAACCCACGACCTACGGTTTACAAAACCGTTGCTCTACCAACTGAGCTACGCAGGCACGCCACCGGCCGCGGGGAACTTAAACTTAGGGACGACCCCTCTGCCGTTCAAGCCGAATTTCCCCGGCCGGCCGTCCGGTTCACGGATTCTATCGCCCCGCCGGGGGGAAGGACATGCCACCTGGCGGGGAGGTTCAGGGCGACGCAGTGCGTCAAGGTAGGCAACTCGCTCCGCGAGTTGCGGGCTCATGTCCCGAGAAAAGCACATTCGTTTCTCATGGTGGAAGCGCAGTCACTCGCGGAGCGAGTGACCGACTGAATCGGCCGAGTTTGAAACACTGCGTCCCCTGGCGGGGAGGTTCACGCCCGGACGCGGGCGGCCGACCCGGCTTTTCACGCCCGTCTCATGCGAACCGCGGCATAATCGTAAAGTGGAGGAGTACCGTCCCGTCGGGGGACGCCCGCCCGTGGAGGTCGCCGTGCGTCTACTGCTCGTCGAAGATCAGGCGGCGCTGTTGAAGGCGCTCCGGCAGGGGTTGGAAGAAGAAGGGTACGCCGTCGACACCGCGGCCGACGGCGAGGACGCCGACGCGAAGGCCCGCGCCACCGACTACGACGTGATCGTCCTCGACGTCATGCTGCCGAAGGTCGACGGCCTCACCCTCCTGCGGCGGTGGCGGGCCGCCGGGGTGAAGTCGCACGTCCTCATGCTCACCGCCCGCGGCGGGACCGAGGCCAAGGTCGCGGGCCTCGACAGCGGGGCGGACGACTACCTCACGAAGCCGTTCGAGCTCGACGAACTGTTCGCCCGGGTCCGGGCCCTGGTCCGCCGGGGGCACCAGGTGAAGAGCCCGCAGATCAAGGTGCTCGACCTGACGATCGACACGGCCGCCCGCGAGGTGCAGCGGGCCGGGCAGCCGATCCACCTGACGCCGCGGGAGTACGCCCTGCTGGAGTTCCTGGCCTTCCACGCGGGGAAGGTCGTCACCCGCACGATGATCTGGGAGCACCTGTACGACGAGTACGACGAGAACACGTCGAACGTCGTGGACGTGTACATCCGCTATCTGCGGAACAAGATCGACAAGGGCTTCGACCCGCCCCTGATCCAAACCAAGTGGGGCGAAGGGTACATGCTCCGCGCGGACGCCTGAGTCGGCGGCTCCGCCTCACACCTTCGGCCGCTTCGTGTGCCAGTCCGTGGCCGACTCGTACATCCGCGCCACCCGCAGCATCTTTTCCTCGTCGAACGGCGGGGAGAGGAGTTGCAGCCCGATCGGCAGCCCCGCCTTCGTGAACCCGCACGGGATGCTGATGCCGGGAATGCCCGCGAGGTTGCACGACACCGTGTAGATGTCGGACAGGTACATCGCCAGCGGGTCGTCGGACTTGGACCCGATCTTGAACGCGGCCGTGGGGGTGGTCGGCCCCATCACCACGTCGCACTGCTTGAATGCGTCGTCGTAGTCCTGCTTCACGAGCCGGCGGACCTTCAGGGCCTTCACGTAATACTTGTTGGCGTAGCCGCTGGAGAGCACGTAGGTGCCGATCAGAATCCGGCGTTGCACTTCCTTGCCGAACCCCTCGCTGCGGGACTTCGCATAGGTGGCGATGAGGTCGGCCTTCTGCTTCGTGCGGTGGCCGTAGTGCATGCCGTCGTACCGGGCGAGGTTGGAGGACGCCTCCGCGGGGGCGACGATGTAGTACGCGGCCAGTGCATACGGGCTGTGCGGCAAAGAGACATCAATCAGCTTCGCGCCTTGCTTCTCGTACTCCTTCAACGCCGTCCGCACGGCGGCTTCCACTTCGGGGTCGATCCCCTCGGAGAAGAACTCCTTCGGCACCCCGATTTTCAGGCCCTTCACGGGGGCATTCAACGACTTCGTGTACGCCGGCACCGGCTCGTTCACGCTGGTGCTGTCGCGCGGGTCGTGCCCGGCGAGGACTTCCATCATCAGGGCGCAGTCGGTCACGTCGTGGGTGAACGGGCCGACCTGGTCCAGGGAACTCGCGAACGCGATCAGCCCGTACCGCGACACCCGGCCGTACGTGGGCTTGATGCCTACGATGCCGCATACGGCCGCGGGCTGGCGGATCGAGCCGCCGGTGTCGGTGCCGAGGGACAGCGGCGCTTCGCAGGCGGCGACCGCGGCCGCCGACCCGCCCGACGAGCCGCCGGGGATGCAGTCGGTGTCCCACGGGTTGCGGGTCGTGAAGTACGCGCTGTTCTCCGTGGAGGAGCCCATCGCGAACTCGTCCATGTTCGTCTTGCCGATGAGCACGGCGTCCGCCGCCCGCAGACGTTCGACCACCGTCGCGTCGTAGGGCGGGACGAACCCTTGTAGGATCTTCGACGAGCACGTCGTCGGCGTCCCCTTCGTGCAGAGCACGTCCTTCACCGCGACCGGCACGCCCGCCAGTGGCCCGAGCTTCGCCCCGGACTTCCGCTTCGCGTCGACGGCGGCGGCCTGGGCTTTCGCGTCGGCTTCGTCGACGTGCTGGAAGGCGTGGACCTTCGGGTCGCGGTCGCGGATGGCGGCGAGGAACGCATCGGCGATGTCCGACGCGGAGGCTTCCCCGCCGGCCTGGAGGGTGAGCAACTCGGCCGCGGTCTTCTCGATCAGGCTCATGGGGGAAACCAGAATGGAGTTCCGTGTTTAGCCGCGACGCGAAGCGGAGCGCGGGACAAGCTCCCGCGCTCCGCTTCGCGTCGCGGCTAAACGAGTTCAGGCCGTCATTTCGTCGGCGGAGTCGAACACCGCGGGGACCGCGAAGTAGTCGCCGACGCGGTTCGGGGCGTTCTTCAGGGCCTCGCCCGGCGGCAGGGAGGGGGCCGGGACGTCGTCGCGGAACACGTTCTCGACCGGCAGCGGGTGGGCCAGCGGCTCGACGCCGTCGGTGTTCACCTGCTGCAACTGGTCCACGTACCCGAGGATGCGGTTGAGCTGTTCCGCCATGCGCGGCACGTCGGCGTCGGCCAACTCCAGCCGGGCCAGCTTCGCGACCTTCCGGACCTCGTCGGTGCTCAGCGACATTTTGCCACCCCGTTTCACGTTTCAAGTTGCCAGTTTCAAGGTAGTTGATCTGAGTCGTTGAAACCTGAAACTTGAAACGTGAAACTTAAACAGTGGTCGTGGTGAACGGCAGCCTCACGATGGGGCGCTGGACCTTGCCGCTGCGGATGCACTGGACGCACACCCACTTGCGGACGGTCTCGCCTTCCTCGGCCACGCGGATGCGCTGGAGGTTCGGCTTGTAGACCCGCTTGTTGATCCCGGTGATCTTCTTCCCGACCCCGCCGAGGTACTTGGCCTTCCCGCGGTAGGTCTTCTGGTTGCCGCGTTGCGGCGTCTTCTGGCAAACGTGGCAGTGCATGCCCATCGAACGAACCCTCGCGGTCCCCCAAACCTGGGGCCGGGTGGAATGACAGAACAATCACTATACCGGGGTCCGCCGGGGTGACAAGGCGCAGGTTCACAGCAAGATCCGGCGGATTTCCGTCTGCAACGCCCCGCCGGTGACGTGGACGCCGCCGTTCGCGTCGACGTACACGTCGATCTCGCTGCGGACGCCGAACTCGCCGGGGAAGTAGATGCCGGGCTCGATGCTGAAGCAGGTCTTCCGCATGACCCGGCGCTCCTCGCGGGTTTCCAGGTTGTCCATGTGGGCCCCGTTGCCGTGCGTCTCCTGGCCGATGTTGTGGCCGGTCCGGTGGCAGAACTGCGGGCCGTACCCCGCCCGCTCGATCACGTCGCGGACGGCGGCGTCGACTTGCCACCCTTGCAGCGGCTCCCCGGCGGCGAACGCGCGCTTCACCCGGTCGATGCCCGCGTCCCGGGCGTCCCGGACGACGTGGAACACCTCGTCGATCCTCGCCGGCACGCTCTCCCCCACGAACCCGACGCGGGTCAGGTCGCTGTACACGGCGCGCGGCTTGTTCATCTTCGCCCACAGGTCGACGAGGACGAAGCTGCCGGGCTGAATCCGGCGGTCGGTCTCCGGGGCCGGGGAGAAGTGCGGGTCCGCCGAGTGCGGGCCTTCGCCGATGATCGGGGCGTGGTCGGTCGTCAGGCCGTTGTCCGCGAAGTGCTTCATGATCCGGGCCTGCACCGCGGTCTCGAGGGTGTACCCCTTGGTGCGGATTTCCTCGGCGATGAACTGCCAGACGACCCCGTAGGCGGCGTCGGTGTACTGGGCCGCCTCCAGGTGGCTCGCCCACTGGTCGTCGTCCCAGGTCGCTTCGAACTGCTGGATCAGGTCGCCGGACGAGACCACCTCCGCGCCGAAGGACCGCACCAGTTCGACCGTCCCGGCGTCGGCCCGGGAGATGTACGGGTTGCCGTTCCGCGGGGCGTACTCCATCGCAACTGTCTTCGCCCCGCCGAGGAGGTGCTTCACCCCGGCCTCGAGCTCCTGCCACTTCAGGTAGACGGTCTTGTCCCCCGGCAGGTGGTCGAGCGAGCCGGACTCGATCGCGTGGACGAGTTTCCGGGGCGTTCCGCTGGCGGGGACGAAGTAGAACCACCGGCGGGTGAGGTGGGTGTCGGCGGTGCCGACCACGCGCGCGGCGAGCACGTTCAGCCCGCGGAAGTCGTACAGCAGCCAGCCGTCGCACCCGTTCTCGCGGACCGCGGCCTGGACGGAAGAGACGTCGAACATGGGAGCAGGTTCCTGGGATCGGTTCGGGGAAGGGGACAGTGTACCGGCGAGCGGCGCGGCGTCAGCCCGCCGTGGGTGGGAGGGACGACGCATTGGGTGGGAGGGACGACGCATTGGGTGGGAGGGACGTCACGGCGGGCTGACGCCGCGCCGCTCACCGGCTCAGTCCTCCTCCGCCAGCAGCTTCTTCTTCGCCTCCGCCAGCGCCTCGCGCTTCGCCGGGGTCACCTCCGGGTATTTCAGGTCCAGGTTCCGGATCGTCGTCGTGATGACGTCCCCGACGAGCGCCCGGGCGGCCCACTTGTGGTCCGCGGGGATGACGTACCACGGGGCGTCCGCCGTGCTCGTCGCCGCGATCGCCTGCTCGTAGGCGGCCATGTAGTCGTCCCAGTAGGCCCGCTCCGCGAGGTCGGCCGGGGAGAACTTCCAGTTCTTCTCCGGCACGTCCAGCCGCTCCAGGAACCGCCGCTTCTGCTCCGCCTTCGAGACGTTCAGGAAGAACTTGATCACGACGGTGCCGTTCCGGACGAGGTGGCGTTCGAGGGCGTTGATGTCGTCGTACCGCTCGGCCCAGAACTTCTTCCCGAACTTCTCGCGGGGCAGCCCCTGCCCGGCCAGCAGGTGCGGGTGGACCTTCACCACGAGCACGTCCTCGTAGTACGACCGGTTGAAGATGCCGATCCGCCCGCGTTCCGGCATGCACTTGCCGCACCGCCACAGAAAGGTGTGGTCGAGGTCTTCCTTCGAGGGTTGCTTGAAGCTGAACACCTGGCACCCCTGCGGGTTCACCCCGGACATGACGTGCTTGATCGTCCCGTCCTTCCCGGCCGCGTCCATCGCCTGGAAGATGATCAGCACCGCGTACTTGTCGCCGGCGTAGAGCACGTCTTGCGCGGCGGCCAGGTCCTTCAGGTTCTCGGCCATCAACTCTTTGGCCCGCTCCTTGACCGCCTCCTTGCCGAGCAGTTTGAGTTCCTCCGTCTGATCCCAGCCGGGGTCGTGGTCCTTCAGGCGGAACTTCTTGCCGGGTCGGACGCGGAGGCGGTCCAGCAGTTCGGGACGGATCACGGGGATCTCCACGGGGAAACGGGTGCGGGCACGGCGACAGGGTGTCCCACCGTTGGTTGCCACCGTGGCGAGCCGCGGACGCCAGTCCGCGGGTTGCAGCGCTGCACCCCGCGGACTGGCGTCCGCGGCTCGCCGAAATCTGGAGGCACACCCCCGACGAAACCCTATCTTGGCGCGGCGTTCCCCGGCCGGCTACACTGTCCGCTCACACTTCACCCCGCAGGAGGCGGCATCGTGGGCGAACTCACCGTGGTTACCGGAGGGGCCGGGTTCATCGGCTCCCATCTCGTGGACGAACTCGTCCGCCGGGGGCGCGCCGTCCGCGTGTTCGACGACTTCAGCACCGGGATGCGCGAGAACCTCGCCCACCTCGGGAACATGGTCGAGGTCGTCGAGGGGACGCTGACCGACCCCGCCGCCGTCGCCCGGGCGGTCCGCGGGGCCGGGGTCGTGTTCCACCTCGGGGCGCTGGCGTCCGTCGCCCGCAGCGTGGAATCCCCGCTCGTCAGCCACGCGGCGTGCGCCACCGCCACCGTCAACGTCCTCGACGCGGCCCGGCAGTCGGGCGTCCGGCGGGTCGTGTTCGCCGCCAGCTCCAGCGCTTACGGCGGCACCTCCAGCGAGGCCGGCCAGACGGAAGACATCCTGCCGGCGGCCCTGTCCCCGTACGCGGCGGCCAAGCTCGCGGGGGAGTACTACATGCAGGCGTTCGCCGCCACCTACGGGCTGGAAACCGTCCGGCTGCGGTTCTTCAACATCTTCGGCCCCCGCCAGCGGGCGGACTCGCCGTACTCCGGGGTGATCGCGATCTTCGCCGCGATGATGGCGTCCGGCAAGGCCCCCACCGTTCACGGCGACGGCCTGCAGTCCCGCGACTTCACCTACGTCGGCAACGCGGTGCAGGCTCTCATGAAGGCGGCGGAAGCCCCGGAAGTGTCCGGCAACGTCTACAACGTCGGCACCGGGTCCAGCGTCACCGTGCTGGACCTCGTCCGCGAGTTGAACCGGATCCTCGGGACGAACCTCGTCCCGACGTTCGGCCCGACCCGGACCGGCGACGTGCGGTTCAGCAAGGCCGACATCCGCCGCACCCGCCGCGACCTCGGGTACGAGCCGACCGTCCCCTTCGCGGAAGGGCTGCGGAAGACGGTGAACGCTTACCTGGAGTCGCTTCCGGTGAAGAAGAAGTTCGTCGGCGTGTGACCCGGCCTGCAACGCATCAGTTCTGTGAGTTCGAGAGCCGCGAACGGAAGTGAGCGGCTGGCTTCCTCCCGAATGAAGCCAGCCGCTCACTCGCGTTCGCGGAGTCCGAAACGACAAACGGGCCGCGGGCGGAAAGGTGCCCACGGCCCGCGGAGTTTTCACCCTGTCACGCCATCAGGCCCGGTCGCCGTAGGCCCGCAGGCGGTTAAAGTGCGGGGCCGGTCGGACACCGAGGTCGTGGCGGACGATGCCGCCCTCGCCCGGAGTTGCGGGCGTCGACGGGTTCACCCGCAGGAACGGCAGGAACGTCGGCTTCCCGAGCCACTTCGCCTTCGGGCTCTTCGCCTGCTCCGCCTGCGTCACGTCGAACCGGACGCGGCTCCAGAGCTGGCGGACGCCGGCGTCGTTCGGGGCCAGGAACAGCGCCTGCGAAATCACCTTCAACCCGCGGTCCGGCCGGTCGGCCTCGCGGAACGCCTGGACGACGACCGACAGGACGGCGACGTCCGACGGGGCGAGGGCGACCGCGGCGTCCGCGTGCGTCAACCCGGCCCGGACGCGGTTCAGGCGGACGAGGGCGAGGCCGAAGGCGGCGCGGAAGGTGGCGTTGTCCGGGGCGAGTTCCACGGCGAACTGGAACCGCCGGGCGGCGCGGGCGTCGCTGCCGTACGGGTCGTCTTGAAAGGCGACCCCGATGAGGTGGTGGAGTTCGGCGTTCTGCGGGTCGAGCTTCGCCGCGGCGAGGAGGTGCCGGCGGGCGTTCGCGAACCGGCCCGCGGTCAGGTGCAGTTCCCCGGCGAGGCGGTTCGCGGCGGCGGCCACGTCGTCCGGCAAGTTGGGGGAACTCAGCACCGTGGCGAGTTTGGCGAGCGCCTCCGACCGGCGGCCGGCGGCGGCGAACTCGCGGGCGGCGGCCCAGGCGGGCGCGTAAGTGAAAAGGAGCATCCTGCTCATATCCGCTGCCTCCTGCAGCAGTATTTCTCTGTTCTCTCGGACCGGCGGTCCTGCCGATCCTGTCGGTCGCTCACGTTGTGAGGAAAGATATACCGAAGAGCTCGCCCGCGCCGCAAGGAGAAATCCCGTGCCAATCGCGGGATTATTCCCCCCTCGCCGACGGTCGCGATTTCGCCACATTCCGCGGGGCCGAACTCCTCGTTCAAGTTGCGCCGCCCCGCGGCCGATCTGATGAGCTAGACCACCGCGGACGATTTTTCGCAGGGACGCGCCCATGGACTTCGCCGCCTTCGGGCTGACCCGCCGACCGTTCCGCCCGACGCCCGACACCACCGCCTACTTCCCGGCCGCGACCCACGAAGCGGCCGTCGCCGCCCTCCGCGAGGCGTTCGAATCCGCCGAGGGAATCGCGCTGCTGGACGGTGCCCCCGGCGTCGGCAA
The DNA here is from genome assembly GCA_964444365.1 of uncultured Alcaligenaceae bacterium. Classification (GTDB taxonomy): domain Bacteria; phylum Planctomycetota; class Planctomycetia; order Gemmatales; family Gemmataceae; genus CAYUHJ01. The sequence goes on along the minus strand of CAYUHJ010000025.1, from coordinate 20,539 downwards.
GACGCTCGTCGCGATGCGGTTCCTCGAAGGGTTGCCGCCGGAAGTGCCGCGGGTGATCGTCCCCGGCATCCGGTTCGCCCGGCCGAGCGACCTGTACCAGTCGATCCTGTTCGACCTCGGCGTCCCGTTCCACGGGCTGAGCGAACAGGAACTCCGCCTTGCCGTCGCGGACCGCCTGCTCGGTTCGCTGGCGGCCGGGCACCCGACGGCGATCGTACTGGACGAGGCCCAGCACCTGGGGTCGGACCTGCTCGAAGAAGTGCGGCTGCTCGGGAACCTGGAAACCCGCTCCGCGAAGGCGGCGTTCGCGGTGCTCGTGGCGACCCCGGTGCTGCGGGACCGCCTGCCGCCGGCGTTCGCCCAGCGGGTCGCCGTCCGGCCGCGGGTGGAGCCGCTTTCCGTCGAGGAATCCACGCGGTTCGTCGCCCACCAGATCGAGGCCTGCGGCGGCGATCCGGCCGAACTGGTGACGCACGAATCGCTGTCGCTTCTGGCGCTGCGGTGCGGCGGGGTGCCGCGGGTGTTGAACCAGGCCGCGAATCTGGCGTTGACCCTCACCGCCGCGGCGGGCGAGGCCGCGGTCGACTGCGAGGCCGTGCTCGAAGCCCTCGGCCGACTCGGGCTGTCGACGGACGTCGAAGACGCCGAGCCGCCGAAGCCCGCGGCGAAGCCGCGCCCGCCGAAACGCCGCTCGGCCTGACCCGCACACGACGACCGCAGAGGACGCATTCATGGGGCGGATGTTCCGGATCATCTCGGAAGGCGGACCCGACCCGCGGCCGTACCCGACCCACGCCCCGCGCGGGCCGGTCGGGGTCGTTGTCGCGGAGCGGCCGGACCCGGTGCCGGTCGAGGTGTGGGAAGAACCCGCCCCGTTCGTCGAAGTCGGCGGGCCGGACGGGGTCGTTACTTCGCACCCCCGTACGGTTCCGGACGCGAAGCCGACGCCGGCCGTCGCCGCCGCTCCCCTTCCCGAAACGCTGACGCCGGCGGAGCCGCGCGCGCTGTCGGTCAGCTTCCACCAGTTCCCGCGGTCCGGCCTGCGGCTGCTGCCGGCGGGCGTGTCCACGGACGTCGTCGCCCACCACTTCCCGGACCACCCGGTGAGCGCGGAGTACGCCGCCGTCCGCGACGCGATCCGGGCGCAGTTCGACGAGCCCGGCCCCCGCGTCCTGGCGTTCGCGGCGGCGGCAGCCGTCTCCGGCACGACGACGGTCCTGCTCAACGTCGCCGCCAGTTTCGCGAAGGAATCCGGGGCGAAGGTGCTGGCCGTGGACGCGAACCTGGCCCGGCCCGGCGTCGCCCGCCGGCTCGCCGTCCCGGACGCCCCCGGCCTGTCGGACGTGCTCGGCCAGACGGTGCCGCTCGCGTGGGCGCTGCAACCGTCCCCGGTCCCCAACCTCCACGCCCTCACGGCGGGCACGGGCGGCGTGCCCGGCGGGGTCTTCGCCGCGGACTTCCCCCGGCTGCTCGGCCAGCTCCGCCAGTGGTTCGACTGGGTGCTCGTCGACGGCGGCGTCTGGGGCGAACTCCCCGGCGGCGAAGCGGTCGGCCCGGCCGGGGACGGCGTCCTGCTCGTCGCCCGCAGCGGCGAGATCGACCGCCCCGAGTTCGCCGGCCTGCGCACGGCCGTCGCCTCCGCCGGCGGACTGCTCCGCGGGTACGTCACGACCCGGTGAGCTCGCCCGCGCCGTTCGTGCCGGCGAGTGGGCTCGTCGGGCGGAGCAAACTCGAACGGCTTCGGTGGCCTTGGCCGGTAGACGGGGTAAACTGGGGGCGGAAATCACCCCCAGTTTACCCCGAGACTCGCCCATGCGCTGGCCCTTCCTCCGGTCGACCGCCCGGCCGAAGCCCTTCCGCCCCGCCCTGTTCGCCCTCGAAGACCGGACGACCCCGGCGACGTTCACGGTCGTGAACACGGACGACTCCGGAACGGGGTCGCTGCGGGACGCTATCGATTTGGCGAACAGCACGGCCGGGCCGGACGACATCGTGTTCGACCCCACTGTGTTCGCCACGCCGCAGACGATCACCCTCGGCGGCTCCTCGCTGAACCTGTATGACCCCGGGACGACCACCATCACCGGCCCGGCCGCCGGCGTGACGATCTCTGCGAACAACGCCAGCCGGGTGTTCGCGGTCCTGAGCGGCGCGGCCGCCGACTTCTCGCGGCTGACGATCACCGGCGGGAACGCCGCTGGCTTCGGCTCCGGCGGCGGAATTATTAACATTGGCACACTTTCCCTGACCGACTGCACCGTGTCCGGGAACACGTCCCCCACCGGTGGAGGCATCTCGAACTACGGCTACCTGAGCCTCACCAACTGCACCGTGTCCGGGAATTCGGCCCTCGTCGGTGGCGGCATCTGGGATGTCGTGTCGGTCACCCTGACGAACTGCACCGTGTCCGGGAACACGGCCACCAACTCCGGCGGCGGGCTCTACTCCGACGGTGGACTCTTTACCCTGACCAACACGATCGTGGCCGGGAACACCGCGGCGGGCGGATCTCCGTCGGACATCCAAGTCCGTGGTACCACCGTCACCGGCACGAACAACCTGATCGGCACGGGCGGGTCCGGGGGGCTGGTCGACGGCGTGGACGGGAACATCGTTGGGGTCGCGAATCCCGGGCTGTCCGCCCTCGGGAACTTCGGCGGGCCGGTCCAGACGATCGCGCTCCTGTTCGGTTCCCCGGCGATCAACGCGGGCACGTCCGCGGGTGCGCCCACCACCGACGCCCGCGGCAAGGGCCGGGTCGGCGGCGTCGACATCGGCGCGTTCGAGAGCCAGGGGTTCACCCTCACGATCACCGGCGGGAACAACCAGAAGACGGCCGTCAACTCCGCGTTCGCGAACCCGCTCGTCGTGGGCGTGGCCGCGAACGACCCCGGCGTGTCGGTTTCCGTCGACGGGCTCCCGGTCACGTTCACGGCACCGGGGTCCGGACCCGGCGCGACGATCACCGGCAGCCCGGCCACGATCGCCGGCGGAACGGCCAGCGCGACCGCGACCGCGAACGGTGTCGCCGGCCGCTTCCAGGTCACCGCGTCCGCACCGGGATTCGCGGGGGTGACCTTCGAGCTCGCATCGACGGTCCCCCGGTCGACGGCGGACCAGAACGCGCAGCCGACCTACGCCGTCGGGGCCGGGCGCGGGGGGCCGGGGGCCGTCACCGTGTACAACGCGGACGGCACCGTGAACCGGTCGGTCAGCCCGCTCCCGGACGGGACGGGGGCGCGGCCGCTGACCGCGGACGTGAACGGGGACGGCGTCGCGGACACGGTCGTCACCACCGGCCCCGGCGTCCGGGTGCGGGTCGCCGTCGTCGACGGGAATACCGGGGCGGTGACGACGTTCGACGCCTTCGAGGACACCTTCACCGGCGGGGCGTTCGTCGCGGCCGCCGACCTGGACGGCGACGGGAAGGCCGAGATCGCCGTGTCCGCCGACGCGACCGGGTCCGCCCGCGTCAGCGTCTTCACCGGGTCCGGCACGGTGCTCGCGGACTTCTTCGGGATCGACGACCCGACCTTCCGCGGCGGCTCCCGCGTGGCGTTCGGGGACGTGAACGGCGACGGCACCCCGGACCTGATCGTCGCGGCCGGCACCGGCGGCGGCCCCCGCGTCGCGGTGTACGACGGCAAGACCGTGATCGGCACCTTCGCCGGCCAACCGCAACGGCTGGTCGCCGACTTCTTCGCCTTCGAGGAGACGCTGCGGAACGGGGCTTACGTGTCGGCCGGGGACGTGAACGGCGACGGGTTCGCCGACCTGATCTTCGGCGGGGGGCCGGGGGGAGCCCCGCGGGTCCGCGTCGCCGACGGCAAGGCGCTCCTCGCGGCCGGCGACTTCGGCTCGCTCGACAACCCGGCGGTGGCCGGGCTGACGGTCGGCAGCTTCTTCGCCGGCGGGTCGGCGCTGGAGGTCTTCCGGGAGGGGGCGGTCGTCGCGGCGAAGGATCTGGACGGCGACCCGTTCGCGGACCTCGTGGTCGGGGTGCCGGGGAACGGGTCGACGGTCTTCACCTACCCCGGCAAGGCGCTCCTCGGCACCGCGAACCCGCCGACCGCCACCGCGTTCGACGTGTTCTCGGACCTGCTGACCGGGGTGTTCGTGGGGTGACCTCCGTCCGGGGCCGCTACTTCAGCCGCTTCGCCGCCTCGGACAGTTCCCGGCACGCGCCTTCCAGGTCGCGGTTGCCGGTGCGGCGGGCGGTTTCCAGGCCCCTCTCGGCGAACGCGGACGCCTTCGCCCCTTGCCGCGCGCTCAGCATGGTCTCGACGGCCGAGACGTAGAACTTCCCCTCGTCCGGGTTGCGGGCGAGGAGGTCGTCGAACTCCTTCGCGGCGGATTCGGCGTCCCCGGTCTTGGCGAACAGCTGGGCCTTCCGGACGGCGTAGTCGTTGGCCCGCTTGCCGGCGTTGTGCGCGGCGTCGAAGGCGGCCCCGTCGCGGGCGTGCTTGAGGGCGGCGTCCGTGTTCCCCTCGGACACGGCCCCGGTGATGAGCACCGCGTAGAACGGGTACCGGTCCGGCTTCGCGGGGTCGGCCGGCCTGGCGGTGCCGGCGAACGCGAACGCGACGGCGAGGTCGCGGGCGTCGAGCTTCAGGGCCGCCCGCATCGCGTCTTCCAGTTCGCCCGCCGTCAGGTCAGCGACCGGCAGCGCGGCGAGGTCGGCCGCGTTCATCTTGCCGAAGTCGCGCGGGGCGGCCGGCTTCGCATCCGCCGGCACCGCGATCGTCGGGGCCTCGCCGGGGGCTTGCAGTTCGACGTTCAACTTGTGGCGGAGGCGGTTGAAGTCGTACACCTGGATCGGGACGACCTGCCCGCCGACCTGCTTGCGGGGGGCGGCCCCGTCGAGGTTGTCTTGCAGGAACCGGATCACGCCGATCAGCCGCTTCCGGAGGAGCTTGCTGCCGCCGGCGTCGAGGGGCGGCGTGCCGCTGAGCGCCTTCAGCGGGGCGTGGATCCAGACGGACTCGAAGTAGTGCTCGGCGTTCGACCGGAGCTTGGCCTCGGCCTCGGCGATGTCCGACGTGCGGATCGGGTACGCGAGCGCGGCCTGGCAGATCTCCCCGAACTGGGCGGGGCCGGTCCCCTCGACCGGCTCGCCGACCGCGAGGTTGACCCGGTCGCGGACCTCCGCGACCATCTTCTTCACGCCGTCCGGGTTGGTGCCCCACAGCCGCATCAGCCCGCCGACGATCGTCACGTTCGCGAGCACCCGGCCCATGACGGTGCCGGTGTCGAGCAGGCTCGGCATTTCCTCGACGAGCATGCACGAGAACGTGCCGGTCTCCTGGTCCGCCTGCGGGGCGACCATCTTGCGTTCCTGGTCCCACGCCCGGATGAGCCCGAACAGGGCCTCGGGGTCGCGGACGGGCATGTACGCGCGGTACTCGGTGTAGTCCGAGTCCCCTTCCATGCCCTGCCCGCACTTCAGCACTTCCGCGAGGGCCTGGGCTTCCTCCGCCTTGGCGTCGTCCCATTCGAGCTCGACGGACTTGTTCAGCGCCGCGAGGGCGGTCGGCTGTTCGCCGAGCCACGCCCGGACCAGCCCGAGGTTGAACCACCCGGCGGGGTCGTCGGGGACTTCCGCCGTCAGCTTCTCGAAGGCGGCCTTCGCGTCGGAGAACTTGCCCGTCGCGGCGGCGGAATCCACCGGCTTGACGGTCGGGCGGAAGGCGTACTTCTTCCGGGCGCAGTTCGGCAGCCGGCTGTCGTCGCCGAACAGGGCCTGGAACTGCTCCCGGAGCTCCTGGTCCGCCGGGTTCATGTGGGCCGCGCGTTCGAGGGCGGCGCGGGCGGCGACGACGCGGTTCAGGACGATCTCGTTCCGGGCGATCATCTCGTAGACTTGCGCGAGCTGGCTGTGGGCCTGCGGGTCGTAGGCGTCCGCGGCCTTGCGGAAGAGCAGCAGCGCCCCGATGATCTCCCCCTCGGACTGGCGGAAGACCCCCTTCAGGAGCAGCCCCATCGGGAAGTTCGGCTGGAGGGCGAACGCCTTTTCCAGCACTTCCTCCGCCTTCTCGACCTGCCCCTCCATGTACAAGAGCTGGGCGTAGTACCCCCAGACCGGCGGGTAGTTCGGGTGCTCGGCCGCGAGGCCGTCCATCGTCCGGAGGGCGGACTCGTGCTGGCCGTTGTGGTGCAGTTCCAGGGCCTGTTCGATCCGCTCGAAGTAGGGCTGACAGCACCACTTGAACTTCTTGCCGCTGCCGCAAGGGCAGGTGTCGTACGGGTTCGGGGGCATGGGTTCGGGTGGGTGCTGGGGTGGGAGATTCGAGACCGTGGGCGGGCGAGAAAACGGGTGCGGCGGGTCCGCGCAGACGATCGCCCGGTCAGGGCAGCATACAGGGTCGGGCGGGGAGTGAAAACGGCCCTAAAAGGTTTGACAGGGCCGAACATTGGCTTAATCTAAGTGAACCGTATGTGCTGGGACGACAGAGTTTATCGCCCGTTCGGCTTCCGCGTCGCCGGCCGGCGCTTCAATCCGACAGACTCCCCCGACCAGGATGCCGACACATGGTGACCAACGATCTTGGGGCGTGTGAATGGTTCGTCTGGGATCTCCGCCGCAGCGGGCTCATCGACCGGGGCCAGCTTGACCAGATCGTCAGCGAGTTCCTGAAGCGGAACCCCCGGGCCGAAGCCCCGGCCCTGGCGGAGTACCTGGTCCAGCAGAACACGATCACCGGGTTCCAGGCCGACCGCATCCTCAACGGGAAGACGCAGGGCCTCGTCCTCGGGCCGTACGTCCTCCTGGACGCGATCGGCCAGGGGAGCATGGGGCAGGTCTACAAGGCCACCTCGAAGAACGACAACCAACTGTACGCGGTGAAGGTGCTCCCCCGGCGGAGCATGTGGAACGTCCGCCTCGCCCGCCGGCAGGTGCGGTCGTTCGGCCAGTTCAGCACGCCGGCCGTCGTCCCGTTCGTGGACGTCGGCACCGCGGGCGGGCTGCACTACCTCGTCTGGCCGCTGGCCGAGGGGCAGACGCTGGAAAACATGGTCCAGCACAACGGCCGCCTCACCGCCCAGCAGTCCGCCCTCATCGGCCTGCAGGTCGCCCAGGGCCTCGCCCTGAGCCACCAGAACTCGATCTTCCACGGGCTGTTGAAGCCGTCCAACATCATGATCGGGTCCGACAACCAGGCCCGCATCCTCGACTTCGGCATCGGTTCGCTGCTCGTCGAGAACGAAGGGGAATCCCTCGTCGACACGATGTCCACGGCGAACACGCTGACGTCCGGCCTCGACTGCGCCTCGCCGGAATCCATCATGGAGCCGACGAACCGCACCCCGGCCGGCGACCAGTACTCGCTCGGCTGCACCATGTACTACTGCCTGACCGGCCGCGTCCCGTTCCCCGAAGGCAGCGCCGTCGAAAAGATGATGGCGCACCAGTCGAAGGAGCCGACGCCGATCAAGGAACTGGCCCCGGAAACCCCGGACGGCCTGATCGCGGTCATCGCCCGGCTGATGGCCAAGACGCCGGAAGAGCGGTTCGCCGGCACGGACGAGGTCGTCGAGGCGCTGGAGCCGTACCTCGGGGAACTGGCCGGGGTCGGGGCGGAAGCCGGGTCGGGCGTGCAGAGCGCCCCGGTCCAGCGGCCGATGCCGGGCTCCCGGATGGCCAGCGGGTCCGGGGCGAAGATGCCGGGCCTCACGACGGCCCCGTCCAAGTCCAACCCGTTCCCCGCCAGCGCCACCCCGAACCGCCCGATGCAGGGCCTGCCCGGTGCCGGCGGCAACCGCGTCAACCAGCCGACCCCGATGCCCGCCGCCGGCGGCATGGGCGGCGGCATGGGCGGCCGAGCCCCCGCCGCGGCCCCGGCCCTGCCCGGCCGCAGCAGCTTCCGGGAGCAGGCCCAGGCCATGCCCCAGCCCGCCTACCCGCAGCAGCAGGACTACGGCGAAGTCCCGCTCATGGAAGCGGGCGGCGACCAGGCCCCGTTCGCCAGCCCCAAGATCGCCACCAGCTCGACCGGCTGGATGACGGGCGGTGCCCCCGAGCCCAAGGCGGGCGGCGGGAACAACACCCTCATCATCGTGTTGGCCATCCTGCTGACCGGGGCCGGCCTCGCGGCTGTGTTCCTGCTCACGAAGTGATCCTCTGACTCGGAAATCGAATCGCCGGGGGACTGTTCCAGTCCCCCGGCGATTCGCGTTTTCGGGCCCTGTCAGGTTTCGGCCCGTCGCTCGTCCCCCCGTCGCGCCCCATCCCGTTCCCCGTTCCGTGTGACCCATGCGAAGACTTCTCGCCGCCGCACTCGTCCTCGCCGTCTCGCCCCTGGCGTCCGCCCAGGACGCGAAAGCGGTCACGGTCCGGTGGTTCGGCCAGTCGTTCTTCCAGGTCCAAACGTCGACCGGCAAGAAGGTCGTCCTCGACCCGCACGCGATCCCCGAGTTCGGCCGGCCGGTCGTCGAGGCGGACATCATCACCTGTTCCCACTGGCACAGCGACCACGCCCAGCCGGAAGCGGTCGAGAACGCCAAGGCCGCCCGCATCTTCTACGGCCTGCTCGAAGCGAAGAAGGGCCGGCAGCCGGACTGGGCGAAGGTCGACGAGAAGGTCGGCCAGATCCACGTCAAGACGTTCCCGCTCTACCACGACGCCGACTCCGGCATGACCCGCGGCAAGAACTCCGCGTTCGTCATCGAGGCGGACGGCCTGCGCATCTGCCACCTCGGGGACATCGGGCACGAACTCACGAAGGAGCAGGTGAAGGCGATCGGCCCGGTGGACATCCTCATGGTCCCGGTCGGCGGCGTGTACACCGTCAACGGCGAGCAGGCCCGCAACATCACCAAGGCGATCAACCCCCGGCTCTACGCGATTCCCATGCACTACGGCGTGCCCGGCTACGACGACCTGCTGCCGGCCGACGAGTTCCTGGAGGGGCAGAAGAACGTCAAGAAGATGGCCGCGACGAACGAACTCGTCGTGCCCGCGGACATGAAGGCGGACGGCTACACGGTCGTGCTGCTGGGCTGGAAGAAGGACGAGGTCGTCCCGAAGAAGTGAGTGCGGCGAGCGGCGGGGCGTCAGCCCGCCGTGAACTCTATTCCCAGGCACATCCACACACCGCTCCCACGCTCGTCCAAACACGGCGGGCTGACGCCCCGCCGCTCGCCAGTTACTTCAGTGCCTTCAGCAACTCTTCCATCTCCTTCTGGTGCTTGCCCACGACCTTCGCCGGGCCGCTCAGCCGGAAGTGCGTCGCCTCGTCGTTCTTGTCCACCAGGATCACCCAGATCACGCGGTAGTCAGGCCGCGTTTCTTCCTTCGACTTCGGGTCGAACGGCCGCTCCTTGAACTTCCAGGTGCCGGTCACGTCGAGGACGTGGCCGACGCCGACCGGCAGGTCCAGCTTCGAGACCTTGCCGATGTCCTCCGCCGCGGTGCCTTCGGGGACGACGAACGAGGTCCGCCACCGGGGGAACGACTTGTCCGCCACCGGGCTGCTGTTCGGCATGACGATGAACTCGGCGTCCGGCACGCCCTCTTCCCCGGACGGGATGCGGAACTGGTAGGACCGCAGCGTGTTGCCCGGCTTCTCGGACTTCCAGCCGGCGGGGGCGGTCGCCTTGATCTTCCCCTTCTTGTCGAGCTTGATTTCGACCGGGGCCTCATCGGCCGCGGGTGCGAACGCGAGCGTCACCAGTCCGGCGAGCAGGGCGGCGAAACGGGGGAAAGGCATCGGCGGCTCCAGTGAGTGAGAACGAATCGTTGACGCGGCGGGACGAGGCGGACATTCTACGAGTGTGAGATTCGCGAGGCCGTAGAACCCCTCCCCCCGGCCCCCTCCCCGAAGCGGAGAGGGGGAGGCGGACGGATTTCCACCCCTCTCCGAAGCGGGGAGGGGGCCGGGAGAGGGGTTGCCTCTTCAATCCCAGGTGCCAGTATGACGCCGCTTTCCCGCCGAAAGTTCCTCGCCTCCGCCGCCGGGCTGGGGGCCGCGGGAATGCGTTCCCGTGGCGCGAAGGACGTGGAAACCCCGGTCCCCGCGCGGGCCGTCACGAAGGGGCCGAAGCACCACTTCTTCGGGTACTACGACAAGTGCCCGTGGGACTCGACCGGCCGGTACTTGCTGTGCATGGAGACCGACTTCATCGACCGCCAGCCGAAACCGGGGGAGGAACTCACGGTCGGGATGGTCGACCTCAAGGACGGCGACAAATACATCCCCCTCGACACAACCGCCGCGTGGTCGTGGCAGCAGGGGACGATGCTGCAATGGCTCGGGTCGGCCCCGGACAAGGAAGTGATCTACAACGCCGTCGCGGAGAAACAGTCCGTCGCCGTGATTCGCGACGTTCACACGGGCAAGACCCGGACGCTCCCCCGGCCGGTCTACGCGATGTCCCCGGACGGGAAGAAGGCCGTCACGCTCGACTTCGCGCGACTGCACCGGCTCCGCCCCGGTTACGGGTACGCCACCGTCCCCGAGACGCACGCGGACGAACTCGCGCCGGAAAAGCTCGGCATCTGGCTGATGGACGCCGCGACCGGGAAGAACGAACTCGCGGTGTCGCTGAAGCAGCTCGCGGGGAACAAGCCGGACGCGCGGTTCGACGGCGCGGAGCACTGGGTGAACCACCTGCAGTTCAACCCGTCCGCGACGCGGTTCGTGTTCCTGCACCGCTGGAAGAAGCCGGGCGACAGGTCGTGGCAGACCCGCCTCTACACCGCGAAGCCCGACGGCACCGACCTCCGGCTGCACCTCGACGACGGGATGACGTCGCACTTCGACTGGCGCGACGACGACACCCTGCTGGCCTGGGCGCGGACCAAAAAAGACGGCGACAAGTTTTATCTGATCCCCGTCGCGGACGAGGCCCCGAAGGTCGTCTACGGCGACGTCTGCGACCGGGACGGGCACTGTTCGTACTCGCCGGATCGGAAGTGGGTGCTGAACGACACCTACCCGGACAAGGACTCCAACCGGCAACTCATGCTGTTGAAGGTCGCAAACGGCCGGCGGTACGACCTGAACAAGTTCCGTTCCCCGGCGGCGCTCGCCGGCCCGTTCCGCTGCGACCTGCACCCCCGCTGGAACCGCGACGGGACGCAGGTGTGCATCGACTCCGCCCACGAGCCGACCCGGCAGGTGTACGTGCTGGACGTGAAGGACGTGGTCGGCAGTTGAACCGCGAACCCCGCCGGCGGGGCGGGTGTCTGTTCCGTGCCCCGCTTCCCCGCACGGGATTCGGGGGTAAGATGGGCACACGGTTGGTCGGTCGGCCGGACGGTCGCCGCGGGGGCCTTCGCCCCGGGGAGGAAAGTCCGGGCTCCACAGGGCGCGGTGGTGGGTAACGCCCACCCCCCGGAACCGGCTCGGGCTCCCCGGCCCGGGCCGCGGACGGGGCGGGACAGTGCAACAGAAAGGAAACCGCCTGGAGCAGTGGGCAGCGGGCAGTGGGCAGTGGGCAGAAAAGCTCGTTTCGGTTTTTCTGCCCACTGCCCACTGCCCGCTGCCCACTGCTCCCGGTAAGGGTGAAACGGTGCGGGGCGAAAGCCCTTAATGTAAGAGCGCACCAGCGGCGGGGTGACCCGTCGGCTCGGCAAACCCCACCGGGAGCAAGGTCAAATAGGGAAGCAGGGTCGGCCCGACCCGTCACGACTTCCGGGTAGACTGCTCGACCCCACGGGCGACCGTGCGGGCTAGATAAATGACCGTCGCCGTCCGCGAGGGCGGGACAAAACCCGGCTTACAGGCCGGCCGACCAACCGCACCGGGGCCTTCACCCCAGCACGATCGCCACGAGAAACGCCGTCAGGCACCCGAACGCCAGGAGCAGGATCGCGCCCATCACGGCGTACATCGGGAACCCCGTCAGCACCCACGGCGTCAGGAACAGCGCCGCCAGCCCGACCACGATGCCCACGACGGACGTCATCTGAACCGTCGCCCAGAAGTCTTTCCGCCAGCGGACGACTTGCGAGTACCCGTCCGCGTGGGGCGAGACGATCGCCACCTGCTCCCGCGGCACGAGCTTGGGCGTCCCCGGTGGCGGGCCGGGGGGTGGCGGTTCCCGGTCGGCAAGGACGTAGCGTCCGTCCAGATCGCGAACCCGGCCCGTGGTGCCGTCCACCCGCAGGCGACCGTCCACTCGCAGGACGAACCGGTCGGTGCCCGCGAAGTCGGCGGCGATGTCGGTGTACGCGACGACGTAATCGTCCCCGTCCCGGGTGACGCTCTCGATCTGCGCCTCGGTGCGGGCGAACCGCAGCAGGAACGCCCCGGCCCGGGCCGCCGCCCGGTCCGGCGAGTCCGGCCGGAACCGGTCGGCGTCGACCGCGAGGAGCCAGTCCTCGGGCAACCCGACGCGCAGGCGTTCGAGGTGCGCGAACCGGTCCGGGAAGGCGGGGTCGGACAGGGGCGTGTCGGCGAGGTCGCACCACGCCCGGAGGAAGGCGGCCCGCGCCCGGGTGTCCGGCGTGTCGAGGTCGTCGAGCCAGTCGGCGTAGACCAGGCGGACGAGGTTGTCGGGCGTGCCCTGAATGGCGGCGAGGAACGCGGGTTCGTCGCTCATCGCGTCATCCGGTTCCGGCGGGGAGGCGGGCAGTCCGCTGGGCGAGCGGCGGGGCGTCAGCCCGCCGCGGACGGTCCGAAATCCGTCTCGGCGGGCTGACGCCCCGCCGCCCGCTTACTTCTTCGGCGTGTAGTACCGCAGGGTCACGTCCGCGACGGGGATCTCCGGGGTCGGCTTGAAGTAGACCTTCTGCACCTCGCTGGTTTCCGCGTTCCCGCCCTTCACGATCAGCCCGCGGGCCCCCTCGCCGCTCTTTTCCCGGCCGCGGAGTTCGGCCTGCAGGGCCTTCAGCGACTGCGGCTTCGTCCCGCCGATCTTCGCACCGCGGGCGATGGCCACCAGCGCCAGGTCTTCTTCCGTGTACTCCTTCTTCCGGTTGATCTCCGGGTCCTTCTCGGTCAGGTCGCCGCGGTACACGACCATCCGGAAGGTGCCGGCGTGCTCGCCGTAGTTCACGGATTCGCTGTCGGACTCTTCCGGGGAGAGCACCTTGAACGGCTCGGACGTCTTGTCGTCCGTCTGGAACCCGGTGATGGTGACGGACGCCCCGGCCGGGAGCACCCACTTGCGGGCCGCCCACGTCGCCCCGCGGCCGCGGTACAGCGTGTTCTCCCCGTTGAGCAGCAGCACGACGGCGTAGGTCGCGTCCCCCTTGTTTTCGAGGACGAACGACACCTTGTCCGACTCCTTCGGCTCCGCCACGGTGTTGCCGTGAACCGGCACGGTCGCGCCGTTGTACTGGACCGTCAGCTTGACCGGCGAGTCGGACAGCGGGGCGAACGGCTCCTTCGGCGGCGCGGCGGTTCGGGCGGGGGTCTCCTTCAGCGCGACTTTCACGACGTCGCCGGTGACGAGCTTTTCCTGTTCGGAGAACGTCTTCGGGGCTTCGCGGCTGACGAGGGCGGTCTGCTTCTCCTTGGAGATCGTGTAGCTGTACCCGGCCTCGGCCAGCACGCGGGGGTTGGTCGGCAGCTTGATCTCGACCGGCAGGTCTTCGAGGGTGCCGGACTTGTCGAACGCCTTCAGTTGCAGGGCCATGTCCTTGAGGTCGTCCGAGAGGGTGACGAGCCCGGTGACGAACCCGCCGGCGTCGACCTTGTCATTGCTCCAGGCGAGGTCGTACTTGTGGCGGAAGAACGCCTTGCGGCCGTCGCCGTCGAGGTGGTTGGCCAGCGTGTTCCCCTCGGCCATCACGGTGGCACTCGGCGTCTTGAGGATGCCGAACTTCTCGTCGTTGTTGCCGAGGATCAGGGCGACTTCGAGCCGGGTGGCGAGGGCCATGTTCAGTTCGCCGGCGTCGTCCCGCGGGGCGGACGTGCCCTTGCGGACGAGGAACTTGAGCACGCCGGCGTTCGGCCAGTTCTTCCTCTTGAGGGCGTCGATGACCTTCGGCGCGTGCCGGCTCAGGGCCTCGTCGATGGCGTCGTACTGGGCCGACGCGGGGGCGGTCAGCAGGGCCGCCGCGAGGGCGACCGCGGCGAATCGGGCAGTCACGGGAGTCACCTCCGAAGGGGGCAGAGTGGTTTGGGCTGTTGTCTTGTAGGTCGGGTCGAGTCTTCGAGGCCCGACGTTACGCTTCCCGTCGGGCCTCGAAGACTCGACCCGACCTACAAATCCAGTTACTTCTTCACGAACACCGTGCGGGTCGCGTCGCGGGGGAAGCAGATGGGGTTCTGCAGCCCCGCGTCCTTCCCCGCTTCCTTCAGCAGTTCCGGCACGCGGTCGGCGACGTACCGGTACAGCTCGGTCGTGGTGATCGTCCCGTCCGTGTCGCGGTCGGCCTTCCGGAACCGGTCGCCGAGGGCCTCCATCACCGCGTAGGTGAACAGCCCGTGGCCGAACTTCGGGTGCTCGTAGGACAGTTCGCTCTGGTCGGAGGACGCCATCACGAACGGCCCGTGGCCGTTCGGCACGAACCGGCGGATCAGGTTCGCTTCCGTCGCCTGACCGGAGTGGCACGCGTCCAACAAGATCATCTTCTTGCACTTGATCGTGGCGACCTTGTCGAACAGTTCCTCGGCGGCGAGGGCCGTCTGCTGGGGCTTGGCCGGGGCGTAGTCCGGGCAGCAGAACAGGAACAGCCCGCGGTTCCCGCCGAGGCCGCGAGCCCCTTCGATGGGGTCGCCGGAGGGCGTGGTGCCGTCCGGGACGACGAAGTCTCCGTGGCCGGCGAAGAAGACGATCAGATGGTCGTCCGCCTTCGCGGTCTTGGCGTACTCGTCCAGGGCGGCGAGGAGGTCCTGCCGGCGGGCCTTCCCGTCGAGCCGGATCATGAAGTCGCCGCTGGGGAAGTACTTGCCGACGCCGCGGTAGTCGAGCATCCGCTCGGCGATGGATTCCGCGTCGGTCCGGGCACTCCGGAGGTCGCCGAACGACCGGGCACCCGTGGCGTTGACCCGGTGGGCGGCGTAGTCGTTGATGCCGACGGACAGCCCGAGCAGCCGGGGTTCGGCGGCGTCCTTCGGGTTGGTCACGAGCTTCACCGCCTCGCCGCGGCCGCCGACCCGGTTGAAGGTCTGGACCGCGATCTGGTTCTCGCCGCCGCGGAACACGTCGATCGGCAGGTCGACCGTCTCGCTGACCGCCCGGCCGAACGTGTCCCACGCCTTGTGGCGGTAGTCGTTCACCCAGAGTTCGACGCGGTCCGGCAGCAGGTCCGGGTTTGTCCCGCGGGCGGCCACGTTCACATCAACTTTGAGCCCGTTCCCGGTTACGGTCGTCTTCTGCACGGACACGCGAACCGGGGCTGGTTCGTAGCGGTCGAACGGGATCGTCTGCGGGTTCTCCCCGAGGGCGGCGACCATCACCGCCGACAGGTCCCGGCTCGCGATCAGTTTCGTGAGCAGTTCCGGGCGGTGGTACTGCTTCTCGAACTGCTGGAGCTGATAAAACTCCGGCTTGCCGTCGATCTGCGGGTGGTTGACGTGCCAGCCGACGAGCCGGTCGCCGTGGGCCGTCTTGGTGTGGTAGTAGGACCCCCGCCACATCCAGATGACCCAGTCGGTGAGCTTGCCCTCGTCGTCGAACGCGGGGAACCACTTCCACAGCGGCCGCTGGCGGACGGTGGTCAGGTTCTCGATCACGTCCCCCTTGCCCTGCCGGCGGAAGCCGACGTAGTGCTCGAACCCCGCCTCCGCACGGGCGAGGGCCGCGATCGCGTCTTCCGGCGTGCCGGTCTTCGGGTACTTGTCGGACACGTTGTAGATCAGCTTCTTGTTCACCGCGAGGGTCTCGATCGAGTCCCGGCCGGACAGCCCGAGTTCCCACGCGGGGGAGCCGACGTCCACCTTCTGGGCGTAGAGCTTGCCGTCGACGACGGTGAACGACGCCCCGAGGCTCGGGTGGCTGGGCCACTCGGTGAGGGCGAAGCTGGCGACGGTCTGGTCGAACCCGCAGGTGGCGAACCAGGTGCCGTCCTTCGCGGCGACGACCGCGCTGACCTCGCCGGCGTGCCCGGTGAACAGCCGCTTCCGGACCCAGCCGAGCTTCGGGTCGTTCTCGAACAGGGACGCGCCGTAGTAGTGGCCGACGATCAGGCGGGTCGGGGCGGTGCCCTTCGCGGGGATGAACGTGTAGCACGTCGGCATCATCTCCCGGCGGCGGTCGAGCGTCAGGTACGCTTGAACCGCGGGGTTGTCGGTCCGCTGGACGTGCCAGATGTACAGGTCATCGGCTTTCTGGACGACCTTCCAGCCGTCCGCCTCGGGGACCGGGGTCAGCCACTCTTCCGGGGCTTTCGTCGGCTTCATCCGCGGCAGGTCGAAGGCGTGCCAGGGGCCGGTCCCGCGGGCGTTCGGGTTCTTCGACGCGGCGTCCCGCACGGTCCGGACGCCGAGGACGTTCCCGTTCGACGACAGCCCGACGGACCACAGCCCCCGGCCGGCCCCGCGGACGAGGCTGGTCGCCTTCTCCTTGTCCACGTCGTAGACGGTGACCTCGCAGTTCTCCCCGGCGGCGACGGCGAGCTTGCCGTCGGTCGGGTGGAAGGCGAGCCCTTCCGGGAAGTACGAGGTCGGAATGTCCGCGACGAGCTTCGGCTTCGGCCCGGTCGGGTTGTCGAAGACGAGGACGTGCCCCTTGCCGTCGAGGGCGAACGCGCCGGGGGCTTTCTCGACCACATTGTCCTTCTTGACGGTGTCGTAGACCATGTCCGCGACGCCGACGGCGAGGCGGCCGGTCTTCGGGTCGAAGGCCACGCAGTAGGGCAGGTCGTACTTGGTCGGCAACTCGATCTTTCGGAACTCCCGGCCTTCGCTCAGTTCCCGCAGCAGGACGAAGTTGGACCGGACGGCGACCGCCATCCAGTTCCCGTCCGCGGAGCGGGCGGTGCGGTAGACGGTGTGCCGGGTGTCGCCGTCGACGAGGCCCGCGTTGATGTTGAACCGCTGCGTACCCCTGCCGAGGTCGCGCGGCGAGCCGGCGGGGATCTCCTTCGGGATGTCGCACTTCAGGATCTGCCCGACCTCGCTGATGGAGTACAGGCTCCCCTTCTCGAACCAGAGTTCGCGGGGCATGGAGAACTCGGTCGAGGTCTTGCCGAGTTCGCGGAGCTTGTCGTGGACCCCCACGCGGTACGGGCGGGCGGTGCGGTCCGGGAGTTCCTTCCCCTTGCCGTCCGGGAGCGGGGTGGTGTCCCACAGCCAGACGCTGCCGTCGGCGGTGGCGAACGCGACGCGGGGGTCGGCCTTGAAGTCTTCGGGGAAGGCGACGGCCATCACGGTGAAGAAGCCGCCCTCCTTGCGGTCCTCGATCGGCCACGTCAGGGCGAGCAGGTCGCCGGTCTCGCCGTCGAGCAGGGCACAGGTGCTGGACCGCATCCCGAACCCGCCGACGAGCACCTTCGAGCCGTCGGGGGTGGCGGCCTGGGCCTTGATCCCGCCGCGCTGTTCGCGCCAGGCGGGCCACCGGAGGACGCGGGCCTTCCCCTTCGTCGTGTCGAGTTTGCCGTCCGCGTAGGGCCACATCCGGACGACCTTGTCGTCCCCGCAGGCCATCAGCCACTTGCCGTCGGCGGTGAACCGCAGGTCGTCGCACCGCCCGGACCGGCCGCCCGCTTCGACGACGATCTCGGGCTCGTCCCGCGACCGGCGGTCGAGCGGGTTGGCGGCGGGCGCGGTCGCCGCGGTCAGCAGCAGGGCGGGGATCAGGTATCGGCCGGGGCGGAACATGGTCACTCGGGGGCAGGGGAACGCTTTTCCGACACCAGGGTATGCGGTTTCCGCGCGGGGAGCGGACACGACTTCGATTTCCTCCCCTCTCCCCTTGGGGGAGAGGGGCCGGGGGTGAGGGGAACGCTTCACGACCGACGAACTCTCTTGCCCAGGGCTGAACTTTCTTTCCTGTTGCGGTCGTCCCCTCACCCGGCCTGCGGCCACCCTCTCCCCCACGGGGCGAGGGTTAGAGGCTCACTTCTGCCGTTCGATTCCGACCTTCTGCGACTCGGCCAGGCCGCGGATGCGTTCCAGCACCCGCCGGACCTTGCGGTCGTAGGAGCCGAGTTTCGTCGCGATCTCGTCCGTCGAGTACCCCTCGATCCGCAGTTCGAGGATCTGGCGGTCCTGGGCCGGGAGCTGCGACATGAACGACTCGAACTGGTCGATCAGCGCGACTTCGGTCTCCGGCGTCGGCCCGGCGGCGACGGCTTGCATGAGCAGGTCGTTGGCCGTGTCCCCCTGGCCGGCCTCCTGGGACGGGTTCCGCTTCGCCGCCCGGTGAAAGGCGATCTGCCGCAGCGTCTTGTGGACGGTGATCCGCACGAGCAGCTTGAACAGGTCGTCCTGGTCCTCGAACGTGAACTTGTCGGCCTTCGCCCGGCCGAAGAACGTGCGGAACGCGGACTGGACCACGTCCTCGGCGTCGACGCGGCTGTTCATCCGCGCGCCGATGCGCTTCTCCGCGAGCCGCAGCAGCTTCTCGCAGTACTTGTCGAACAACTCGGTGGCCGCGGTCTCGCTCCCTGCCTTGTACAAGTCGAGCAGGTCGCGGTCGTCGGTCGGGACGGCCATCGGCGGATTCTCCGGTTCCTCCTGAGATTATCGCACCCCTCGGACTCCGGTCCAAGCGGTTTCCCGGATCGGCCGGGGTCATTCCCGCACGGCGACCCGCGGACGCCGGTCCGCGGGTCCGAGCGATTCCACCCGCCGACTGGCGTCCGCGGCTCGCCGAACCTACCGCCCTCGTATCCCGCCCCCGATTTAGCGCTGTGGTGTAGCACGGCCCCGGTCGGACGGGTAAACTTTGGGGGTCGGTCCGATTCTCCGCCTCGCCCCGGTGACTCCGATGTCGGCCCCCGCGTCGGTCGAAGACCTGCTCCAACTCGTCCGCAAGAGCGGGATGGTCGACGACGCCCGGCTGAACACCTACCTGCAATCCCTCGCCGGCACCTACGACCCCGCCAACGCCCTCGCCTTCGCCGACGGCATGGTCCGGGACGGCGTCCTGACCGAGTTCCAGAAGGAACAGTTCCTCCTCGGCAAGTGGCGCGGGTTCACCATCGGGAAGTACAAGCTCCTCGAACGGGTCGGGGTCGGCGGCATGGGGCAGGTGTTCCTCGGCGAGCACATGTTCATGAAGCGGCGGGTCGCCATCAAGGTGCTGCCCCCCGCGAAGGCCGAGCAGCCGTCCGCCCTCGGCCGGTTCTACCGCGAGGCCCGGGCGGCGGGGTCGCTGGAACACCCGAACATCGTCCGCACCCACGACATCGACCAGGACGGGAACCTGCACTTCATCGTGATGGAGTACGTCGACGGCACGAACCTCCTCGACATGGTGCGGAAGCACGGCACGCTCGACCCCGGCCGGGCCGCGGCGTACATCCGGCAAATCGCCGACGGACTGGAGTACGCCTTCCGGAACGGGATCGTTCACCGCGACGTGAAGCCCGGCAACATTCTGGTGGACCGGCAGGGGCTCGCCAAGATTCTCGACATGGGCCTCGCCCGGTTCTACCGCGACACGACGGACATGCTGACCGTGAAGTACGACGACAAGATCGTCCTCGGCACGGCGGACTACGTCGCCCCGGAACAGGTCGCGAACTCGCACGAGGTGGACGTCCGGGCGGACATCTACGCCCTCGGCGCGAGCTTCTACTTCATCCTCGCGGGGCACCCGCCGTTCCCGACCGGGACGGTGTCGCAAAAGCTGCTGTGGCACCGGACGAAAGACCCGACGCCGATCCGGGAGGTCCGGCCGGACGTCCCGCAGGGGCTCGCCGAGATCGTCGCGAAGATGATGGCGAAGGACCCGAACGAGCGGTACCAGACGCCGGCCGCGGCGGCCGCGGCGCTGGCCCCGTGGGTGCCCGCCCACGTGCCCCCGCCGGCGGTCCACGAGATGCCGCTGTTCTGCCCGGCGGTGGCGGAGGGGATGCCGCCCGCGGAGCTGGACGCCTCCGAGCTGGAGCCGGACCCGCCGTCGCAGGACTCGGAGCCGGTGGCGCTGCGGGCCGCGAAGGCGACCCCCGCCCCCGCGGCGGTGCGCGTGCCGGGTTCCGGGACGCTCGCCGCCGTCGGCAGCGGCGTCCGCACGGGGCTGCCGACCCGGCCCGGCGGTTCCGGCCCGCACGGCGTCCCGAAGCGGACCGGCCTGTTCGCCGCCCCCGGCCCGTTCGCCCCGCCCGGTTTGGCCCAGCTGCCGACGGAGGACACCCGCCGGGACCTGACCCCGCCGCACCCCCGGTCCCCGCTGCCCAAGAGCAGCCGGGTCGCCTGGGGCGCGACCGACCCCGTGCCCGTTCCGAAGGACGAGAAGGGGTGGGTGTACACCCTGGCCGCCGCCGGCGTCCTGGCCGCCGCCATCGCCGCCGCCGTCGCGGTGTGGGCGTTCACGGGGTGAGCGAAGGCACAGTTCGCCACCGCGACCTGCCCCGAAAATCACGTTGCAGCGGTCCGAAAGACCGATAACCCACTCGGGCTGAAGTGATCCCCTTTTGGACCTCCGGCCCCCTCCCCCTTGAGGGGGGAGGGTTGGGGTGGGGGTGGTTTGAGGCGTAAAC